>NZ_BLKA01000001.1:0-532815 GCF_010306265.1 Weissella sagaensis | reverse complement strand
AGTATAACTCATTAATTTGTTTTGTTTAACAGAAGTTAAACGAATTTACTAGCGAATTGACTTCGCAAATGTTTTTGTTTCAAGCATAATGCTTGAAGACCCTACACATTTGTTCTATCGAAACGATATTCAGTTTTCAATGACCTACGTCGTTGTCTCGCTGACAACTTAATTTATATTACAGGATAATCAATCGTCTGTCAATAACTAATTTCATTTAATTATGAATTAATTATTTTTGAATGAATGATTACTTGTAATATTGCTGACTCATTTGCCAACTCAATAATAATAACAGGAATCTTAACGTTCGTCAACAGGTTATTATCGTTAATTTTTAACGAACATTGTTTAATTATACATAGCAATTTAATTATAGAAAAAAACTGGTATCTAAATACCAGTTTTTCTATCAATTAGACTTGTAACGCTTCAAAAAATTCACGTGCATCACCCACGATTTGTTGTACATTAGCCGGTGCTGGAATTTTTTCTAAATTAACTGCTAACACTGGGGCTGTTGGTTTAGCATATTGCAATAGTCCTGCGAATGGATAAACAACAAAACTAGTACCAACAATTACAATCAAATCTGCTTGCATCACCCACTGAGCAGCTTGATCTACCTTAAATGGAATTTCACCATATAAAGTAATTGCTGGTCGTAATAAAGCACCATCTGACCGGTATTGTGACTTTAGATATGAAACAACACTATCTGGTTTACCATCAATTGGTGCATAAATATTATATAGAGAGCCATGAAACTCAATAATATTCTTAGCACCAGCTTTTAAATGTAACCCATCAACATTTTGCGTGATAATACGGGCACGATTTTCATTAGTTAATGCAGCCATCTTTTGATGAATAACATTAGGTTGAGCATCTAAAAAGTACATATTGTCCTTCATAAATTGATACATTTTATCTGGTTCTTTAGCCAATGCTTCCGTACTTAAAAGATATTCAGGTGATAACGAAACACCATCATAGATACCACCCTTAGAACGATAATCTGGAATACCCGATGCTGTCGAAACACCTGCACCTGTTAAAAAGACAATGTTTTTAGCATTATCAAATAATTTTTGTGTTTCTGACGTTACTAATGTCATTTCCCCCTCCTTAACGTATTGCAAATGGTTGCCCAATTTTAACCAAAACTTCCTTAACAGGTGTTTGATAGAGCTCTTTAAAGAATTTAGCTAAGTTATCATCTGGCACCGACAAGACAAAACTATTTTGGCCAGATGCCTTCAATAACCCAGCATAAGCTTCTTTGTCAGTATGACGATCTTGCATAGTCAAATGTTTAATATCAAATACTTGTGCTAAAGGCAATCGTAGTTGACGTTCCGATAATACTGGCGTCAACGTTGCAAATTCATCAGCATGAATCTCAGGCAATCCCCAAGTAATCATTTGTTCATCAAACATTTTAAAAGCTGTTACAACAGCCCGGTGGACACCAAAGGCATTTTTAATATCATCAACCTTCATAGCATCAAATATTTTTTGTGCAGCTGTCCATGATTGTGGGTATTGTTGTGCCATGGTTGCCATAATATCATTAGTTTCTTGTGGTACACTATGCAAAAATACCTGTAAATCTAATAACGTTAACAAACGCAAAGCATTTTCACTGTTATTATCAGTTGTTTCTGGCGTTAATGTTTGTTGTACACCACTGACCATCCCCTGAACAACTGCCTGAGTCAACATGCCATGTGATGCTTGCTCACGATAAATAATTGCTCGCAATGCTGGCTGATATAAATGAGTTGACATGACCATCAATTGATCGGTTAAATTAATATCTTGTCCTTTAAGTTGAAAATATATTTGAGGATAACCATTCAACGTCAATAACATTGTCAATAACTCAGCGGTTGCTAAAAAATCAGGTGCCGTACCATCTGTTACTTCAACCATTAATCGTGTTCCAAGCATATCTGTTGAAACTTGGTCATGTGTAATCACACCAGTTGCTGTATCAGTACCACGTAAAATAACTGACCCAGGATATACTGCATTGACTTGATCTAATAATGCTAACGTGTCTTTTGTAAATTTCATCTTATTTTCCTATCTTTAATTTGTTTTTTCTTGGCGTAATTGTTGCAGTAATTCGCTTGCCAATGTGGCATTTATTTTAGGGGCTTCATTTAACTTAGCCACTAATGGTGCAATTTCATCTGCATGTGCACCAACTTGAACTGCTAAAGACTTTGCTTGTAGTGCCATATGTCCAGCTTGAATACCAGTTGAAACTAAAGCTCTAAGCGCTGATAAATTTTGTGCTAAACCAGTTGCTACAATAATGCTTGCCAATTCTTTGGCTGTTGGTTGGCCCATAATATGATGATTTAATTTAACTGCAGGCACAATGCCAATAGAACCACCAACAACCCCTACTGACAAGGGCATTGTCGTTGTTCCAATCAATTCATCATCAATAACCTGCCATGAAACTAATCCTTGATACTGACCATTATGCGCTGCATAAGCATGTAAAGCAGCATTAACAGCTCGCGTATCATTACCACTGGCCAATACAACAGCTTCAATACCATTTAAAATACCCTTATTAGCCGTTACTGCTCGATGTGGTGATAATGTTTCCATATGACTAGCTAATGCAATTTTTTGTGCAACTTCAGTGCCGGACAACCCTTGCTTAGTTGCTAATGCAGCTGTTGGAATTGCAACCTTTGCCGTAATTAATGACTCAGTACCATAATTTGATAAAATCGCCATTAACACTTGGTATCCTTGTTGTCGCAACTTATCTGCAACAGCTTCGGCCATCGTATTAACCGTATTTGCACCCATTGCTTCTTTGGTATCAACCATCACATTAACAGCAACCGTTTTTTCTGCCAATATTTCAACTAAAATACTTTGCGCACCACCACCACGAGCAGCCATTGATGGATGCGCATCATTCGCCCACTTTAATAGTAATTGTTCATTTTTTTGAACATACTCTGATAATGCTGAAATATCTTGCACATTAACTAATAAAATTTGACCACGCATTAAATGCTGTGAAAACTCAGTTTGAACGCCAACACCTTGGCGCATGATACGTGCACCATTATTAGCAGCCGCAATCACACTTGGTTCTTCAGTTGCCATTGGCACATTCACTTCTTGTCCGTTAACTGGTAATTTTAATAACAATCCCATTGGCACACCAAAGTTCGTAATATAATTTTCAACTTGCTGTTCACCAATATGATTATAATTTTCTTTAATTAAATTTTGCTCTGCACTTGTTAATTTTTGATTAGCGGCCAAGATATTAACTCTCTCTGACCAAGAACGTTTATAAAATTGCTGCCAATTTGCCATCACCATATTCCTCTTTATTCAATCTTTTATTAGTTTAACAGTTATTCATGCTTTTTTGCGGTACTGTATTTAAATTTTATACAAAAATATCTCGACATCATCAGCCCAATAATCAGCCAATGATGTCGAGATATTAAACAGTATCACCTACTCAATAGGGGCTGAATCAGCGTCCCATGGTTGAACAGTATATTTTACTTTATTATTTTCATCAATCTGAGCGTACAAGCGCTGTGTTTTATCTTCATCGAAGAAACCTAAATCAACAGCTGGCGCATTGTTTAATACTGTCATCCCCTGCACACTATGCCGAATAACCTCATGTAGAACATGCCAATTTTCTTGATGTTCCTTCGTTTTTTTAACAGCACCTTGCAAGGTATAACCCTCATCTAAAAACTGCTTAATAGAAGCAACCGTTACATAAGCCTTATAATTATAAACACGTGCTTCTTGTTCACCCTCTCGAATTAGGGAAGAGATGATTCCTTTACTTTCCCAATAGCGCAATTGTCGGGTTGAAGCTCCTGTCATTGTTGCTAACTCACCAATCCGAAATTGAAATAACTCTGATTCCAGGGCCTTCATTCGGTATGAATGCTCTCCTGAAAATGCCATACTTTTTCTCCTTCAACCAATTATAATCGTATTAATTGTCAGGTTATTTAACAAATTTGTCAACCTTATTATGGATTTGGCGTATCATCACCACCATCAGTATCATCACCACCATCCGGGTTAACTTGTTGAATACGTGATGTATCTGATTTAGGTTTATCCTTCTCAGGCGCATCTGTTTCATATAATGATTGTGATTTCTTATCATGACGCTGATGCCATAATGATGTTGATTCATCACCTCTTTGTTCATCTAATGTCTTTAGCTTAGCTAAGCCATTTGCATAATTATACTTAGAAGCATCAACAGACTGATATCCCTTTGGCTTATAAAAACGTAGCAAATCTTTTTGATTAAGATTATCGGAGACTTTTAGTTTCTCACGAACTTCTTTTTTGTACTTATCAATCTTATCTTGGACTTCCTTAGATGGGTTTGTAATCACCTCACCCGTTTTATTATCATATAATTCATGGTTAATATACGTATATTCTGGTGTAACAAAATCTTTATCGCGGAAGGCGACCACTTGACTACGCTTTGGACTCAATAAATCTTGACCTAATTGCACATATTTTTTAGAGTCAACACCCAACAAGTGCAATAAAGTAGGCATTACATCGATTTCACCACCATAAGTATGATTAATACCACCACCATGCCAACCTGGAATGTTTATCATAAATGGTACACGTTGTAATTGTGCATTATCATAATCAGTCCATTCATTAGGATCCTTCCCTAATACAGATGCTAGTTCTTTATTCTCTGAATTTGAAATACCATAATGGTCACCATACAAAACAATAATTGAATTGTCATATAGTCCTGATTTTTTTAGATAATTGTAAAATTCACCAATTGATTGATCAAGATAATGGTTTGTCTCAAAATAACCATTAACAACATCAGAATCAGTATCCGTTGTCACAAAATTAGGATCTTTATCTTCATCATCTAAGCTATAAGGGAAATGATTTGTCACTGTTATATATTTTGCATAAAATGGTTGTTGCATTTTTTCTAAATAAGGCACTGAATCATAGAACAATAATTTATCCTTTAATCCATAGCCCATCGCTTTATCACCTGATGTATCATAATAACTAGCATCAAAGAAATACTGGTATCCCATATTCTTATAAACGTTATTACGATTCCAAAAACTCGCATTATTTCCATGGAAGACAGCCGACGAATAACCACCATTTTGTTTCAAAATTGATGGCATTGCTTGGAATGTTTGATCATTTCCCTGTGTTGCAAATAGTGAACCTTGTGGTAACCCAAATGTCGAGGTTTCTAACATATTTTCAGCATCAGATGTTTTTCCTTGACCAACTTGATGGAAGAAATTATCAAACGCAATTGTCGAATCAGAATGATAAATACGATTTAGATTTGGCGTTACTTCTTGATCATTAACTTTTAAATCAAGCGAAAATTGTTGAAATGATTCCAAATGAATCGTAAAAACATTTTTTCCTTTAGCCACACCAGCATATTTAGCATTTGCATCAGCGTAGTTTTTATTAACATAATCTAATACATTATCAATATCTGACTTCTTAGCGGATTTGCGCATCTCAGTAACACCACGCGTTTTAACCCCATCAAATATCGTATACGCATCAATACCCAAATATTTAACCAACATCTTACTATCAAATTGACGTGTGATTAATTGGGGACGATCCGCTTCACCTAATACTAAAGTCGTCATAAAACCAAATATAGCTAAAGTTGATACTGAAAAGCCCAAAAACTTCGAAGTTGCTGTCTTATCAAAACGCATCTTTTTAAATAAAAAGAAAATGATAAAAATCGGAATATCAATCCAATACAATAAGTCATGAATATTCGTTAAGGCAAATCCAGAAGCCCCTAGTCCTTGATTAACTTTATCGTACCCTAGCATGGTGGCAACTGACATAAAATCTGTAAATTCACGATAATAAATGACATTTAAATGCACTAACAGTGTATTTATGATGTACATAATAATCGCAATAGGATAAAATAACTTTGATTTTTTAAAATAAAAAGCAATTCCAATCAGCAACATTGCTAATGGTATCGGATTTAATAGTAAAGTTATCAATTGAACAATGGAAGCTCCTGAATACAGATGAAAATCCATTATATTTGCTAATTGTGTTTTTCCCCAGACCAATACAACTAATAAGACAAAAAAGCCAAAACGTGTATTTATCCAAGAAAAACGACTCTTATGCGCCATAGTTGTTTTTTCTCTTCTTTCTAAAAGTTGTTTGATTAATTTTTAAAATTAGTATCTTGTCAATTATATCGCAAATCATTTTGTGACACCTTACTTCTTTCATAAAATAACTAAATTGCGATAAAATAATAACAATCTATTACCCTAGGAGAAAGCAAATGAACGAAGTAAACTTTAACATAAAACATGCCTATGGCAGTGGTGCAATTAATGATGCAGCACTAATGATTCGTAAACAAGTTTTTGTCACCGAACAAGGTGTACCACTAGATATTGAAATAGATGATTTAGATAGTCAAACCACCCATTATGTTGGCTTTTTGAATGAAACGCCCGTCGTTACTGCCCGAATTGCTGAAAATGAGGCACACACTAACTGGCATGTACAACGTGTTGCAACAGTTAAAGAAGCACGAGGTAATGGTTATGCTGGTAAATTGCTAAAGAAAATTATTACTGACGCACAACAAGCTAACATACAAAGTCTTGACTTAGGTGCTCAAGTCCAAGCCATGGGTTTTTATGAAAAACTTGGGTTCACGGCCACAGGACCTGTTTTCCAAGAAGCAAATATTGATCACCGTCGCATGATTTTCAAAACTGATTTTACCTCATAATTTCACTCAATGATTAATTTACCTCTATATCATAAAAAAGTAGCACATCTCAAAATGTGCTACTTTTTTTGTATCTATGAATTTGCTTGTGTGACATTTTGATAGTCAATTACTGGTTTGATAAATTCTTGATACGATCGTTGTGACAGGTAAGTAAAGGTTGGCCAAAAGCGATCATCAACCATGAAGTTCAAAGCTTTTACGGTTGCTTCCCATAATTTTCTTGCTTTCTCCTCTTGCCCATTTAACGTTAATTTAAGCACTTCTGATAGTTTTTTAACAAATATAAAATAACTACCATAGTCAGGGAACTTATTTTCTTCAATATAACGCATTGTTAGCGTAACATTTTCTGTATCCCCATTTTCTAATGCTAACAACAACATTTGAAAATTTAACAGACCAACATTCCAAACTGCTGCTGGTGCAAAATGATCCATTTCAACTAAACCATAGCCTTCTAACGAGATAATTTTTTCAACCTGATTTGTCATTTCACCAACCATTTTTTTGACAGAATCATATGGCACATGGCGAATAATATTTGCAAATAATAACATATCAGTAGATGAGTATAGCTCACGTTTTTTTAGGAACTTAACGATAGTTGGTCGTGCAATTTCAACCAACCGATATCTTTGGCCAAAATCTACGACTTGCGAATTAATCGCACGCACAACATTTAGTAATAAACGCGTATTATGCGTTTCTTCAAATAAAGCAAGTACTTGATAAACCATATCTTCATTCGGTGTTGTGGTATAAGATTGTAAGTCCAATCCTAACTCTTTAATCGTATCATCTATTAATTCCGGTTGTGTCAGATAAATATGTAATAATAATTCATCATATGACACATCAATTGTCGTCAATAAATTTACAAAAGTCGTTGCACTAACACGACCATTTCCCTTTAGATAATCATACAAACGTGATCTTGAGATATCAACAGATTCTAAAATTCTTGGAATAGAAATATTACGTTTTTTAATAAAATGTATTAAGGCATTCCGAACGGCTTCGGCAGGCACACGATTTTTTTCCATTAATAATTATCTCCCACAACGTATTTCTTATAATTATCATTATACAGCTAATTAAGTACTCTACTAAAAAATTTATAGATTTTATATTAATTATTTTTACTAGATTAGTGACATATAAAAAACGTTTAGATTACTTTTCAATAACCTAAACGTTTTCAACTCATTAATGATGCAATTTAATCTTTAAATCTATTATGATAATTAGCACCTGGGAAATACCAATTTGCTTTACCAAATATTTTAATTGTTGCTGGAATAATTATCAACCGAACAAAGAAAGCATCAAATAAGATACCACTTGCTAATGAAATTCCGATTGCCTTGATAGTTGGGTCTTGAACCAATGCGAAACTACCAAACACAGCAATCATAATTAATGCAGCTGTGATAATAACAGGACCACTCTCTTGTAACCCGGCCTTCACTGCACGCTTATTATCACCAGTTGTAATGTAAACTTCACGAATTCTAGATACCATAAATACCTCATAATCCATTGCTAGACCAAAGATAATACCGATAACAATAACTGGTAAGAATGCTAAGATTGGGGCTTTTTCACTAATATTGAAAAGACCATCCTGCATAATCATAGTTGTTAATCCTAATGAAGCAAACAATGACAAACCAAAGCCGATAATCGCCATAAGCGGAATGATAAATGATTTAAACATGAACATTAATAGGACAAATGCCAAAATCATAACAATTCCCGTAAACATTGGAATAGCGTTATTTAACTTTTCCGAAATATCGATATTAACGGCATTTGTTCCCGTCAACGTTATCTTCGTATTATCACTCTTTTGCAATGAATCCGAATAGCCGTTAATCTTTTGGGCTAGCTTTTCAGTTTTAGCTGATGCTGTATTTGTCTTAGGCATCACAATAACTAACGCATACTTTTTATCCTTGCTAATTTGTGCTGGCACATCTGATATGGCAGCTTTTTTAGCTTCTGCCGTAGCCTTAGCTTGATATTCTTGCGTTGCTTTTTGAATTACTTGTTGTTGCTCCGCTTGACCAGCAGTTGGATTAGACTTCATTAAGTCCATCATCTTAGCTTGTACATATTTTTGACCATCAGCCTTAATCTTATCTTGCATTGCTGGTGATTTATACTTTGCAACAGCTGCTTCATCAACAACCGGCGCTAACATTTTCACATTATCCATCTTAGCAATGTGATCAGTAGTCTTCGTTAGAATTTTCTTATTTTGGGCATCAGAATTTGACGTATCTAATTTCACAACACCAACCAATGTTGCGTTGTAACCATCACCAAATTTATCTGCTGTCATTTCGTACGCTTGACGTTGTGTTGTATTTTTAGGTAATGCACCATCAAAAGGCATTCCCAAACGCATGTGTGACACTGGAATCATAAAGGCACCCAGCACAATCACACCCAAAATAACCATAATAATGGGATGATTAACAATTGATTTAGTCATAAAGCCATCTTTTTTAGTCTTCGTTGACTTAACAACTTTATCAGATGGCTTAACAAACTTATGCAACAATGAAATTAGCGCTGGTAATAGTGTCACAGCTGATAATACTGCAAAGACAACACCAACAGCAGCAGCGATTCCCATCTGTGTTAGGAAATCAATACCAACTAATGACAATCCAACAAGTGCGATAATAACTGTAATACCAGCAAACAAGACTGAACTTCCAGCACTTGATAGCGTAACTGCCATTGCCTCATCTTCTGATATTACCTTACCGGTTTTATGTAATTCATTTTGTCGACTTGTTTTTAACTCACCAATAAAACGATGCAAAATAAACAACGCATAATCAATACCAACTGCCAAACTAATCATGATTGATAATGTTTGGGCAACACTGGCAATTGAAAAGATATTTGTTCCTAGCATTACCACAATTAATCCACTTACTAGGCCAACGATTGCCGTAATAATTGGCAAACCAGCCGTTATAAATGACTTAAATAATACGATCAATAGAACAAAAGCGATCAAAATTCCAATAACTTCTGATGTACCACCAATGTCATAATCTTGCATAACATTTCCTGAATAAGCAACTTTCAGGTTGTTTGACTTTACCTTGTCATTCGTGATTTTTTGAATATCATTTACAACACTCTTTGAAACATTGCTAGCTTCTTTTTTGAATGTAATACTGATAATCCCGGTTGTCTTATCTTCACTAATTATTTGTGAATCATAAGGGCTGGTAATGGTCTTAATGTTGTCTTGATAATCAGCTTTAATCTGTTTAACAGCTGCATTAATTCGCTTCTTATCAGCCTGTGATTGAATACTATCATCTTGCTTATTTTGCACAACAATATTCATTGTACCGGCATCAACCGATTGATTAAATTCTTTCTTAAGAACACTTTGCACATCCGTTGATGGCACACCTGAAATCTTCAAGTTTGTATTAAAATGAGATCCCATGGCAACCAAACTACCAATAAAAACAATTAATATTACCACCCAAGAAAGTAGGACTTTAAATTTATTATTATAAGTCCATTTACCAAACCTGGCTAAAAAATTATTCATCTATTCTTCTCCTCCATATTAAACTATTACTTTATAACTTAATTGATTTTGGTAATGGTGTCCATGTACAATAAATGTGAAGTGCACACGTTTTAGTCATCGGAAAGGATTTATATGAATAATTTAAGACAAAAACGAATGAATAAAATCATTTTCACAAGTTTCAAAGAATTATTACTAGAAAATAAGTTTTCAGATATTAGTATTACCATGATTGCTAACCAAGCGCTTATTCATAGAAATACCGTTTACCACCACTTTACCGATAAATATGATTTACTAAATAAATATATTGAGTACGAAGTTCAAAATTTTCCTATTGATTTTAGCGATTTTGAAACACAACCCTTCAAAAATATACATGATTTATTTATCGCATCGTTTGAAAAGATCATGCATTACCAACAAGATGATCATGATTTTAACTTAATTATCCAAAATTGTTTCTTAAAACTAATTGTTAATGCCCAAAATAATGACCAAATTTTTTGGTTTATTGGTAAAATTGCAGGAATTTTGCTATGGAATGATTTTCATAATAGTTATTACGATTTGATTCGAGATTATCGAGAGTTGGATAAAATTTATCAAACAAATCGCTTTCCTGACGTGGATTAATTTATTCTATTAGAATACTGAATCTTGATATGCCTCTCCATATTAGCCATCTCTTTTTAGAGGCATTTTGTGTGGCAGACTAGTTATAACTGATTGGCTTTTTAGTCTTTCAATAAGTTATTTGCTAAATATTATCAAACCTTTTTTAAATAAACTGAACCCCGTAAGTTTTGGAAATACCGCCAACTTATGGGGTTCAGTTTATATGCGTCGTCTAATGTGACTTATTTTGTTACTCATTAAAAACCTGCTATTTAATAACTACTATTTCAAATAGCTAGCGGGCTTTTTCACTTCAATCTTTGTACCATCATACATATCCTTAATGTATTTTTGAATAGCAGGCTCATGATATAGCGTGACTAATTTTTGATAATCTTTTTTATCCTGATTACTAATATCAGCAGCTGTCGCTAAAATATTAATATTTTGTCGTGTACTCTGATTAATTTTTTCATGATATAACGAGTCTTTCAAAACATTTAGATTTCCTTCTAAAGCGATTGTATTTGAAATCAACGCTGCATCAACACTATTTAAAATTCGTGGTCCAGTTGTATCATCTATCTTTTTAAACTTCAAATTACGTGGATTTGCAACAACATCATCTGTATTTCCCAGAGAATCAAAGCCAGCTTTTAATTTAATCAAACCGGCATCTTGCAATAATAATAAACCACGTGAAGTATTTGCTGGATTATCAGCTATCGCAATTGTTGCACCAGTCGGTATCGCTTTAATTGTTTGATATTTATCTGAATAGATCCCCATTGGTTCTAAATAAGTTGTGCCTAAATTGATTAATTTATGTTTTGGATTCTCATGATTATATGACTTCAAATATGAATAAGACTGAAAAGCATTCACATTAACATTATGTTCTGCTGTTGCATTATTTAATTGGACACCGTCGTTAATTTGCTTAACTGTTATCTTTAAATTAAGTTTTTTTGCTTCTTTACTTTTGGCAATATGTTGCCAAACTTCATAATCACTCCCCATTGAACCAATCGTAATCTGTTCCGGCGCATGAGCTATTTTGTACGTATTATAAGTATGCAGACCAACTGATAGAACACCAAGAACCACCAAACTACTGATAAATATCAGCCAATTTTTAACTTTCACAGCCCAGCCTCCTGTATTTATAATTTGCTAATTTTAAAATCGCACAACTTTTTTTGCAATCCAATCACCAAGTACTTGGACAATAAACACCATTACTAAAATAATTAACAATGCTGCAATCGTGACATCATTTTCAAAACGGGCATATCCAACACTAATTGCAATGTCACCTAACCCACCTGAACCAATTGCACCCGCCATCGTTGTTAATCCTAATAAACTAATAATTGTCACAACCGAAACACGAATAATATCTGGTAAACATTCACGTAAATAAATATGATAAATAATTTCACTAGTACTTGAGCCCATCGCTTGTGCAGCTTCAATTACTGATGGTTCAATGCTTAAGAGTGCGTTTTGAATTTGACGTGCATAAAATGGGAAAATACCGACAATCAATGGTACTAACGCTGCTGGCGTACCAACGGTGGTTCCAACAATATACTTTGTTATCGGTGCCATAACTGCTAATAATATAATAAACGGTACTGAACGTAGTAAATTAACCAGTTTATCTAAAAAATTATAAAATGGTGGGTCAGCATTAATACCATCTGGTTGTGTCACGACTAGAAAAATACCAGTACCCAGACCCAGGACGCCCGCAATTAGAGCCGACCAAAATGTCATATACACCGTTTCCCACGTTGCTTGTAAAAATTGTGGCCAAATTGTGACAATATTTGGAAACCAATTAGCTAGCATAGACGCGCTCCTCTCCTGTAGTAAAATCAGTTACAATAACCCCAACACTGATTAAATAATGCAAGATTGTTTCAAAATGTTCGTTTGATGCAGTTAGTACAATTAACATGTAGCCTAATGATAATTGCGCAACTTTTTGAACATTTGCAAATAAAATACTAGCTGACACACCATATTTAATTGCTAAAGCTGAAATAACCGCCTCACTAGTAACTTCACTAGAAAATCGTAAATAGAGTAGCCGTTCATTACGTTGTAATTTTTCAATTAATTGGTCATCGCTAATTTGTTGGCGCATTTCTGTCACATTAGCTGCTGATTCCACAAATTTTTGTGTTAATGCTTTTTTAGGATTTGTAAATAATTCACCAACAGATCCTTGTTCAATAATTTGGCCGTTTTCCATCACTGCAACATTTTGACAAATTGACTTAATAACTTGCATTTCATGCGTAATCAAAACAATCGTTAGTCCCAAGCTTTCATTCAACTGCTTCAATAATTGCAAGATATCTTCCGTTGTTTGTGGATCTAATGCACTAGTGGCTTCATCACTGATTAATACATCAGGATCATTGGCCAATGCTCTAGCAATTGCAACACGCTGCTTTTGGCCACCTGATAATTCATCAGGATATGCCTGAGCGTATTCAGCCAGACCAACTAATTTTAATAATGCTAATGCCTTAGCATGCCGTTTTGTGCGTGACATCTTCTGATTTAATAAAGGATACGCAACATTATTTAAAACCGTACGTGACCGTAATAAATTAAAATGTTGAAAAATCATCCCTATTTTTTTACGCACACCACGTAATTCTTTATCACGTAAAGACAATAAATCTTGTCCCAAAATATTAACAGAGCCTGCATCAGGTCGCTGTAATAAATTGATGATACGAACTAAAGTACTTTTACCGGCACCTGAATAACCAATAATGCCGTAAATACTGCCTTTTTCAACCTGCAATGACACATTATCTAGTGCAACTAAATTTTCATTATTGCGTTTAAACGTCACGTTTATTTGTTGTAAATCAATCGCGATATTAGGTGCGCTCATTTACTAGTTCTCCTTCCTTTTTGAACAATTACTGCCTTAGCTGAAGTGCATCCCCCCATCAACCAGCAATGTTTGACCAGTAATATAAGCGGCCTTGGGTGATGCAAACCAAGCAATAACCTCAGCAACATCAGCTGGTGTTCCTTCACGTCCCAAACCAATCTCTGTTAAACAATTAGCTTGCTGTTCTGGTACTGAAAGGCCTTTAATTTCAGCCGTTCTAGCATCAATACTGTCACGTAAAGGTGTTCGTACAATACCAGGACTATATGAGTTAACGGTAATTTGATCACCTGCTAATTCTTTGGCAGCCGATTGTGTTAAACCACGGATACCAAATTTTGATGCTGAATACGCACTTTGAAGCGCAGATGCTTCTACACTAGCTAAAGATGCAGCGTTAATAATACGACCCCCATGTCCTTGTTCTTTAAACTTTGTTGCAGCTGCTTGAATGCCCCAAAAAGTTCCTTTCAAATTGACATCAAATAAACGTGAAATTTTATCCGGAGTAGAATCAATCACTGAATCAATAAATGCGACACCAGCATTATTAACAAATACTGCTAATTCACCTAAATCAGCAGTCACATCTGTAACTAATTGAAAAACTGCTTCACGATCAGCCACGTCTAGAATATAAGCTTTTGCTTCAAATCCTTGCTCACGTAAATCATGCGCAACTTGTGTCACTGTCTGTTTATTAATATCAGCCAAGGCAATGTTAAAACCATCTTTTGCTAATCGATGTGCAGCTGCTTCTCCAATACCTTGTCCTGCACCAGTAATAATTGCTGTTTGTCCCATGTTTTTTCCCCTATGTTCTGTAATTATTCAAAAAAAAGCCCCACCTCTGTTAAAAACAGAAGCGAGGACATCGCGATACCATTCTGATTTGTTTGCCGATTACTCTAACAAACCTCATTACCCAAAATTTTGGGTTAGTCTAATAACGGTGACAAACCGCCTAACGCTTACAATATTGTTCACGCTATGTGATCATCGGCCATTTTTCATGTACAATCTTTGTTACGACTCTCATCAACTGTCGTTTTTCTGTAAACATTTTTGCCATTACTTTCCGAATCATATCATTTTAGTTTTTAAATTAAAAAATACTTGGTAAGCATCAAAAAACACCCTCAAGAAATTAATTTCTCAAGGGCGTTTATCCGCGGTACCACCTTAATTCCTGGTCAAAACCAGCTTGTTATGTCAACCATCATGACTCATAATTGCATAACGAACTTGATATTGGTAGTCAACCACTGATGGTTTGCACATGCTCACCAATCTTTTGCTCCAAGACCATCTTCAACTAGCTTCAATATTTGCTCACACCACCCGCAAATTCTCTGATAATATCACTAGGCTACTCATCTCTTCATCGCTTTTTAATTTGTTTTTAATATAACGTGAATTTTATACTCATTTTTATGAACTGTCAACACTGCGCAGTTGCTTAATTTTTGTTAGGCTAATTATATAGAGAGGGGGCTTTTATTTATGACAAAGCAATTTCGCGATAATTTGATTTTAATTATTGCTCTCATTATGTTTATAGTTGGTATGTTTATAACTGACCATCTCTTTTGGTTACTTTTAATTATTTTCGGACCAGCTTTATTAATAACATGGCGCTTAATAAATATAAACCACTGAAAAATAAACCAACAATTGCTTGGTGGCAGGAATTACTCTGGCAGACTTTTTACCTTATCCTTTTTTTAGTTGCTTACCAAATTAAATTTAGCGAAACTATTTTTAGTTGGCAAACTCTTTCTTTATTTATTATAGGATTATTAAGTGCAGCTTTAGGAAGCTTACATCGGCATTCATAAACACATATACATTAATATCATAAATATCTAAAAAAGGAGACTGGAACAACACGTTCCAACCTCCTTTTACAATAAACAATTTAAATTCATACAATATTGCTTATCAGTTATTTACTTATCTTCATCATCTTCTGCACGTTGTAATAGTTCAGCAACTTCACTTGGTTGTTCCCCATCTTCAGGCACCGTTGGTAAATCATCAGACACTGTTTCGTCTGGATTTACTGTTTGTGCTGTCTCCTCTTCAGGAATAACATGTTCAACTTTAGCAAAAGTTGATACTGAAGAATCATCATCCAAGCGGATAACACGTACACCTTGCGTTGCACGGCCAGTTTCAGAAATTGAATCAACAGTAAATCGAATCATAACCCCTTTATTAGTGGTTAGCATAATGTCTTCACTACCATCAACAACCTTCAAACCAGCTAATGGACCGTTCTTTTCAGTAACCTGAGCGGTCTTGATTCCTTTACCACCACGACCCTTAATTGGATATTGATCTACAGGTGTTTGCTTACCATAACCGTTCTTCGTAATAATCAAAACATGACCATTCTCAACTAGTACTTGCGCACCAATTACATAATCACCTGGACGTAATGTAATACCGCGAACTCCTGCGGCTGAACGTCCCATTGAACGAACTGCTTCGCTATTAAATGAAACAGCGTATCCACCATGGGTACCGATAATGATATCTTGTGAACTATCAGTAATCAAAACGTTAATCAATTCATCCCCATCATGAAGGTTAATGGCCTTCAATCCATGCGTACGAATATTACCAAATTCATTTACTGGTGTTCGCTTTACGACACCCTCACGCGTCGTAAAGAATAAGTAATCTTCACTTTCAGCTGCATCACCACGAACATTAATGATGGCTTGAATACTCTCACCACTTTCAATGCCTAACAAGTTGACGACAGGGATTCCCTTAGCAGTACGACCGTACTCAGGTATCTCATATCCCTTCATCTTGTAAACTTTACCTGAATTAGTAAAGAACAATAGCGTGTCATGCGTTGATGTGCCAATTAATTCATCGATGAAATCATCGTTGTTCACACCCATACCTTGAATACCACGACCACCACGGTTTTGTGCACGGAAATCAGCTTGTGGCATTCGTTTAATGTAACCAGCATGTGTTAGCGATACGATAATATCTTCTTCTTCAATCAAATCTTCATCTTCAATGCTTGTCACGTCACCGATTTGTAACTCAGTACGACGATCATCCCCAAATTTATCTTGAACTTCAAGTAATTCAGTATAAATGATTTCATCAATTCTTTCAGGCTTAGCTAAAATATCTTCAAAATCAGAAATTGAAGCCAACAAACCTTGATATTCTTTTTCAATCTTATCGCGTTCCAAACCAGTCAAACGAACCAAACGCATATCCAAGATGGCTTGTGATTGTTTATCTGACAAAGCATAATCTGACATCAACTTTTGCTTAGCAATTTCTGATGTTTGTGATTGTCGAATAATTGCAATAATTGCATCGATATGATCAAGCGCAATTCGTAACCCTTCCAAAATATGTGCACGTGCTTGAGCCTTACGCAAATCGAATTCCGTACGACGACGCACCACTTTTTGTTGGTGAGCAAGATATGCGACTAACATTTCTTTTAGACTTAATAACTTTGGTCGACCATCTTCAACAGCTAGCATATTAAAGCTAAAGCCAGTTTGCATCAAAGTGTTTTTGTACAAATTATTTAGTACAACTGAAGCTGAGACATCACGACGAATCTCGATAGCAATTCGTGTTCCCTCTTGGTCAGACTCGTCATTAACACCAGTAATACCCTCAATACGCTTATCACGACCTAACTCAGCAATACGCTCAATTAATTTGGCCTTGTTAACCATATATGGCAACTCATTGACGATAATACGTTCTTTTCCAGATTTTTCAGTCTCAATTTCCGTTTTTGCACGAACGGTGACAACACCTTTTCCAGTTTCGTAAGCCTTACGAATACCAGACTTACCCATCACAATTGCGCCAGTTGGGAAATCTGGTCCCGGAATTGCTTCCATCAATTCAGCAATTGTAATGTCAGGGTTCTTCATCAACATATGAAGACCTGAAATGACTTCACCTAAATTGTGCGGTGGAATATTAGTTGCCATTCCAACGGCAATTCCGTTGGCCCCATTGACTAGCAAATTAGGGAAACGTGCTGGCAAAACAACCGGTTCACGATCAGTACCATCATAATTATCTTGGAAATCAATCGTATCTTTGTTGATATCACGCAACATTTCAGTAGAAATTTTACTCAAACGTGCCTCAGTATAACGCATAGCGGCAGCTGGATCACCATCGACTGATCCAAAATTTCCATGACCATCGACTAACATATAACGATATGAAAAGTCTTGTGCCATACGAACCATTGAATCATAAATTGCTGAGTCTCCATGGGGGTGGTACTTTCCCATAACATCCCCAACAATACGTGCCGACTTTTTGTGTTGCTTATCAGGCGTAACTCCCAATTCATTCATCCCGTATAAAATACGACGATGAACTGGTTTTAACCCATCACGCACATCAGGTAACGCACGTGCCACGATAACTGACATGGCGTAATCCAAGAAAGATGTTCGCATTTGCTCGCCAAGTTTGGCGGGTTTAATGCGGCTGTTTTTTTGTTCTTCTTCAGCCATTTGATTTCCTTTCTCTTACTTTAAATGTTTACACAGTAATGAACCTAAACGTCTAATTCAGCGTATTGTGCATTTTCTTCAATAAACTTGCGACGAGGCTCAACCTTATCACCCATAAGCATTGAGAACACTTGATCTGCCTCAATCGCATCATCCATTTCAACACGTAACAAACGACGTACAGATGGATCCATAGTTGTTTCCCATAATTGGCTAGCGTCCATTTCACCAAGTCCCTTGTATCGTTGTATAACTGGCTTTGGTGATGCTGGTAACGTTGGTAACAATGCTTCAAGTTCTTCATCAGCATCCAAATACTGAATAAACTTACCTTGGCGCACTTGATATAGTGGTGGTTGCGCAATATAAATATAGCCTGATTCTAACAATGGTCGCATATAGCGATAAATCAGAGTTAGTAACAACGTACGGATGTGCGCGCCATCGACATCGGCATCAGTCATAATAATTAATTTATGATACTTAGCCTTTGTCACATCAAATTCGCCACCAAAACCAGTGCCCATTGCCGTAAATAATGAGCGGATTTCTTCGTTGGCTAAAATCTTTTCCATTGATGCTTTTTCAACATTCAAAATTTTTCCACGAATAGGCAAAATAGCTTGTGTTAATCGTTCACGACCCTGCTTAGCAGAACCACCAGCAGAATCACCCTCGACAATAAACAATTCAGAAATTTCAGGATCTTTTGACGTATTATCAGCTAATTTACCAGGTAAGTTCGCAATTTCTAGACCTGACTTCTTACGCGTTGCTTCACGTGCACGCTTAGCTGCCATACGCGCCTTACCCGCAAGAATCCCCTTTTCGACAACTTGCTTAGCAATTTTGGGATTTTCCATCATAAAGCGGGCAAAGGTATCTGAAAACATACGATCAACTGCTGTACGCGCATCGGAATTCCCTAACTTAGTCTTTGTTTGTCCTTCGAATTGTGGATCAGGATGTTTAACAGAAACAATTGCAGTTAATCCTTCACGAACATCATCTCCAGAAAGCGCGTCATCGTTTTCCTTTAGAATCTTATTCTTACGTGCATAGTCATTGATGACACGTGTCAAAGCTGATTTAAATCCTGTTTCGTGTGTTCCACCTTCATACGTGTGGATATTATTAGTAAATGATAGTAAATTACTGTGGAAGTCATCCGTATATTGTAAGGACACTTCAACAGCAATATCATTTTCCATTCCTTCAACATAAATAGGCTCATTAAAAATGACATCCTTATTGACGTTTAAGAAATTAACATATTCTTTAATTCCACCTTCATAGTGGAATGACTCAACAACTGGTTCGCTTAAACGCATATCCGTAATCGAAATACGTAATCCTTTATTTAAAAAGGCCAACTCACGAACACGATTCATCAATGTTTTGTAATCAAAAACTATTGTTTCTCGGAATATATCTGGATCGGGCGCAAAGTGAACAATTGTTCCACGTGAAACAGGCGCATCCGCCACGGAAACTTCGTGCATGCTTGTTTTAACATGACCACGCTCAAAGTCCATCGCATAACCTTTACCATCACGAACAACTAATACATCTAAACTTGTTGATAGCGCATTAACAACTGAAGCCCCCACACCGTGAAGTCCTCCAGAAACTTTATAACCGCCACCGCCGAATTTTCCACCCGCATGTAAAATTGTAAATACTGTTTCAAGCGCTGATTTACCAGTTTTTGCTTGTACATCTACTGGGATACCACGACCGTTATCAATAACTGTAATTGAATTATCTTTTTCAATAGTTACTGTAATATGATCCGCAAATCCTGCCAAAGCCTCATCAATACCATTATCGACAATTTCCCATACAAGATGGTGTAGTCCTTGACTTGATGTCGAACCAATATACATACCTGGGCGCTTACGAACCGCTTCTAATCCTTCTAAAACTTGAATTTGACTGGCGTCATAGGCGTCTGCTTGTGTATGCATTTGTGAAACATCTTCTTCAGCCATGATTCCCTCCTTAAACTTAACAACTAGTTATCTTTACTAACACTATCTTCAGCTTCTACTAAATGTCCTGAATCAACATGAAATACTTTTGGTTCATGAATTAATTGTCGCGCTACATCACTTAATGAGGGCGTCGTAATAAACGTCTGTACCTTATCTTGCATAGCAGCTAGTAAATGAGTTTGCCGATTAGTATCTAATTCAGAAAGAACATCATCCAATAATAATACTGGATATTCACCTGTCTCTTCTTTCATCAAATCAATTTCGGCTAATTTAATGGCTAATGCTGTCGTTCTTTGTTGGCCTTGTGAGCCAAAACTAGCCACATCATGCTGATTAACTTCAAAACGCAAATCATCACGATGTGGGCCTAACAAGGTTGTCCCCATAATAATTTCACGTTCACGCAATTGTTCAAATCGCGTTAACATTTCTTGTTTAATTAGTGTCACATCTTGTAAATGATTAACATCAAGCTGT
Organism: Weissella sagaensis; assembly: GCF_010306265.1. Classification (NCBI taxonomy): domain Bacteria; kingdom Bacillati; phylum Bacillota; class Bacilli; order Lactobacillales; family Lactobacillaceae; genus Weissella; species Weissella sagaensis. Next base: position 511,871 of record NZ_BLKA01000001.1, on the reverse strand, counting down.
GAAACATAATGGACTTGTAATTTTTCATTATCTTGTGTAATGGCAGCTTGAATTGGTTGTGCAGCATCATTTAATTTAACAATTAAATTTTTCCGTCGCATAACCAATTCACTACCAAAATTGACTAATTGTTCTGTTAGAACATCTAAATATAATTTATCAGTTGCTTGCTTACTTTGTAATTGCTTTAAGTAACGATTTCGTTGTTTTAAAACACTTTTATATTGGTTTGCAATATACAAATATTTAGCACTCATTTGACTAAACTCACGATCAATAAATTGACGCCTGATTGTAGGCGCCCCTTTAACTAAATCTAAATCTTCTGGTGCAAATAAAATAACATTTAATTGACCGATATAATTAGCTAATTTAGCTTGATCTAAATGGTTGATTCGTGCTTTTTTACCCTTACTAGTAAGTTTTAATGACAATGGCACATCACTATATTGTCGTGCTACCGTTCCGGCAACCCGCGCTTCTTTTGCTTGCCAACCAATTAATTCTTTATCGGATGACGTACGATGTGAACGAGTTAAAGCTAAAACATAAATGGCTTCCAATAAATTGGTTTTACCCTGTGCATTTGGTCCTAAAAAGACATTTACACCAGACGAAAAATTGACATTTAAAGTATCATAATTTCGAAAATTGTTTAGTTCTAACGACATTAATTCCATTAGTTTGTACTAGCACCTGTTCCATTAATTACAAAACGATCTCCTGATGGAATTGCAACAACATCTCCTGGATATAACTTACGACCACGGCGATCGTCTGGTTCCTCATTTACCAAGACTGTATTTTCTCGCAAATACCATTTTGCTTGACCGCCAGTTGCAATAACGCTCTCTTCTTTTAATAATTGCCCTAATGTAATAAATGGGGCTTGAATTTGCACTTCTGTTGCCAATGTTTAGTCCTTTCTATCGCTAAAAATAACGACATTTGCACGATTTCATATTAAATATATTATACGCTTTTTTTCAACTTTCCACAATCTCAAAAAGGCACTACAGCCCTTCTCAGGTTGTTTGATAACTTTTAAATAAAAAAGCCGAAAAATGCTTTTTCTTCGTAAAATAGCATTTTTCGGCTTTTTTATATTTTTAGTAAGTTCGAACTGGTGTAATCAGTTGAATAAAGTTTGTTTCATTATTTGTTGGTACCAATGTAAATGGATCCAAAGCGGTCTTAAAACCAATTTGAATTTGCTCATCACCAAATGAACGAAGTGCTTCACGCATATAGTCTGGATTAAATGAAATCGTCAAATCATCTCCTGCAGTTTCAGCAGCAAATATTTGCTCTTCAACACGTCCAATTTCAGGTGAATTTGATGAAATCAAAGACTTTTCACTTGTAATGGCAAATTGAATAACATTTGAACGACCTTCATGACTAAGCAAAGCAGCACGCTCGATTGTTTGTAACAAATCATGGGCATTAATTGTTAGGGTTGTTCGCTTTTCAGTTGGAATTAAACGTGACGCATCAGGATAATTTCCTTCTAATAGTCGTGAATAGAAAGTTGTATTTTCACCTAATTGGAAAATAACTTGGTTTTCAGCAACGCGCACATCAACTTTTTCAACATCATCCAACATTGCTTGTAGTTGTGACAATGAAGCACCAGGTACGATGATATCAGCATTAACATCTGAATCATCAAAACCGACAGAACGTTGTGCTAATCGGTGACGATCAGTCGCAACGGCCGTTAAATTACCACTAGCTAAAATAAAATGAACTCCTGTTAAAATAGGTTGGCTCAATTGCTTAGAAACCGCAATTACGGTTTGACCAATAATTTCATTCAAAGTGTCTGCAGCTAAAGTTAAATTATTTCTAACTTCAATTTCTGGTAAATGTGGGTAAGCACTAGCATCTTGCCCATTAATATCAAATTCTGCATTTTCAGATTGAATTTTTGTTTGTAGCCCTGACGTATTTGTTAATTTAAATGTTTCACCAGGTAATCGTTTAACAATATTTGAAAAGAAATTGGCTGGTAAAACAATCGCACCAGATTCAACAATTTGTAAATTAGCTTCATCATCATTAACTGGAATTAATATTTCAATTGAGATATCTGTATTTGATCCAGTTAAAACAAGACCGGTTTCATCAAGAACTAATTTAATTCCTTGTAAAATTGTCATTGATGTTCGTGATGAAATAGCACGATTAACATTATTCATTGCTTTTATAAAAGCTGCTCGATTAATTGTAAATTCCATTAGATCTCCTTAATGTACAAAATCATAATTATGAAGTGCGTAATGACTTATTTAATTATAAATAAAAAGATAATAATAATAATAAGGGGTGTGAATATTGTGGATAACTCTTATATATACCAATGTACCAAGAAATGGTATATGTATACAACCCTGTGGATAAGTACAAACCATTTTGTCGTTTATTCACAAACGATATTATCATCCATTGCTCAATTCTTCACGAATTTTTTGAACTTGTTCAGCTAAAATACTATCATTTTCGATGGCATTTTCAATTTTTTCAGTTGAATGCATTACCGTCGTGTGATCTTTACCACCAAATGCACGACCAATTTGTGGCAATGAATCCTGTGTTAATTCGCGAGCGATATACATGGCAATTTGACGTGGCACAACAATTTCTTTGTTCCGTTTTTTACCATTTAGATCTTGAACAGTAACATTGAAAAAGTTAGCAACAGCTTCCTGAATTAATGGAATTGTAATCGCACGTTGGCGTTTGAAATTCATCGTTTCTAATATCGTACGAGCAGTTTCAACTGTAATGGGTACATTTGAAAAACGCATTTTTCCAACCACTTGATTAAATACGCCTTCCAAATCACGGACATTTGTATCAACTGCTGCAGCAATTTCATCAATGACATCATTAGGAATACTTAGATTTTCAAGATCAGATTTATTTCTTAGGATAGCAACACGTGTTGGTAGATCAGGCTTGGTAATATTAGCTGAATAACCTTGACCAAAGCGGGTTACTAAACGCATTTCTAATCCTGGTATTTCTTTGGGTAACTTATCAGATGTTAAAACAATCTGATGATTTTCACGCGTAATAGCATTGAAAGTATTAAAGAATTCTTCTTGAATTTTTTCTTTTCCGGCTAAGAATTGAACATCATCTACCATCAATAAATCAGTTGAACGGTATTCACGTTTAAAAGCTTCGGTCTCTTTTTGGCCACGGCGTAAAGCTTCCGTAAAATCATTAATAAAATCTTCAGTTGTAATGAACTTAACATTAGCATTTGGCGTACGTTCTAAAACTTTATTGCCGATTGCTTGCATTAAATGGGTTTTTCCTAAACCAACACCACCATAGATTAGTAAAGGATTCCATTGTGTACCAGGTTTATCGGCTACAGCTTGAGCAACTGCATAGGCTTCGCGATTTTCATCAGATGAAACAAATGTTTCAAATCGGAATTCAGGATTCAAAATTGATTGGGTAACAAATTCTGAAGCTAAATTGGTATTTTTTTGGTATTCCGTTGTTTCACTTTCCTGATCATCGGGTAGATCAAATAGCGTCGTTGGTGTTGGTGAAACATAAGTGACAGAAGGAATGATAAATGTTGGTTTACCAGTTAGATTCAATGTTGCCGTCATGGCAGCTTGCATAAAAGCTTGGTAGTAAGAACTATTTGTATCCAACCACTCTGATGCAACTGGTTCATATGTAGTTGTCAATTGCAAAGTAACAGTATTATTTTCGTTTTCTACTAATTGCAATGGATTAAGTGTATCCACGTAATTGGTAAATGAGAATCCTTGCGAAATTGACTTGCGTAGTTCTTGTTTGATGGCATTCCAAAGTTGGATAGGATCCATTTGGCAACCTCCTTTAGGGATTTAAGATATCTTTTTGTGGGTTTTCCACAGGACGTTTGCTGAGCTCATTTTCATAAGTAGCACAATTCATCAAATTTCATTTTAGCAGTATGTGGATAAGTTTTCCACAAGGAATATGTCAGTAATAGCAACGATTTAAGCTGTTTTAGATAACAAAATGGGATATTAACATGCTGTGGAAATCTAAATATGAGTTATCAACCGGATGTGAAACAAATTTTAGAGTGAATTCTGGAAAATGTGGATAACTTGGGGGAAAAACAAGAAATTTACAGGTAGTTGTTAACAATCTAGGTTTGGTGTATTCATGTTTATAAGAGTTATACACATATCCACAAGGAGAATGGCGAAGAGTTTTACCAATATGTGGAACATGTGGAAAAACTGTGGATTGTGGGGAAAACTCACATAACGCTCTGTTATATTACCTGCCTTTATTAACATAACGCTCTGTTAGATTATGGAAAACTTTCAGACAATTTTGTCGTTTATAAAAAGTAAAGATTTTGCAAAGGTAATAAATGATGGTCCATTGCTTATGAATTAAAATCAGTTTAAATAGTTAATATTCTTGCTTTGATTTGGGGGTAATGTTACAATTGAATACGAATTGTGGTTTGGCCATGCCAACCGCAGGCCAAATCTAACTACGAATGGGAGGTGTATTCATATGAAGCGTACATACCAACCTAAGAAGCGTCACCGTGAACGTGTGCATGGTTTCCGTAAGCGCATGAGCACTAGCAACGGTCGCAAGGTGCTAGCACGTCGCCGCCAAAAGGGCCGCAAGGTATTGTCAGCCTAATTAGGTCAGGCCTTTTATTAGGATTACTGATAATGATCGCGCATGAGTCGGCTATTTTGGCTGATTCATGCGTTTTCTTTTGTCATAAAAAAATTTGGAGCAAAAACAAATGCGTAAGAGTTACCGTGTAAAAAAAGAAGCTGATTTTCAATTAGTTTTTGAGCAGCATCACTCGGTCGCAAATAAAATGTTTATTGTTTACACAATGACGCGTGAACAACCAACCCACTTCCGCTTAGGAATTTCAATTTCTAAAAAAGTGGGTTTGCGTGGTCATGAGCGTGTGTGGGTTAAGCGTCGAATTCGGCAAAGTGTTTTGGAATTTAAACCAAAAATGCGTTCGGATATTGATATTTTAGTAATTGCGCGGCCAGCAGCACATGATCAAGACATGGCGATCATCAAAAAGAATTTAGAACATGTTTTTAAATTGGCAAATGTGTTTGTCGATGAAGAAACGGAATAAAAATACACTATATATGGAGAAAACGAATGCAGACTGCTAAAAAAATGTTTACCATGCGTTCGGCAATTACGGCCTTAATCGCATTAATCATTATGATTGTAGCGGCCGTGATGTATGATGGCCAAGTATCTGGAAGTGGATTTTGGCGTGGTATTATCATTGCTAACTTCTCACGTTCCATTTTAGGAGTATCAGCCTGGTTTGGTGATAATTATGGGTTTGGGATTATTGTCTTTACGGTATTGATTCGTTTATTGATTTTACCTTTGATGGTTTATCAAACGGGTTCAATGCGTAAGATGCAAGAAATTGCGCCTGAACTAAAGAAGTTACAACAAAAATATTCAAGTCGTGATCCTGAAACAATGCAAGCGATGCAAGCTGCACAAAAGAAGTTGTATAAAGATGCTGGCGTAAATCCATTTGCTAGTTTTATCCCGCTTATTGTGCAAATGCCAATTTTGATTGCACTGTATACAGCGATTCGGACGACTAATGTATTGGAAACTGGTACTTTCTTCTGGGTACAACTAGGAGAACGTGATCCATACTTTATTTTGCCAATTCTGGCAGCATTATTTACATTTGCTTCTTCATATTTGGTAATGATGGGTCAACCTGAAAAGAATGGTATGACAACGTCAATGACATATATTATGCCAATCATGATTTTCTTCTTTGCTATTTCTGTTCCATCTGCCCTATCACTTTACTGGGTTATTTCAAATGCATTCCAAGTTGCACAAACTTGGACGATTCAAAATCCATTTGAAATTCGACGTGAGCGAGAATCTAAGAAAGAAGCAGAGCGTGCTAAGCAACGAGCAATTCGTAAAGCTATTCGCAATCATAAACGTTAATTTTAGGATTAGAATCAAGATGAACAATCTTGATTCTTTTTTTATTGCAAAAAAAGATGTTAACCTCTTTTTAATTTCCAAACTCTATGCTGTGAATTATGGTAAAATTAGTCATTAATAATATTTATAAGGAGCGTACCCATGAAAGCATTTCGTGAAATATTGTCTTGGGTGATTCCTATCTTAGTAGGATTACTGATTGCTGTTGGGATAAGGACTTATTGGTTTACGATGGTTAAAGTTGATGGTTCATCAATGGAACCTAATTTAACAAGTAATGAACGTGTTTTTGTTTTTCGAACTGATAAAATTGAAACTTCAAAAATTCATCGTGGTAGTGTCATTGTGTTTGATGCTTATGGTGAAGATCCTTCAGCGACAGAAAATAAAGATTATGTAAAGCGTGTTATTGGTATGCCTGGTGATACGGTAAGTGCTGTTGATGGCGTGATTAAGGTTAATGGTAAAACAGTTGACCAAGAGTACATTTCAGAGGCTGAACAAAAGGCAACTAATACGATTAACGATGTTGGTAACTGGAATTCATTGGCACAATTAGGAAATCGCCAAGGCTGGGAAGGTGATAAAACTATTAAAGTCCCTGCTGGTAAATACTTTGTGTTAGGTGATCATCGTAGTGTTTCAAATGATTCTCGTTACTGGGGGTTTGTTGATGATGATAAAGTTTTAGGTGTTGTAAAAGTCCCATTCTGGGGTAATGAAGTAAAGCGGAATAATATTAATTCAGCTTGGAAATCATATTTTGAATAATTACGAATGAAATAAATGAAACGTTAAAAATTAAGCTAAGTAAAGAGAAGGCCAGAAAATGACATGATTTTCTGGCCTTCTCTTTATTTTTAGCTAAGATACTTAAAATATGTTTCATTGTTGATTGGTAGTGTCGATATTATTTTTTGTATTCTTGATTATTTTTGAATTTGTTATTATCTAAATAATAGATGATTTTATTTTAGGTTAATTGTTGTGATTTTTTTTCCACGAAGTTATAAAAAGAACGCTAAGTCAAGTTTTGGTATGCCGTAGTACACGATGAATGGTGGCTATTTGCATCCTACTTCTTTAGTTTATGAACCGCTTAGATTTTATCACTAACATTTTGATATATTTTAATGAACGTTAAATTTAAACAGCGTATACTAATGCTACAAGGGGGTGGTAAACGATGCAGTTAGGGTTAAAGGCAAGTACGAATAAAACACAAATTGATGATCGTCTACAATATCAACCAGATGTCTTTGAATTTCATTTGGAAGACACGGATTTTACAACGACAGGTTGGCAACATCTTATTAAAATGGTGTCATATGTGAGTGATCAAGTGCCGCATCTTGTTTTTCATCATCCAATGAAATGGCACGATCAACGTTGTGAATTATATACAAATCCAACGATTAATCCAGCATTACATGATTTTGTGATGCAGAGTTCTATAAAATTAATTAAATTGGCACAAGATGTTGATGGTTATGCACTTATTCATGGCGCTTATAAAAATAATTTGCCTAAAATTGTTACGAACTGGTCAACAGTGGCTAAAGCACAAGATGTGGTTTTTGAAAGAATGGCTCAATTGCGAGATATTGCACCAGACAATGTGGTTTTTGAAAATGGTACGTCACCAGTTTATGCGTATGGGGATGTTGAATTTGAAAATCGTATTATTGCGGCCAACCTCCCTTTAGCCTATGATGTGAGTCATACATTTATTTCGTTACATGGTAATAATGATGCCCTTATAGAGAGTTTACAGCACCTTAAATCACAAATTAAGCACTATCATTTAGTAGATTCGATGGGACAACACCATGATAGTTTAACACTTGGCAAAGGTTTAATTGATTGGCGACGTGTTTTAGATGAATTAAATCCACAAGCAAGTCACATTTATGAAATTAATTTGACAGATCAGCAACATTGTCAAGAAATGTTGGCAAGTCATGACTATTTGCTGTCACTACAAAAATAAGACAATAAAGAAGGCCCTAAATCCATTATTTGGATTTAGGGCCTTAAACGTTTTCAGCAAGATTGAAGTCTTAATGTAACGCCATTTTGGTCGCTGCGCACCGTCTGCAAGCCAAAAACAACGTTACACCCCTTGCATCACATTCTTTTTACTTAGGCTGAAGAATGACTTGATCAGCCGATTTAATGAGTTGTAAAGGCGTTTTAAATGCGTCAGAAAGTAAGTCTACTTGGTGATGCATCTGAGTGGCTGGTGCACTAATTAAATTACCTGTCTGTTGTAGTAACCAAATGTTTTGACTATAACGAAAGGCCTGATTTAAATCATGAAGCACCATTAGTACCGTTGTTTGACGCTCTTGCTGCAATTGTTGGAGCGTTTTTAGAAATAATTCTTGAAAATGTAAATCTAAAAATGTTGTTGGTTCATCTAAAATCAACAAATCTGGTTGTTGTTGTAAAACAAAGCCTAACCAAGCAAGCTGTTGCTGACCACCTGATAACGTAGTCATTTCTTTATCAAGTAACGCATCCAGTTGTAATGTTTGCATAACTGCTGGATCTAACGTGTCATTTGCTAATGCTAACAGTTCGCGAACTGTTAATGGTTCAAACAACTGATTGTGCTGGGAAAGTAATGCAATCCGCTTAGGACGGTTTTTAATTGTTCCTGAAGTGGGTAATAATTCACCTGTTAATAGTTGAATTAATGTTGACTTACCGACACCGTTGGGACCAATAAGTGCTGTGATTTGATGATCTGGTAGTTGTACTGATAGATCATGGAATAATTGATGATTATCACGGTTAAATGACAAGTGATTAATGTCGAGCATGATAACCCCCTTTTATTAACATCAAAGCAAATAATGGGCCACTAATAACCAATAGAATTGCACTAGTTGGAAGCTCTTTTGGTGCTAGAATCGTTCGTGCAATTGTGTCAGCATTTAGCAGTAGTAGGCTCCCCCATAGTGCAGTTGGCCAAATTAAATGCTGACTTTTTTTGTTCGGACTCATGAAGCGTGAAATTTCTGGCAAAATAGCACCTAAGAAGAAAACAATGCCAATCAAGCTTGTTAAGGCACCTGTCCATAGACCAACTGCGAGTAAAACAAACCAGGTTGTTTTTTGTTCCGCAATCCCCAGTAATTTTACCTGACGTGTTGGTAAAGCAAAATATCTCAAGTTTGGCCAAATCATGATGAGTAATAAGCAACCTAAAATGGTCATGATGATTAATTGCATAACTTGTGACCAATCTACCGTGCTTAATGTCGGTAGCGGTACACCAAGACCTTCACTAGCAATGTTTGTTAGAGCTTGAAAGGTCATAGCCGTTGCAATTCCCAATAAAACTAGACGTAATGGTGCTTGATTTTTAGGTGAAACTAAGAACCAAGCGATTGTTAGTAAAATACCAGTGATGCCACCAATGACGACATTAAAATCGAGCATGCTGGGGATGATAACGAGAATTGCCATTAATAAAAATTGGCTACCGTTCATAATCCCTAATATTGAGTTATCCACCAAATGATTGCGTAATACAACTTGCATTAGCAAACCACTGACACCAATCAAGGCACCGCTGATAACGGCAACTAAAATACGCGGTAAGCGATAATTAATAATTAATTGCCAAGCGTCAGGTTGTCCATGTAAAACGGCTGCGAGACTGATTGTTGTGCTACCGACCAGTAATGCAATAACCACGCTTATAAGAACTAAACCAGCTAATATAAAACGATAATATTTTTGCATTAGCCCTCCTATTTGTTCAGCCAAGTTTGAATCTGTTTGTAAGCAGCTGGTGCATTGAGATTAGCTGTCATGCTAAAGATTGGTTCATTGGCCTGATAAACGTGTCCTTCTTGAACAGCGGGGATGCTTTGCCAATTGGATTGTTTAAATAAACTATCAAAGCTTTTAAAAACATTTTTCGGCATTGCATGTGCCATTGTAATTATGACAGTGGGTTTGGCTTGTGCAATTTGTTCAGCATTCATTGCAACAAATGGGCTAGAACCTGAACCTATGACATGACCTCCAGCACGATTAATCAAATCACCAACGTAACTATTTTGAGTACCAACGAGGAATGAACCACCTGGCATCCCCATCAGTAACAAGACATTGGGTCGATTTTTGGGATGCTTAGTTGGCATATCTAACTGTGCATTTAACTTTTTAGCAGCATCTTCTTTATGATAGGTTGTACCAAGTTTTGTGATAGCTGATTGCAAATCGGCTAATTTATTAAAATCTAATTGTTGATGCTTAATGTTGTCACTATTTAATTTTTGTTGATAGTCATCAGCAATTGCAGCATCAAGATAAACTAAATCAGGCTTTAATTGGCCAATTTTTTCAAGATTAGGTGCCACGTGGTTACCAACCTTTGGTAAATTACGATACTGTTTTGGCAATGTTTGCTTATTACCTGGTGTTGCAACACCAACTAAAGGCACATCTAATTTATTAAATACTTGAACTTGCGCGTTCGTCGTAGCAACAATACGATCTGTTGTGACACTTTTTTGGGTCGGACGCATCATTAACCAGATCCAGCCGGCACTAATGATTAATAAAACGACTAATAAAATCGATAATATTTTTTGTTGTTTTCGCATCGTAACTTACTTCTTTTTCTTCAAATTAAAGACAAGACCAAGAATGATACCTAAAACTAAACCACCGCCAACGATTGCAACGACGGGTAATTGCTTCCCTTTATCTTCATGTTTCTCTTTAGCAACTTGCGTCTTAGTTTTTGACTTTGACGTTACTTTGGCAGAAGATGAAGATTTACTATTTGCAACACTCGTATTGGTTGCATCTGCATCATTTTGCGTAGTTGAACTTGGTACCGATTCACTTGCACTACTTACAGCAACAGATGAATTACTTTGTTGTGAACTAGTTGCTTGTTGGCTAGAAGTTGATGCAGGAGTGCTTGAAGAACTAGCAGCAGGTGCAGGTACTTTAGAAGCATCTAATACTAAACCAACAATGTAGTTATGGTGATAATTAATACTGTTAACATCAACCTTAATTGCAGCGTTATGACGAGCACTTAGGTTTGATGTGACGAAACTGTACGTAATGGTTTGTGAATTGCCAGATTGACTACGTGAAACATTTGCGCCAGCGCCGTCAATATTTAGTACTTGAACAGGATAGTTACCAAGATCCTTACCGGTTGTAACAGTTGACGTTACGGTATAAGTATTATTACCATTTGGTGTGACTGTGGCAGCGTGCGAAAAGTATGCTGCTGCGTAAGAAGTATTAGATGAGCCATTTTCTAATACTTGCATGGGAACATTATAAGATTCCGCATGTACAGCTGTTTGCATACCAGACATACAAAAAATCATGGCAAATAGTCCAAGTAATGAACGAAGAGATTTATTATTAATCATTTGTCTACCTCATCTTAAAGAAATTAGTCAAAAGGGCGACACCAATGTAACCTAATGCAGCAGCTAAAATACCACCAGCAACAATTAAGACATTACGTTGTGTCGTATTGTTGCTTTTAGAGTCAGCTTGAGCATCTTTATTAACTTGTGTTGCATTACTATTTTTCTTAGTATGTGGCTTGATAGTATTGGCTTTTTTCTCGTTATTTTGAGAGTCATCATTTGTTGTATTTAAAGGCGTAAATGATGTACCAGTAATAGCGTTACTATTAAAATCAGTAGTAAATGTTCCATGTGAAACATCTGAATTTAGTGGACTAGTTGTGAGATTAGAAGAATCTGGTAAACCAGTTGTTGGTTGTGTTGCTTCACTAGCATCATTTAAGATACGACCAATAACTAAACGAATAGTATAGATATGATCATAATTCAAAGGTGCTGTGAATTTAACATGGATACTTGTTGCAATCGGTGCTTTAATTTCATTTTCTGATAATGATAGTCGATAAGTTGATTGATAGTAACTACCAGTTTTAATAGTATTAACAAGTTGTACTTGGTGATTACCATCCATAAATGAAATCGGGTTACGTCCCATCATAACAGGCGTATGTGTCGTAATATATCCAGTATATGATCCATTAGCATTGTGAACTAATTGAATAGTAGGCAAGAAATATTGCGCAGCAACAGATGTACTGTTGTTATTACCATGCAAAATAGTTAGTTGATGCAAAACAGCATTTCTGATGGCATTTTGATGACCAGTTGGTAATGACACTGCCCCATTTACACTAGTTGGTGTTGTATTGTCTGTTTTAGTTTTTGTAAAATCAGTAGTTTTAGCATTGCTATTTTTTAGACTACTCAAATCAAAGACAATATCAGCATCAGGATGTTCCGTGAAATTGATTGATGGCACAAAGATTGTCATATGTGCTTTTATTGTTTGACGAAGTGAAGATACAGGTAGCGTTACTTGCCAAGCATTGCCATTTTTATGAGCAGTAACCCCATTAATTGAGAAAGCCTTCATCAATGACATAGCACCATTCTTAGTTGCAAACTTGATTGTAGCATTACCATCTTTAACTAGAATGTTTGCAGAAGCTGTCATGTATTGTTGCATCGTTGATTTTGCATGCGTACCAGTTTTGTAAACACGGTAGTTGATGCTGTAGATACCATTATTCTTAAGGCTTAGCTTTTTATTATTTTCGGTACTAGTAGGCTTTGGAGTAGTATTGCCGTTACCATGTCCATCCGTTTCATTCTTACCATTATCTTTGCCTGGATTGATAGGCTTTGTGCCCTTAGCAATATCAAACTTAATATCAGCATCAGGATCTTCAGTTAGACCAATTTGTGGCACTTCGATATGCATATGAGCAGTTAATGTCTTAGCAAGGCTCTTAGCAGGAACTGTGACGGTCCAGTTATCACCATTTGCCTTGGCATTAACGCCATTAACAGAGAATTCTTTCATCATCGACATTGCTTTGTTTTTAGTTGCAAAGCTGATTGTAGCTTTACCGTCCTTAATCACAACTTTAGCAGATGTCGTCATGTACTGAGACATGGTTGAGTTATTGGTAGTACCTGATTTATAAATATGGTAATTAACATTGTAAGTACCGTCTTTGAAATCAGTAGTTAGTTTTTGCTCAGGCTTATTTTCAGGTTTGCTTGAAGAAGAGGCACTAGAAGAGCTTGAGCTAGGCTTGCTTGAAGAAGCAGCACTAGAAGAACTTTGGCTAGGTTTGCTTGAAGAAGCAGCGCTAGAAGAACTTTGGCTAGGTTTGCTTGAAGAAGTAGCGCTAGAACTTGATGATGCACCACCATCATTATCTAATGCTTTCAGGCTCTTCATATCAAAGACAATATCTGCACTAGGTGTTTCCGTGAAATTGATGGCAGCAACAAAAATAGTCATCTGGGCATTAGCTGTCTTAGTTAAATCTTTAATAGGTAGCTTGACAATCCAAGAATCGCCTTTGGCTTGGGCTTTCACGCCGTTAATAGAAAATTCTTTCATCATTGACATTGCATCATTCTTAGTTGCAAAGTCAATGGTAGCCTCGCCTTTCTTAACGGTTACCTTAGCTGATTCAGTCATGTAAGTAGCCATGGTTGAAGCATCAGTAGTACCTGATTTGTAAATTTTGTAGTTTATAGAATAATTGCCGTCTTTTTCAATAGTTGGGTTAGCTGGTGTGGTTGGCTTGCTTGAAGAAGCGGCACTAGAAGAGCTTGAGCTAGGTTTGCTTGAAGAAGCAGCACTAGAAGAGCTTGAGCTAGGCTTGCTTGAAGAAGTAGCGCTAGAAGAACTTTGACTAGGTTTGCTTGAAGAAGCAGCACTAGAACTTGATGATGCACCACCATCATTATCTAATGTTTTAACGCTCTTCATATCAAAGACAATATCTGCACTAGGTGTTTCTGTGAAATTGATAGCAGCAACAAAAATAGTCATCTGGGCATTAGCTGTCTTAGTTAAATCTTTAACAGGTAGCTTGACAATCCAAGAATCGCCTTTGGCTTGGGCTTTCACGCCGTTAATAGAAAATTCTTTCATCATTGACATTGCATCATTCTTAGTTGCAAAGTCAACGGTAGCCTCGCCTTTCTTAACGGTTACCTTAGCTGATTCAGTCATGTAAGTAGCCATGGTTGAAGCATCAGTAGTACCTGACTTGTAGACATTATAATTAATAGAATAAGTGCCGTCTTGCAAGATGTCTTTATCAGGTTTTACTGGTGTTTCTGATGATGAGCTAGCTGATGAATCAGTTTGGTCATTTGATGGATTTGTTAGTGCAGGATTCATATCCAAAGTTATGTTTGATGCATAACCTTTATGTGGACTCATTGGTACACTTGTGAATGATGCAATGGTAACTTTGCCATCTTTGTTGGGTGTTAAGTCCTTAGTTGGAATGGTAAAATCAACCGTAGTTTTGCCATTTAGATCTTTTGTTTGACCATCAAATGTTACATTTGGAATCATTGCCATCATGTTAGGGTTTTGATAAGTAACAGTTACAGTACTGGTAACGTCACCAACTTTAACGTTAAACTTTGGTGCAAAGAAACGATCCATTTGACTGTCAGGACTAACGGCGATTTGGTAGTCGCCAGTTTTGAATGTCTTTTGTGCAGGCATTAATTGACTAATATTGAACGTCAAGTTTGATGGATAGTCCATGACGTGACCTGCAGCATCGACATGGGTCGTTGAAGCTAACGTTACATTACCATCTTTATCTGCTACTAAGTCCTTAGTTGGGATGGTGAAAGTGATATTTTGACTTGTTACATCTTTCTTTTGACCATCAAAAATCATATAAGGAATCATACTAATCACTTTATCGCTATTAAGACTCAAAGTAACGTCGGTCAAATCCCCTTTAATGTTAATATAAGCAGAAGGCTTTAAGAATCTATCCATCCCTTGGTCAGCTGTCATTTTAACTTCTTTACCAGCGGGAATTTGATCATCAGCTTTTGCATCTACAGTACTTTTAGTCGTCTGTGAATTATTAACTGTTGAAGCGGCTGTGTCACTAGTTGCTTGTTGTGAATCATTTTGTGATGAGTCAGTTTTGGCAACAGTTGATTTAGATGTATCAGTTGTTGATGATGGGTTGTTCTTAGTGCTTTGTGAAACACCATTTGCAACATTTGATTCAGTTGTTGCACTATTAGCAACACTGGAACTTGGTGCTACGGCTGAACTGTTGGTAGTTGAGGCACTAGATGTGCTTTGTGAACTTGCAACAGGTTCAGGTTTAAATCCTTGGATATTTAGACGAATTGTATAGTTATGGTCATAGTTCATCATTGGAATATTCACGTGAATATTCGTTTTGATAGGTTGGCCGCTCGCTAATTCATTAGCTGACAAAGTCATCCGATAAACTGTCTGATTGTAACCATTATTTTGCTTTGTTCCCATTTTTACCACTTGGTGTTGGGTATCTGTACTAGCAATCGGTTCATCCCCTAGATTAGCTGGGGTGTTAGATGTTAGGTAGGCATAGTAATCACCATTAGCTAACTTTTCTAATGAAATTGTATCTAAATAAAATTGTGAAGCTGTTGAAGGGGTATCTTTATCCCCTTGCAAAATTTGTAGTTTGTAACTTTGCTTTTGAGCAGCAGTTTGCGTTGTTTCGGCAGCGTGAATAACGGTATCGACACTGGATACTGTGGTTGCTGTCAGCATACTTCCCAAAGCAACTGTTGAAAACAATGTTGCAGTTCGTGAAAAAGTACTCATAATTGTCTATGATCTCCTTATAAAAAATTTAATGTTTGTCCGATAAATGGGACATAGATAGTTTTCTTTGAAAATTCAAAGAATGTTCACAATTGAACATAGACCATTTTAAAGCTTATTTTTAGGTTTATCAAGCAACAGTTGTCATCACAGTTTAAATGTGATTAGTGATAAAATAAATAGAAGAAAAATTAAGAGGTTATGGATATGAAACAAACGTATGCAATTGTTGGTTTAGGCCGCTTTGGTAGTTCGTTATTAGAGTCGTTAATTAATGCTGATCAAGAAGTTTTGGTCATTGATAAAGATCCAAATTTAGTAGAAAGTTATATGGATATTGCCACACATGCTGTCATTGCTGATGCGCAAGATGAAGATGCGTTACGCGATTTGGATTTGGCTAGTTTCGACCATGTCGTTGTCGCGATTGGGCATAATCAACAAGCATCAATTCTAACAACTATTCTATTGAAGGATTTGGGCGTTCGTCATGTAGTTGCAAAAGCTGAGAATAATCTACATGCACGTGTGTTAGATAAAGTTGGTGCTGATCAAGTTGTCCGTCCGGAAAGTGAAATGGCACATCGGTTAGCTGAACAACTGATGACCCCCAACCTTCTTAATTTTATTGACTTGGGAGATAAACATTCATTAGGTGAAATTAAAATTGGTAATTTACGTTTTGCGAATAAAGAAATTGCAGAACTTGATGTTCGTAAGCAGTATGGATTAACAATTATTTCTATTCGCTCACAAGATCGTGTTGTTATTACACCAGATCCAGATGAAATAATTCAAATTGGGGATGTTTTAACAGTAGTTGGTGCAACAAAAGATGTTAAACATTTTGAGTCGTTGGTGGCCAAAATTAGATAATGCTTTCTTGACTAATAATGATAAACAGCATATAGTTAACCATACTAATTTCAATCTCGAAGAAAAAAGAGATTACTAGTCATAAACATGATTTTAGAAAGTTTGCGGTTGATGAAAGCAAATGATTGTAAGCTAGTAATGGCGCTTTTGGAGGGATGAAAATTACCTGTAATTAAGTGGCTTAGTCAGTGACTAAGAATTAGGGTGGAACCGCGTTATCAAACGTCCCTATGTCAAATTTAATTTGGCATGGGGGCATTTTTTTGTCCTCATGCAGTGAGGTATATATTATGAATAATGATGCGGAGCGTGAGCTATCACGTGGACTTAAAGCACGCCATGTACAGATGATTGCTATTGGTGGTGCGATTGGAACAGGACTATTTTTAGGTTCAGGTTCAGCAATTAAAGCAGCTGGTCCTGCCCTTATTTTAGCTTATGCAATCACAGGTTTGTTTGCCTATTTCATGATGCGAGCAGTTGGTGAATTATTGTTGTCTAACACCAAAATACGGTCATTTATTGACTTTGTTCGCATTTATTTAGGTAATAAATGGGAGTTTGCGATTGGTTGGGCATACTGGTTAAGTTGGTCAAGTTTAGCGATGGCTGATTTAACAGCAAGTGGTATTTACTTACGTTATTGGTTTCCAACGTTACCACAATGGGTGACGCCATTGATTGTTATTGTTGTGTTGGTGGCTTTTAATTTAATTAATGTAAAGTGGTTTGGTGAACTTGAATCATGGTTTGCTTCAATTAAGGTCTTTGCAATTCTGGCTTTGATTGTTGTCGGTATCGGTTTGATTTTAACTGGTTTCCATACAGGTGGTAATACGGCTAGTTTTACAAATCTTGTATCACACGGTGGCTTTTTTGCAACTGGTTGGCAAGGATTTGTCATGGCATTTCCAATGGTTATCTTCGCCTTTACTGGTATTGAAATGGTTGGTTTGACTGCTGGTGAAACTGAAAAGCCAGAGCGTGATCTACCAAAGGCCATTAACTCAGTTCCGATTAGAATTGGTTTGTTTTATGTTGGTGCGATTGGTATTATCATGTCAGTTTATCCTTGGAATCAAATTGACACGACACAATCGCCCTTTGTTCAAGTTTTTGCAGGGATGGGTATTAAATTTGCAGCAACATTAATTAATTTCGTGGTGTTGACAGCAGCGTTGTCAGCAGCCAATTCAGCTATTTTTTCAACATCACGTACTTTATATGTATTAGCTAAAAATAAGCAAGCGCCAAAATCATTGGCAAAAGTATCAAAAAATATGGTCCCTATAACAGGGATGTTAGCATCAGCAGTTGTCTTTTTAGTTGTTGTTTTGTTGAATTACTTCTTCCCTTCAAAAATTTTCACACTAATCACAAGTGTTGCAACAATGAGCTTTATTTTTGTTTGGATTTTGATTATGATTGCTCATATTAAATATAAGCAATCGGCAGCATCAAAAAACAATCCATACAAAATGCCATGGTTCCCAGCAACTAGTTATGCTACTATTTTGTTCTTCCTGATTATATTGATTATTCTGACAATTGATGGGTCAACGAGATGGTCAGTGGTTGCAACAATTGTATTTTTTGTTGCGTTAGTTGGTGGTTATAGTTTGTGGTCTAAGCAACATGATGCGCTTAAATAGATGATGATATTAAGGTGGTACAAAATATTTTGTACCACCTTTTTTTATAGAAAGGTTGTTGTGACAGGACTGCAACTAATAGGTGCAAAAATGACGGTTTCAAAAACATTACGTGGGTTTGCTTATTATATTTACTTTGATTTTATATTTCGTTCCAGTGATTAATAATTTTATTATGAGTTTTATAGCTGGTTTTCAGGATGGTATAAATAACATTAAATAATTTGCATAACACTAGCACTATCGCTTAAATAATATGCCTATAAATAAAAGAAGCCTTGTTTACCACAAGACTTCTTTCGTAGAGCCGTTTAAAACGGTATTAGATTGTGTTTAAATAACCGTTAGCTCTACCAAGCTAAGACGGTTATTTTTTTCTCAAAAATATTAATCAGTCAATAAAAGTTGAAATGCCAATCGATCACCATTTGGCACGGGCATTAACACATGACCACGATAATCAAAGCCGGCCTTTTTAACTGTTTTTTGCATACCTTGATTAATTTCATGTGTATCAATACGGATATCTCGGTAACCATGATCTAAGGATAGCAAAACTAAATCATGAATTAGTTGATGTGCTAATCCTTGCCCCCGAACGTTGGCATCGATGGCAATGCGATGTAGTGTCATATATTGTTTTTCATCCCCTAGCCACGAACCATCAATATTTTCATAGGCTTGCTCTGGACCGGGTACTAGTTTACCAATGCCGGCTATAGCATGATTATAAATTAAAACATAAACGCTCCCCTTTTGGATATCATGAATGAATTCATCGCGTTTTGGTTCGGCCGTGCCCTGCCATTGTGGTGAATTTTGACTACCTAGATATGCAACCGCTTGTTGAATAATACTAAAAATAGCATCAACATCCTCTGGTTGAGCTAGACGTGTATAAGTTAAAGGCATATGATATTCCCCCATAAAAATATTTTGTAATTCATTATAGCAAAGAACTTAAAAAAGAATTTTGTCATTAAGTTAATAAAAGTCTATTTTTTAACTTATTATAAGCCTTTATCAGATATAATGAAGAGAAATAATATAAATATCAACAAAATGATAAATGAAATGAGGCTATAATCAATGCAAAAACGACCAGGAGATACTATCTTCCGTGCTGTTAAAGGCGCATTAATTGGATCGGGATTTATTTTACCAGGAATCAGTGGTGGTGCTTTAGCTGCTGTGTTTGGTTTATATGAACGTATGATATTATTCATGGCTAATCCATTCAAAAATTTCAAAGCTAATTTCTTATTCTTCCTGCCAGTTGGTATTGGCGCTGTGATTGGTATTTTTCTACTTTCCTTTGTGATTAGTTTTATGTTGGGTGAAGTAGAAAATGTGGCACGTTGGTTCTTTATTGGGGCCATTGTAGGAACGATTCCAACTTTGTGGCAAGAAGCTGGTAAACATGGTCGTTCTAAAGCTGATCTAGGTATTATGGTTATGACTGGTGTGCTAATGTTGCTATTCTTATGGTTTGGACAGCCCCTATTTTCGACCATGACACCTAGTACAGGTGCTTGGTTATTATCAGGTGGCTTGATTGGACTAGGTTTATTAGTTCCAGGGCTAAGTCCATCAAATTTTCTGATTTACCTAGGATTATATAAAGGAATGAGTGATGGTATTAAAACAGGTGATTTATCAGTACTGGTCCCACTGATTGTTGGCTTATTAGTTATCGTTTTAGTATTTGCAAAAGTGATGGCATATGTGTTCAAAGTGGCTTATGCAAAGTTATTCCATGCTATTTTTGGAATTGTCATGGCTTCTACCGTCATGATTGTGCCGTTGGACTATACCGGATTTACGATTTGGCACTACTTGTTTGCAATTGCCTTGTTAGCGTTGGGAACTTGGCTTGGTTGGTGGATGGGAAATCTGGAACAAAAAGTTAAACCAACAACAATTTAATTATGGAACCGCTTACTTGAAAGGATTGTATTAATAAAAAAAACGTGCTACTGTTAAGTAGTTAAGTTAATTAACGTATCTGGGGTGCCACATATGGCTGAGAATATACCCACTGAACCTGATTTGGTTAATACCTGCGCAGGAAGATACAGTCCATTTATAGAAATTAATGGGTAGTCTTTTTGTGTATGCAAAGAGACTACCTTTTTTATTTTATTCGGATCGTATAGAGCGATTGGTAAAAATTAAATCTAAAGAATCATCGTCTGGGGTGCCGTAAGGCTGAGAAATACCCATGAACCTGATGTCGGTAATGCGATCGAAGGAAGAGCGATATTTGACTATGTGCAAATGCCCTTCTTTCATGATCAGAAAGGAGGGCATTTTTTAATGATTAATGTAAATGGTAAACCAATGGATCAAATGGTTGGTAAAACTTTAACCGATTTACTAAAAGCTAAGACAAGTATGATGCAAAATGTTGTTGTTGAATTAAATGGTGAAATTATTCATCGTGATCAATTAGATACAAAAATCTTGGTTGAAAATGACAAGGTTGAATTAATTTCTTTTGTAGGTGGTGGTTAGAAAAGAGGACGATGAAATGATACCAAAGTTTCAAGGCGTAGACGTCAAAGAATTCTTTATGGGAATGAAGGAACGTAATGTTGCTGGTACAACTGAGCAATTACAACAAGCGCATGTAATCATTGCAGGTGCTGGCGGATTGGGTTCTAATATTGCAATCGCCCTTACTCGTAGTGGTGTTGGTCATTTAACAATTATTGATTTTGACACGATTGAAATGAGTAATCTTAACCGGCAACAGTATAAAGTTAGTCAAATTGGTTTACCAAAAGTAACGGCGTTAAAGCAAAATTTATTGGAATTTAATCCATTTATTGAGATAGATACGGTGCAAACTAAGATAACATCAGAGAACATTGCTGAATTATTTGCAGATGCTGATATTATCTGTGAGGCATTTGATAATCCAACAGCAAAGGCAATGTTATTGGAAGGTGCAACAAAACATTATCCTGATAAGCCATTGGTTATGGGGAATGGGATGGCTGGGTTGCATCTTACCAATGAAATACAAACAAAGCAACCATTACCAAATGTCTATATTTGTGGGGATGGCTATAGCAAAGGCATGGAAGGATTGATGGCACCACGTGTTATGGTATGTGCCGGACATGAAGCGAATGCGATTTTACGTTTATTGACTAACCAACCCGTATTGTCAGAATAGGAGAAACATAATGACTGAAAATAATGATGAACTAATTCTTGGTGGACACCATTTTTCCTCACGGTTTATTTTGGGTTCTGGTAAGTATTCATATGAATTAATTGATTCAGCAATTCATCATGCCGGTGCGCAAATTATTACGATGGCACTTCGTCGTACGAATACGCAAGAAGAAAATATTCTAAATTATATTCCTGATGATGTTACTATCTTACCTAATACATCTGGTAGTACGAATGCTCAAGAAGCAATTCGTATGGCCCGAATTGCACGTGAATTGAGTGGTAGTGATTTTATTAAATTAGAAGTTGTCCCTGATAAGACATATTTATTACCAGATAATGAAGAGACAATTAAGGCAACACAGGTATTGGCTGATGAAGGATTTATTGTTTTGCCATACATGTTACCTGACTTAAATGCAGCTCGTAAATTAGTCGCAGCTGGTGCAGCTGCGGTAATGCCATTAGGTGCACCAATTGGTACTAATAGAGGATTAGCAACAAAAGATTTGATTCAAATTTTGATTGATGAAATTGACGTGCCAATTATTGTCGATGCTGGTATTGGTCGTCCGAGCCAAGCGACTGAAGCCATGGAAATGGGTGCAGCTGCAGTGATGGCAAATACAGCAATGGCAACGGCTGGTGATATTCCATTGATGTCAGAAGCTTTTAAGTTAGCTGTTGAAGCAGGACGTAAAGGTTATTTGGCCCAGCCTGGTCGTGTCTTAGATAAAAAAGCAGCTGCATCATCCCCTATTTTGGGAATTAGTAAGTAGCTAGGTTATTAGAATGTCACAATTGTTAGATTTATTGAATCAGTTTACTCATCAACATAATCAAAATAGACTTGTATATAACCAAGACTGGTTGTCCAATCAACGAGCATTAATTTTATTAGGTCAACGTAACGGTGCAACGGCAACGGTCGATGATTATGGCAATGTTTACTTAGATTTTCCTGGACAAATGAATGACCGGCCTGTCGCAACTGGTTCACATATGGATACAGTAAAACATGGTGGCCGTTATGACGGTTTATACGGTGTTTTGGGTGGCTTTTGTGCTATTCAACAAATTTATGAGCAACATGGTATACCAAAACACCCGCTACGATTAATTTCATTTAGTGAAGAAGAAGGTAGCCGTTTTCCAGCTACTTTTACGGGTTCAAAATATTATACGGGTACATTACAGACGGAAGTAATATCAGATAAACAAGGGATAACGTTTGACGAAGCGAGACGTTTAGCGGTTACACAATTGCAGCAACTACCTCATGTTAAAACCCAGCGCGTGTCACTGCCCGTAACTTTTACCGAATTACACATTGAACAAGGACCACGTCTGGCAGAAAGTCACAAAAAAATCGGTTTAGTAACCGGTATCGTTGCACAAAAACGATATGAAGTGACAGTACATGGGCAAGCCAATCATGCTGGTACAACACCAATGATACAACAGCAGGATGCGATTGCAACGGCTAGTGCATTAATGGCGAAGTTATATGCATTAGCAGCTAAAGCAGCAGAAGATTTAACGTTTACGATTGGTGAAATACATGTCTCACCCAATGTCAGCAATGTTGTTGCTGAAAGTTGCCGCTTTACCATTGATTGCCGAGCAAATACTGATGATCAATTAACGGCTTTTGTGACACAGATGCTGCAATTGCTTGAACAGTCTAAACGAACAAGTGTTATCGAAACACTATGCGTATCTGCAACGCGATTGTCAGATGATTTACGTATGCAAAATGCAGCTTTGGCAACCCAAATGAATTATTCATATCAAACATTATTTTCTGGTGCTGGTCATGATAGTCAAATTATGAGTTCGTTTGTACCGACAACGATGATTTTTGTCCCTAGTGAGGCTGGCATTAGTCATACTCCTACTGAATATACAAAATCGGCTGACTTACTAATGGGTGTATCGTTGCTGGCAAACAGTTTATTTGTACAGGCAAATGGTGAATGAAATGAGAATAAAATTAGGTCTAACAACGCAAATTATTATTGGTGCGGTATTAGGCATCATCTTGGGTGCTGTTTTAAGATCTAAGATTGCCGATATTAAAATTATTGGCGATATTTTCTTAAGGTTGATTCAAATGGCAGTAATCCCTTTGGTTTTCTGTACGGTTATTGCGGCAATTGGTAAATTACCCATCAAGCAATTAGGCCGTTTAGGTATGCGAATCGTATTATGGTTTACGATTACAACCGTGATTGCTGCCCTAGTTGGTTTAATTCTAGGCTGTTTGTTCCATCCGGGTATGGGACTACATTTAACACTTAATGCACCTCTGACTGATGACATTGTTAAAAATAAAGTTGCATTAACTGATATGATATTGGGATTTTTTCCAACTAATATTTTTGAAGCCTTAACACAAGGTAACACGATTCAAGTGATCATCTTTGCTTTGTTGTTTGGAGTGGTATTAAGTAAGGCAAATACTAGTCAGCAATATGACGCTATTCTTACGGGATTGCAGCAGTTAAATCAATTATTGGTGTCATTAATTCAAGCTGTTTTACGGTTAGCGCCACTAGGAATCGGTGCTTTAATGGCAGCAGTGACAGCTGATAACGGATTAAAGGTGTTAATACCTTTAATCAAATTTTTAGGCATATTTGGGTTAGGCACGCTACTATTTTTAATGGGCCTATTTACCATGATTATGCTGCGAGCACATATGTCTTTGCATGCGGTCCTACATGGTTTTGCGAATATTATATTGATTGCTATGACGACCACGTCTTCTGCTGCTTCATTACCAGTCGAAATGCATGATGCTGAAAAACGATTGGGTGTTGGGAAAGAAATTAGCGAATTAGTGTTGCCGTTGGGGATGGCATTAAATAGTAATGGATTAGCAATGTATTTAGCTTTAGCTTGTGTTACGATGACGCAATTTTATGGTTTGTCACTTTCGTTTTTGATGATGTTAGAAATTGTTTTATTAGCAATTGTTGCCTGTTTAGGCACTGTCGCTGTTCCAGGTGGTGGCTTAGTTGCTTTAACGATTATCGTCCCTGCCCTTGGTTTACCACTTGAAAGCATTGCTTTATTGGCTGGTATCGACTGGTTTGCGGGTATTTTTAGAACAACTTTAAATGTCGTTGGTGACACAACAACTGCGATTATGATTGCGGCAGATGAGCATGAACTATCACAAGTGTCCGTATCAATTGAAAATTAAAAGTCATACAAAAAAGCAGGTTGCAATTTAAACATTGTGACCTGTTTTTACGTATTCTTCAGTACCATCGGCAACTGCTTGTGTATAGTAATGACATTTATAGTTAATGGTATCTAGTGTTTTTTGGAGTTCAGCCATTTGCTCTTGAACTGATTGCTGTAGTTGTTGGAACATATTAAGGCGTTGTTGAAGTGTTTCATCCCCCGTCTCACACCATTCAATGAAAGTCTTAATATCTTTAATCGACATATTGGATTTCTTTAAACATTCAATGATATTAATGGTGTCCAAGTTTTCTTGTGTGAAAACTCTTGTCCCTGCTGTATTTTTTTGTAAATTTGGGATTAAATGCTCTTTGTCATAATAACGGATAGTTGAGATTGAAAGATTGAATTGTTTAGCAACCTCACCAATCGAGTAGACTGTTGTCATAATTACTACCTTCCTTATTGTTTGACCTAAAGTCAGGTTTAGGGTTTAAAGTAATCGTATCATATAATGTAACCAAGGGGGAAACGAATATATGTCAATTAAAGATAAGGTGATTGTTATTACAGGTGCTTCAAGTGGTATTGGTGCTGCAACAGTTGCAAATTTAGCAAAACAACATGCAAAGTTAGTTATTGGTGCACGACGTGTAGATAAATTAGATGAGCTAAAGGAAAAATATTCTGAAGCAGAAATCATCACACAAAAAGTCGATGTCACTAATTTTGATGAAGTTAATGATTTAGTAAAAACGGCAATTGAACATTTTGGAAAAATTGATGTCCTATTTAACAATGCAGGTATTATGCCGATTAATCCTTTAATTAAGGGTGCTCGTAATGAGTGGCAAAATATTTTGAATGTTAATGTTATGGGTGTTCTTAATGGAATTGCGGCTGTTTTACCAATCATGCAATCGCAAAAATTTGGGCATATTATTGCAACTGATTCGGTAGCTGGTCATGTCGTTGTACCCAATTTAGCAGTTTATAATGGGTCAAAATTTGCGGTACGAGCAATTATGGAAGGTTTGCGCCAGGAACATCATAATGATGGCATTCGTACTTCAATCGTGTCACCTGGTGCTGTAGCAACGGAATTATATAAATCATCTACTGATGAAGCAACGCAACAAGCAGAACTAGAAAACGAAAAGGAAATTGGACTTTCTGCTGAAAATGTGGCGACGGCTGTTGCTTATGCAATTGATACGCCTGACAACATGGATGTTAATGAAATTATTATTCGACCTATCAAACAACCGGTTTAATTATATGAAAGAGGTAATATGATGACTAAAATTTTAAATGATACACGTGTATTTGCAGTAAATCCAAATATAGATGTGCAAGATGTGACATTTCAAAATAGATTCGGTTTTGTTTTAGCTGGTCACCTTTATAAGCCGTTGAATTTCGAAGAGGGAAATAAATATGCAGCAATTGTGATATCAGGACCTTTTGGGGCTGTTAAGGAGCAATCAAGTGGCTTATATTCACAAACTTTAGCAGAACGCGGTTTTGTTACCTTGGCATTTGATCAATCTACTACTGGCGAGAGTTCAGGAAATGTCCGTAACATGGCATCACCAGATATTTTTACAGAAGATTTTTCAGCTGCTGTTGATTTTATTGGTATGCAAGATTATGTTAATCGTGAAAAAATTGGTGCCTTAGGTATTTGTGGGCTTGGTAGTCATGTGCTTACTGCGGCTGCAATTGATAAACGTATTAAAGCCGTTGCGACCAGTGTTATGTACGATATGGGTGAATCAATGTGGCAAGGTATAGATGGTTCTAAGACGCTAAAGCAACAAGATATTGAACGTGATTATTTAGCAGAACAACGTTGGCATGATGCTGAAAATAATACTCACGAAGTCGGACCACATGAATTACCTTTCGATGAGAATGACCAACCTATTCATTTGACAAGTATATTGCCAGATAAATTGGATGAAGATGCAGATCCAGTAACTACCGACTTTTTCCACTATTATAAGGAACGGGCTTTCCACCCTCGATCAGTTAATTCAAATGGTGCTTGGGCAGCTACGAGTCCTTGGAGTTATTATAATTTTAGCTTGCAGCAGAAAATTTCTGAAATCGCTCCTCGACCAACACTAATTGTAACCGGTGAGAAAGCACATTCTCGCCATATGGCAGAAAAATCATATGAATACTTGCACGAACCTAAGGAATTAGTTATTGTACCTAATGCAACACATGTGGATTTGTATGATCAAATGACATTAATTCCCTTTGATAAATTTGAATCATTCTTTAAAGGTAATTTAAAATAAATTTTCTTTATTTGATGCGCTAGTAGATAATTTGAGAAATTTTAGGGGTATAATATGGAAATAAAAGAATTAATAAATAAGATGGACACAGATCACGTTATACCTGCAAATTCAGAACTTAATCGTGCAATGAATGACGTGTCGTCAGAAACACGCCGCTTGTGTATGACTTTAAATACAGGTGTTTACACGGATGATGAAATCAGAGACCAATTTTCTCAGATTATTGGCAAAACAGTTGATTCAGCATTTACACTGTTTTTACCTTTTACAACAGATTTTGGGAAAAATATTGTTGTTGGAAAAAATGTGTTTATTAACTCAGGTTGCCGTTTTCAAGACCAGGGTAAAATTGAGATTGGTGACAATAGTTTAATTGGTCATAACGTTGTCATTGCAACGATTAATCATGATTTAAATCCAAAACATAGAGGAACTTTGCATCTACAACCTGTGAAATTAGCAAATAATACATGGATTGGTTCTAATGCCACCATTTTAGCCGGTGTTACGGTTGGTGAAAATTCAGTCGTTGCTGCTGGTGCGGTGGTTACCAAGGATGTACCAGCTAATACAGTTGTTGCAGGCACCCCTGCTAAGTTTGTTAAACATCTGGAATATTAAAAAAGAAGCAAGCTACCACTAATTGGCAGCTTGCTTTATTTAATTAATAGATAATTATGCTTCAAAGTCTTTTAAAATGTCACTAAATGCGGGTTGTCCATCAACTGGTAAGTCATATGTTTCACGATAATTATTGACCATGTCTTCACCAAAAGTGCTTGTTTCAAGTGGCATAAAGCTAGTATCAATAGGATCAATATTTTGGATTTTAGCATCCAAGACGATTGGTTTGGTATTACCATGTGCTTGGAGTTCATTAATCTGAGTCATCGCTTCGTGTAATTCAGTTAAATTAGTAACAGTAAAGCCAATTGCCCCCATGTTATTAGCCATCTCACCCCAATTTGCACCTAATAAATCAATACCATAAGGTGCTTGGTTAGCTTGAATTTTTTCATGTGCAATGTAACCAAAGGCACGATTTTCTAAGACAACATTAATAACAGGCAAATTATACTTCACTTCAGTTAGTAAATCAGGCATAACCATAGCGTAACCACCATCTCCTGAAATTGACCAAACTTGTTTGTCTGGGAAACTTAATTTACCAGCTAGACCTGCTGGTAGCCCGAATCCCATGGTTCCGTACCATGCAGACATCGTAAATTTTTGTCCCTTATTAAGTGGTAATTGACGAATTGACCACTCCGTATTATTACCAACATCAAGACCAAAGATAGCGTCATCTGAAGCATTTTCTTTAATTGCTTGTAAGACACCTTCAGCCCGTAAACCGTTTTTATCATCTTTAGCTAGTTTGTCTAACCAATCTAGCCAAAGGTGACGATCCTGCTTAGCAGCTGCTAAGAAAGGCGTCGTTTCTGCTTGATAATTAGTGTTAGCTAATTCAGATAAGAAACGCTTGGCATCAGCTAGGACTGTGATATTCGCATCAAATTGCTTACCTAAGTCAGCTAAATTGTTGTTTACTTGGATAAATGTTTTATCTTGTGGCATGAAACGAGCGAATGGATAGTTGGTTCCAACGAATAGAATCAAATCACTTGTTTGACTGACTTCAAACGCTGATTTAGTCCCAAGACGACCACGAGCCCCCATGTAATAAGGATGATCTGTTGGGAAAATACCAGTTGCTGGAGCAGTTGATAGGACTGGTAGACCAAACTTTTCAGCGACCGCAATTGCTTACTCACGAGCCCCTTGTGCTCCTTTACCAAGCCACATAATAGGACGTTTAGCGTTTTTAATAGCCGAAGTCACTTGGTTCACATCTGCAGATGACATAGCTAAGTCTAGTTGATGCTGCTTATAAGGCTTGGTTTGACGCTCTGTATAGTCAATTTTTTGACCCGATAAATCATCAGGCAAGATAACAACTGAAACTGAACGCGTTGCGTATGCTGATCGAATTGCTTCATCAACTACTTGAGGAATCTGTTCTGCACTGACAACTTGCTTATGGAAAGTTGCCACGTCAGCAAAGATTGGGTCTTGGTTCATTTCTTGGAAGAAATTAGTGTTCATTACCCCCGTAGCAGATTGACCAACTAATGCTAATACGGGCGTATGATCCATTTTGGCATCATATAATCCATTCAATAGATGAACGGAACCTGGACCAGCTGATCCAAATGCTACGCCAATTGTACCTGTTAACTTTGAATCTGCTGAAGCAGCTAAAGCCCCAATTTCTTCGTGTCGCACTTGAATATATTTAATGTTTTCACGTTCTTGATATAGACCGTCAACCATATTGTTAACAGAATCAGCCGTAATACCATAGACGTGATCTACGTCCCATTTTTCTAATACCTTTGCTAATGCTTGTCCTGCTGTCATATTTGCCATGAATAGATACCTCTTTTCACATTAAACGGAGCGGTATAAAATCGTTCTTTTGTTTTTATTAATTGATATTTGTTCAACTTGTGAACAATGATTAGTATATCACTTACTTTTTGTAAGTTAAAGGACTGTTTTATATTTTTGGAGTAAATTCGGGATTTTGTTTCTGTTTTATTTGTAAACTTTTACACTGTGTCACAGTATATGGATGTATGGGTTGAAATCAGAACAACGAATGATATTATCAGTGAAGAATTAATGGATTTATTGTACGACAATCAAATGGGTGTGCGAGAGAAAACAATTGTCGTGATTGATGACAATTTATTTTTTGAAGAATAGGTATACGTATACAAAAACGACAGTAAATATTTACTGTCGTTTTTAAAATATAAAAATTACATTTATTTGCCTTTTAAATATCGATTGTTTTATTTGTTAATCAACATAATCTGTCTTAGTCTTGTTCATCCAAGCATAAGTCATGCCAATGATTAACGCACCACCTACATAATTACCAATTAAGGCAAAGAATAAGTTGTGTAGCACGCTTCCAAGAGTCATACCAGCAATTGTGCCATGTGAGGCGAAGAAAGCTAGTGAGAATGCTGGGAAATTAGCAATAACATGTTCATATCCTAAGAATGCAAAGATGAAGATGATAAAAATAATAGCCATCACTTTACCAGCATCATCTTTCATTCGTAAGTTCATAAATAAGGCTGTATTAACGATAATGTTAGCAAAAATGGCTTCGACAAAAATTTGCAATGAGGGTTTACTTAGTTTACTCGCAATACCATCAAATAGGTAATTATTTGTTGGTAAATCTTGGAACGGTCCGGTCAATGAAATAAGATAAGCAAATAAAATTCCCCCAATTAAATTAAATAATAATGTTGTTCCTAAAACCTTAACGGCGGTTGAAAAATTAATTTTTTTACGGTAGACCCCAACAGTCACAAACATCATGTCGGATGTTCCTAGTTCGGCTCCCATGAAGATAATCATAACCAATGACCAACTAAACATAAAAGCAAAGGTAAATTTACCAGAACCGGGTAAGATCTTTTCAGCTTGTAGAGCTGTTCCGAATGCGGCAGCCGTTCCTAAAGTTAAAAACAAGGTTGCCAGCATTGCCCGCGCAGCGTAACGTGCATAACTTGTTTGAAACAAAGCGACCTTGTTCATTAAAGCAGCATCTATTTTGCTAAATAGTGGTGATTTTTTAACGGAAGACTCCTGCTTATGGATGGTATCAGCGACAGGTGGTTTCACAGTGTTATCTCTTGTTTGAGGTATATCCATGTTATTTTCTCTTTTCTAGCAATTTTTGAATTTCAGGGTTTATTGAGAAACATAGCATGTTAAATAATAGATATTCTTTATAGTAGTTTGTAACTTGCGTAGATGTTACAGCTGCTCTTTATTTGGTAAAAGTTATTTAATTAAAAAAGACGGGAAATCTAGCCCATACCGGATTATGCCGTGATTATACAAACCTTTTTTCCAAAGTTATCGAGCTTAATAAAGAATTTCTGATGTATTTAAAATTGTAATGTACTCACTCATAACATCATTTTATGAACATAAAAATAAAAGATGTAATGGTATACATCTTCGTCGACGAACTTACATTACGCTGTTATATGCCGTAATTCAAGAAATATTCTGTGAACATTGTGAAGAAAAATAGTATAAAAAAGCATACCGGTATAATTATCGGTATGCTGGCATGGATCATAGATTTATTTATGATATGGTGTGTGGGCGTTAATCATAAATCCTCGATAGATTTGTTCAGTTAAGACAAGACGCATCAATTGATGTGGCAAAGTAAAACGTCCAAAACTAATTTGCGTATTGGCACGCTTTAAAACTTCAGGTGATAATCCTAAAGAACCACCAATGATAAATGTTAAATCTGATTTTCCTTGAACGGTTAAATGTTCAATTTCAGCAGCAAGTTCTTCACTAGAACGTTCAGCTCCTTTGATAGCTAGTGCAAACACATATTCTTTATCTTTAATTTTACTTAGAATGCGTTCGCCTTCTTTACCCATGACTTGGTCCATTTGCGCTTGCGAAAGTTGTTCAGGTGCTTTTTCATCTGGTACTTCAATAATGGATACTTTTGCAAATTTATGCAATCTCTTAGTATATTCAGCTATGCCATCCTTTAAATATTTTTCTTTTAGCTTACCAACGCCAATAATTTTTATGTTCATTTGTTTGTTCGCCTTTCTATAAAAAATAATTGATTTTTAAAATTTATTTGTTTAAATGTGGATAAATAGCGAAAATCATATTAAAAATAAGGTTATCCACAAGTTACTAACAGGTTTTAAAACAACTATAAACATTATTATATCAGACCTTTTAAAGGTTTACGTTAACATTTTTACCTATTTATACACAGTTGTGTGTTATGTCTGTGCATAACTTTTAAAAAGTTATCATAACAGTATTTGTAAACGCTACATTAAATGAATTTTCCCTAATATAAGAATAGTTATAAAAAGTTATGCACAGACTAGATTTCATATTTGTGATTTATTAACAAAATATATAACTTGTTTAAAAGAAAAATATTCGATTTTAGCAATTTATCTCCCCTTTTTTAGTTGATTTAATAATAGTAAAACGATTTAAACACATATTATTTTTGAAAAAGTATGGTAAATTTTATTAAAAGCCTAAAATTTAATAAGGTTTAACCTAATTTTAAGTTAAAACCCTAATTTAATAGTGTTTTGCTTTATTTGCTTCTTTTAAACAGGTTATCCACATTGAGGTATTGGTTGATTTAACAAGGTTTTCTTTGGAAAAAACGTAAGTTATTAACAGGTTATCCACAGATGACGGTGGAATACGTGGACTTTTCCTCCATTTGTCCACAAAAATCTGTGAAAAACTTTTGTGTTCCTCCTGTATAATGTAAATATGTTGGGAGATACTTAATTATGAAAAAAATATTTAGCAAATTAACGCCACCACAGATTTTAACGCTGGGATTTTTGGTTATTATATTTGTTGGTGCTTTTGTATTAAGGATGCCGATATCACAACAACCAGGTGTACATGTTAACTTTATGAATGCATTATTTACGGCAGTTTCAGCTACGGCCATAACGGGATTAACGGTTGTTAATACTGCGACGACTTGGTCATTATTTGGTCAGATTATCTTGCTTATTATGATAGAGATTGGTGCTTTAGGATTTATGACGTTTGCAGTGTTGTTATTTGCGCTTACCGGCCAACGTTTGGATTTGAAAGCCCGTTTAATGGCGCAGCAGGCCTTAAATCTTAGAAATTTAGCTGATGTTAAAAGTGTGTTATCATATGTGTTTTCATTGTCAGCCATTATTCAATTAATTGGCGCATTTTTGATGCTACCTGATTTTATACCACGCTTTGGTCTGACCAAAGGTATTTATCTCAGTGTGGCTTCATCGATTTCATCATTTGGAAATGCTGGTTTTACATTTTTTGATAAACCAGTCTCTTTCTTACAAAATGATCCGTATATTTTGATTATTTGGATGTTGCTGATTACAGCTGGATCGCTTGGTTTCTTAGTTTGGCGTGATCTGTTATTGTTTTACAAACAACGACGCGTCAGCTTACATACTAAAGTTGCCATTCACGTGTCTGGTTGGTTGATAGGTATCAGTTTTGTTCTATTCCTTATTACTGAAAAAATTTTAGCACCACTTATGACGACCACCTCTTTTGGTAATCGTATCGTGGATAGTTTGTTTTTAGCAGTTGTACCAAGAACCGCTGGATTAGAGGTCATACCGCTATCTAATTTATCTGCTGCGGGAATTATGATTATTACCTTTTTAATGTTTGTTGGTGGAACGCCAGGATCGACATCTGGTGGTATTAAAACGACAACACTAGGTATCTTATGGATGCAGTCAATGGCGGCGTTACGTGGTCAAGAGCAAGTGAACTTTGGCGGCCGACGTTTTAGTCAAAAAATTGTGATTAAGGCGATGATGTTAGCGGTTATCTCAATTGTTTTTGTGGCAGTTGTTTCATTGTTGTTAACGATTACTGAAACAATACCGAAAGGACAAGGTTTAGAATACATTGTTTTTGAAGTAATCTCAGCATTTTCAACGACTGGTTTTTCTTTGGGGCTAACTCCTCATCTGACAGAATTTGGAAAAGTTGTGATTATGATTGTCATGTTTATCGGTCGTGTTGGTTTGTATACAGTTATGTTTTCTGTCATGAATATTCGTGACAAGCCACGTAAATTCCAATACCCGACTGAAGAAGTCATTATTGGCTAGAATAAAGAAAAAGATGTAAATGATGGGAGTTTAAAGTATGACAGAAATTAAAATGATTGCGTCAGACTTAGATAGCACGTTTTTAAATGATAAAAAGCATTATCATAAAACACATTTTACGGCTATTTTAAATCGATTATTGGCACAAAATGGTCATTTTGTAGTTGCAAGTGGTCGTGATGTTGCATCAGTGGATCCAATATTTAAGTCCTTTGCGGGTCAATATGATTTAGTTGCCGATAACGGCGCAGTTGTCCGAACGGCTGCTGGAGAAATTATTCAAATGGTTGGGCTACATGTAAAAGATGTTGCTGTCATTATGGAAGTTGTTAACGCACTACCTTTCCAACCGATACATGGCGCAGTTTTTACGGGGATAACACAACCTTATATGTTGAAATCACAAGCACGTATTAATCTAGCACACAAAGCTAAAATAGCTAAATTTTATCCGAATTTAAAATTAATTGATTCGGTGGATCAAATTAATGAGGCAATTTTAAAAGTAACGATTACGTATGAAGAAAATAAAATGCAAGAATTTATTGATGCAGCGCGCTTAACTTTGGACGATCGTGGCCATGTGACAACATCTGGATATGGTTCAGTTGATATCGTAGCCCCTAAGATTAATAAAGCGAATGGTTTGCAGGTGTTAGCTAGTCATTATGGGTTTAAATTAAATGAAAATTTGGCTGCATTTGGTGATGGCTTAAATGATGCCGAAATGTTAGCCACTGCAGCACGCCCATTTGCAATGATTAATGGTGATGAAACGCTAAAAGCCCTTTATCCGTTAGCTGTTGATGATAATAATCATGATGGTGTATTGAAAACGATTGATACGTTAATTTAAATAATTTTGTAAAAAGCCAGCTTTGTTGTTAAAACAAGGTTGGCTTTTTAATTGCATAAAATGTATAAATATACACGATGTAATGAGGTGGTTGGAGAAAAAGTTCGATTGAAAATTAAATGTGTTAATATTTTGTTTCCCCTTTTAAAATGTAGATAAATTTTCCTTGATATTTATAGTGAAATAATTCACAATTAAGTATAAAAAAAGCCAGCCTAGCTGGCTGGTAGTTTATGATAAGTTATCCATAGCGTCGTTTAATAGTTGATCAACAGTAATGTTACCGTGACTTGTAGCATGACCTTTTACCCAAATGAAAGATAAACGTGTTGCAAGCGGTGGTATTAACGCATAAATCTGTTGCCAAGCATCTAGATTAGCAATTTCACCAGAGCTTTTGCGCCAATTATTATCTGCC
Organism: Weissella sagaensis; assembly: GCF_010306265.1. Classification (NCBI taxonomy): domain Bacteria; kingdom Bacillati; phylum Bacillota; class Bacilli; order Lactobacillales; family Lactobacillaceae; genus Weissella; species Weissella sagaensis. Next base: position 476,952 of record NZ_BLKA01000001.1, on the reverse strand, counting down.
CAGTTATACATCCAATTTGTGGCACTATCTAATACATATTTTGAATCACTGACAATCGTAATGGGATCTGAAACTTTACCTGCCTGTAAAAGCGCATTAATCAGGGCTAAAATTTCCATTTCATTATTTGTGCGTCCAAAATAGGCGCCACTGTCGGTGAAAATCGGATCAGTTAGGTTAGAACCGTGGTAAATAGCAATTGCCCAACCAGCTTTATCACTAGCTTTGACATGACCACCAGCTACGTTACCAGTATTACGGCTACCACCATCGGTGAAAATATAATATTGATGAGGGTCGGCTTTAAACTGACCATTATACGCAGTTGTGTACTGACGTGATTGATCATTTTGAACAGCTATTTGCGCATCAAACCAAGTTTGTGCTTCAGCTTTGGTCGCGAACCCCTTAAATTTTGGTGCAGGTTTTGTGCGTGTATAAGCTTGGACTTGTGACCAAGGTTTTGTGTAAAGACCTTCGTATTGATTACCAACAATGGCGTAAGTTTTCATAGTAAATCAGCTATCCTTAATCATGAATTTTATGACTTAATCATAACGTATTTTTTGGTATACTGCCAAGTTGACAGTTAATATTGTTTTAGTGTAGTATAACAGTGCAACACTGAAAGGAGCTAACATGGAATTTAGTTCGAATCAACCGATTTATTTACAAGTTGCAACTTGGCTAGAACAACAAATTATGGAAGGCACGTATCAAGCTGGTCGTAAAATACCAGGGGTACGTGATTTAGCTGTAACATTAATTGTTAGTACGCGAACTGTGCAAAATGCGATTAACCAATTAGTTGAAAATGGCTTAGTTGTTACGAAGCGCGGTCAAGGTAATTTTGTTACTGAAGATCCAACGAAAATTAGCATCATAAAAGCAGATAAAAAAATTGATATGACCAAACAATATATTGATAATGTGATACACGTTGCGCAAGTTAATGAAATACCTGAACTAGTGGCTCATGCTATCGCTAAATATGAAGAAACACAACCATAGGGAGGCATAATGTTACAGGTTAATAATTTACATTATACAAAAAGCCGGCATGTTATACTACGAGGATTAAGCTTTACTATTCCAGAGAACCGCACAGTGGCTTTATTGGGTGAAAATGGCGTTGGAAAAACAACGTTAATGCGGTTAATTGCAGGCTTGATTGAACCCAATCCACATTCAGACATTATGATTGATGGTGTTATGGGTGCAACGATTAAGTCGAAATTGTCATATGTTTCAACATTGAGTTGGACTAATAATTATGATCGTGTCAGTGACGTTGTGGCTTATTTTAAAATGGGATATCCAGATTTTAATGAAGACCGTATGGAAGAATTGATTAAATTTATGCGTATTGATCGTAGTCGGCGGATTGCTAAATTATCTACTGGAATGATTGAAAAATTACTGATTGCCTTGACTATTTCACGAGACACCTCAGTTTATTTGTTAGATGAACCTTTTGGGGGTGTTGATGTATTAGCCCGCAAAAAGATTATGCAGTCATTGTTACACTGGCTTCCAGAAGATGCGACGGTATTGGTGTCAACACATTATATCCAAGAAATTGAAAGTTTAGTTGATGATGCGCTTATCCTAAAAGATGGCCGTTTATTGGCCTACCAATCTGTTGAAAATATTCGTCAAACAGAAGGCTTGTCGTTAGAACAATACTATACGCAACTTTATATTGAGGATAATGGAGGGCGTGAATAATGTTAAAAAATACACGTCTCTTTAAAATCTTCGCTAAAGATTCAATGAATCATGTACTATTCATTACTGGAATTGGTGCAGTGGTCGCAATACTAATTATTATTTGGCAATTATTACCTTTTGTACCGCATAATACGTTAATAAATGATGGTGGCGGTATTGCCGCATTTAAAGATCGTGTTATCGTCTTTGAAGGCCTTTTAGCATTTTTAATTGTTTTAGTTTTGGGTGTGCGTATGTTTATTTCATCTTCTAAATCATGGAATAAATCAAAATATGTTTTGCTACCAGCACGTATTGATCAATTAATGATTTGGAACTTGGTTGGTCGGTTTATTGTGAATGTGTTTGCCATGATGGTTACTGGAATTGTCTTTTTAGGATTGGAATGGTTGATGAATTCAGACTATCATGACAATATTATGGACGTTTTAACCTCTGTTACGCTGTATCATGTCGGTCAATTTTTTGATGGGTTAATCTTTTTATATTTATTTGTGAATTTAGCCGTTGTAACGAATAATTGGTTAATGGGTTTTGTCGGTGATAAATGGCAACAACGTGCAAAAATATTCGGCCTGATTTTAATGATTTTTATTTTGGGCTATGGGTTATCATGGTTACCTGATAGCTGGATTACAGATATTATTGCTGATATTGGTATGCTAGGATTAATTTGGTACTTGTTAAGATATCATAATGAAGCAAAATAATGAAAAAACATCTCACTGAGCAAAATGTGACTTAGTGAGATGTTTTTTTGTGTAATTTAATTAACTGTACCAATGTGTGTTAATTTATGATCTAAATGACTAAAAATAAAGCGATCAGCATAGCCAACAAATAATCCTTGGAAGAAAAATGAAAAGAGGGTACCAATATTTAATGCCACAATTTCTCCAGAAGCTAACCAGACAATCAGTGAAATAACCATTGGAAATGAGAAATTGAAAGTTTGTGAGATGGCAGCATTACCCTTGAAAAACATAAAACGAGTAAGATTAGTTAAATCATCCATTGGATGCAAAATAAACTGCAGACGTTGGGTTATGGAAACCCCCATGGCAATGAATATAATACCAATGAAGTCAATAATAATACGCCATACCAGTGGTAAATGCTGTAATGAAGAAAATTGTGTTGAAACGATACCAATAACGCTACTAAAAGCGATTAAAAATAATAGGTTACCGAAAATATGGGGCCAATCAATTGCGCGTTGTAATGCACAAGTAACAACGGTGGCGATAACACCGTAAATAAATAAAAAAATACTGATTGATATACCAGTAACATTAGCAAGATTAGCTGCAGATGCAGTCCAAGGTGCTGATCCCATGTTAGTTGCAACGGTAATCCCGTTACCAAAAGCATTAAAAACTAAACCTGCAATAAAATAAATACTAAGCTCTGCTGAAGATAATTTTCTTAGTTGGCCATGATTGTTATACATAAAATACCCCTAAATGTTAAATACGTTCTCTTTTTCATTCTAACAAACTTTACTAAGACTGACTGTTGGATTTGAAGAGAATTATTTAACTAATGACAGCCAATGACTCAATGTTCGTGAAAAATGAATTAAAGTTCGTTTTTTGTCAGGAAAAATAAGCCGTTTACGAAAAAAATAAGATAAACTTTGATTTTTAATGGTTAATTATACTACAATAGGAAAGTTGTTTAAAAATTGAATTATGTATTAAGGGGTCTGATTTCATGTTTGAACGTTATTTCAAGCTTTCTGAATCTGGAACATCTGTTAAAACAGAGTTACTTGCTGGTTTAACAACGTTTCTATCAATGGCTTATATTTTATTCGTTAACCCTTCAGTTCTTGGCGCAGCGGGGATGGACAAGAATGCCGTCTTTGTTGCAACAGGACTAATTGGTGCTATTGCAACTGTCTTTATGGGTGTTGTCGCAAAGTATCCATTTGCGATTGCGCCTGGCCTAGGTATTAACGCTTTTTTTGCTTATAGTGTTGTTATCGGTATGGGTGTTAAATGGCAAACTGCGTTAGCTGGTGTGTTTGTGGCTGGTGTGATTTTTTGGATCTTAACAGTCTTTAAAATCCGCGAGATTATCATTAATGCGATTCCGGCTGATTTGAAAGCTGCGATTGCAGGTGGTATTGGTTTGTTCATTGCCATGATTGGTTTGGTTGATGGTGGTATTATTTCTGCTAATAAATCAACAATTATTGGTTGGGGTGACTGGAGTGATCCAAAAGTATTGCTAACCATTGTTGGTGTGTTAATTACTTTTGCACTATATGCTCGAAAAGTTCCAGGCGCTATCTTTATTGGTATGGTGGCAACGTCAATTATTGGCTTGTTCACTGGTTTGATTCCATTGCCTTCATCACTAGTTGCTAGTGTACCAAGCTTATCTCCAACCTTTGGTCAAGCAATCTTTGGCTTGAAAGATGTGTTTACCTGGGAAATGGTGCCAGTTATCTTAACATTTTTGTTAGTTGCTTTCTTTGACACAGCTGGTTCATTGATTGGAATTGCCCGTTCAGGTGGTTTCTTAGTTAACAATGAGTTACCACGTGCCGGTAAAGCCTTGATGGCCGATGCAATTGGTATGTTGGGTGGTTCTCTACTAGGAACGTCACCAACTACAGCATTTGTTGAGTCATCTACTGGAATTGCAATTGGTGGTCGTACCGGACTAACTTCAGTATTTACTGGATTGTTCTTGCTATTATCGTTATTCTTCTCACCATTATTGGTTGTTGTGACATCTAATGTTACAGCAGCCGCTTTGATTATTGTTGGTGTGTTAATGGCAAGTAACTTTAAGGCAATCAATTGGGATGATTTCCCAATTGCTGCTGCATCATTCTTAACGATTATTGGTATGCCATTATCATACTCAATTTCTGATGGTATTGCGCTTGGATTTATTGTTTATCCATTGTTGATGATCGTTACGGGTCGTGCTAAAAAAGTTCATCCAATTATGTACGGATTAGGTTTGCTATTTATTTTGTTTGTTATTATTCTACAAACAAATGGATAATAGTTTCATGTGAAACATTAAAAAAACGATAGGTGTCTTTTTAGAAGATGCCTATCGTTTTTTTATAGTGTTTTTAATGCATGTCGTATCTCATTTATTAAAAAAGCCACTAAACGGGTAGTGCGACCGTTTAGTGGTTAATACGTAGAATAGTCTTTCTTATCAATAAGTACATTATACAAGGTAATTTGAATCATGACTAATAGAAGCTATCAGATGACTAATTTAATTCATGTTCACTAGTTTTTCCGGCAATGATTGTGAGCATGTCGTGTAATGAAATTTCGACCATATTGCGAATGGCATTATCTGTGTAAAAACCAATATGTGGTGTCATAATGGCATTAGGTAAGGCCATGATAGTTTTCAAATAGGCATTATTAAAATCAGTAGTTGAAAAATCATTACTGAAAATATCTGCTTCACCTTCAATTGTATCTAATCCAGCGGCAGCAATCGTGTGATTCTCTAGAGCAGTAATTAATGCAGGTGTATCAACAACACTGCCTCGTGAAGCATTGATAAAAATAGTGCTAGGTTTCATCTGTTGAAAAACAGCTGCATCAAATAGGTGATAAGTACTATCAAGTAATGGTGTATGTGTTGTAATGATATCAGCAGTTTTGAAGATTGTTTCATGATCAACATAGGTTAAAACGCTGTTTAGTTCAGGCCGATGAATAGGGTCAGCAGCAAGTACGGTCGCACCAAGCGCTTTAAAAATGCGAGCGACTTCACTACCGATTTTACCAGCACCGATAATACCAACGGTTAAATCGTGTATTTCACGAGATTGAAGACCATCCCAGGTGAAATCATGATTTTGCACACGTTGTTGCGTCGTGTGCAAGTTGCGTAATAACCACATGGTTTGGGCTAAGACCATTTCAGAGACTGAACGTGGTGAATATGCAGGGACGTTGGTGACTTTTAGATTATTTTGAGTTGCTAACGGTAAATTAATAGTGTCGTAGCCAGTAATGCGAAGTGTGATTTGTTTAATTCCAAATTCATGCAATTTTTCATATACGATTGGATCATCAATAAGATTGTCTTGCTCAGTTGAAATACCGTCATATCCGTTAGCTAAATCAACCGTATCAGGATTAAGGGTGACAGTATTCCAATCAATTTGGACATCATGATGATGCTTTAGCCATTCGGTAACGACAATTTTTTCATCATCCATGATGTTATACATTAAAATTTTGATCATTAGCATTTCCTCTAATTAAAAAGTTAGTTTTTCAAAAGCACGGACTGCTGCTTCTAATGTTGTCATATCTTGTGTAACAGCGATGCGAATATAACCACGACCAGCATCTCCAAATGCCCGTCCAGGAATAACTAAGACACCTACTTGTTCTAGTAAGTAGTTACTGAAGGTTACATCATCCATGCCACTGGCTGAAATATCAGCAAAGAGGTAAATACTACCGGCAACAGGTAATATCTTTAGCCATGGTAATTTATTTAAAGCAGCAGCAACGTAATTGAGGCGGTTACCAAATTCTTCTTTAAGGGCAGGTGTAAAATCATCAATGTGATTTAAAGCATAAGTACCGGCTGTTTGTGAAATACTAGGTGCCGAAAATGTAATGCCTTCATTTAATAAACCAGCGGCGGCAATGACATTAGCAGGACCGGCTAGGTAGCCAATGCGAAAACCAGTCATAGCGAAAACTTTAGATAATGACCCTGTGACTAAGGTGTGGTTTGGAGCCAGCTTTTCAAGCGGGGTAAATTCATGATCACCATAAACAAATGGCCAGTAAACTTCGTCAGCAATCAAATAAAAATCATGCTCTTTAGCAAGATTAGCAAGTGTTTGAAGTAATTCCTGATCATAAACAGCACCAGTCGGGTTATTAGGCGTGTTGACTAAAATTGCTTTTGTTTTATCGCTAATTGCCGCTGTAATGGCCTCTTTAGTTGGCTGGAAGCCGTTTTTAGCCTCACAAGTAACGATGATTGCTCTACCGCCGTTAGCCTCTACTTGGGTTTTATAAGGTGAAAAGTAGGGCTCAAAAATGATGACCTCATCCTCGGGATTAATAATGGCACCAAAAGCTAAAAAGGTTGCATGTCCGGCCCCAACTGTAGCGCGAACATTTTCTTTTTTGTAAGACAAATCAAATTTTTCTTGATAAAAGTCAACAATGGCTTGCAAATATTCGATGTCACCATCACTAGCTGAGTAATGCGTATTACCTGCGGTTAAACTATCTTTAGCAGCAGTTAGTATTGGGGTAGCAGTTACCATATCGGGATCCCCGATTGATAAATCAATGACATTTGTCATTAGGGCAGCTGTTTTGCCAATTTCTGACATAATATTTTCGGATGGTTTACTAAATAAATTAGCTAGACTACGTGGCATATGAACACCTTGCTTTCTCATTTTATTTTAATGTTATTATACATGTATTATGACTGATGTACAGATAATGTTATATGGTGTGGTTTATCGTGATTTATTTGAAAAATCATAAAAATACCCCGAGAGTTAAGTTTTTACTTTAACTTTCGGGGTACACTTCAGTTTGCGTTAGTGGTTTTTTATTATCATTAAGATAAATAAATCGTTAAATTAGTGTGCGTTAAGGATTTACAATAAAGTTAGCGACTTCTTCTTGTTCAACCAAAATAACGTTGTCGGCTACAATTTTGGCCATTGCATCACGAGCTTCCACGGTAGCATTGCCAATATGGGGTGTTAAGATGACGTTCTTTAATAACTTCAAACCATCATTTACGTCTGGCTCGTTTTCGTAAACGTCTAAAGCAGCACCAGCAATTTCATCATTGTTAAGTGCTTCTAATAAAGCAGTTTCATCAATAATTGGACCACGACCAACATTAATAATAGCAGCTGTCGACTTCATTGCTTTGAAAGCACTCATCGCAAATTGATGATAATTTTCATCAGTTTGTGGCGCACTAATGACAATAAAATCACTTGTTGCTATTAATGTATTTAAGGGTGCATAAGTAACTTTTTCTGAGCGTTCTTCGGGATCAGATAGTGGATTGCGCTTGTAATATTGAACATGCATCCCCAAAGCATTTGCCTTACGAGCAATATCACGGCCAATATTTCCTAGGCCAACAATTCCCAAGGTTTTCCCAGCGATTTCATTGCCTAAAAAGTACAAAGGTGCCCAACCTGGAAAACCTTCACGCCGCATTTTTTTGTCGCCTTCAACAATACGATGGCTCAGTGATAAAATAAGGCCGATTGCGACTTCAGCAACAGCATTAGTCGATACTTTTGGTGTGTTGGTGACAACGATTCCTTTTTCTTTAGCGTAAGCTGTATCAATGTTGTTAAAACCAGCCCCAAAATTAGCAATTAATTTTAGTTTGGGTGCAGCGTCGATGATATCACGGTCAACCTTAGTAGAAAGTGGTGTGATCAAAAAATCAATATCTTCAACATTTTGTAATAGTGTCTCGTGTGAAATGAGTTTTGTACCGTCATATACAGTAACTTCAAAACCAGCATCAATTAATTTTTGTGTGGCAACTTTAGGCAACTTTGCTGATAAATAAACCTTACTCATGATAGTCTCCTTTGTGTTTTGGTTACGCTTACATTATCTCGTTATTTACCAGAAACTTCAAATAAGTTAACTGTTAGTTTTCTGGATTTTTTAGTAATATTTAGATACAATGACTTTTAAAATACATTTGGGGGATAACATGAACAAACGTTATATACGACTCTTAATAAAAATATTATCAGTGATTATGCTGATTTTATTAGGTTGGTTAATTGTTCGTTTATATCAAATTGGGATGTTTAACGATACAAATACTTTGATTAATGTTTTGAAAAAGTATGGTATCTGGGCGCCCATTATATTTATTTTTGTGCAAATCATTCAAGTTGTGGTACCTATTTTACCAGGTGGTGTTTCACTAGCTGCAGGGGTTGTGATGTTTGGGCCTTGGTTAGGATTTATATATAATTATGTAGGGATTGTCCTGGGATCAATGATTTTATTTTGGTTAGGACGACGTTATGGTCGTCGTATCATTGATGTTTTCGTCAGTGAGGATACGTTAAATAAATACATTGGCCGTCTGGATTCAAAGGGATGGCATTGGACATTTGCGTTACTAATTTTTTCACCAGTAGCACCAGATGATGCTTTGGTACTCCTTACAAGTTTAACTAAAATGACCTGGCGAGAATTTATCATGATTTTATTGTTGGGTAAACCATTGTCAATCTTTATTTATAGTTTGGGGATGTTGTACGGTGCAGATTGGTTGTTGAGAATACTAGGTAGTTAAAAGATAGACGGCATCTAAGTTACTTATAGAGACAAATAAGCCACCAACCTAACCATTTTAATTTGGTAGATTGGTGGCTTATTTATATTAAAAATATTTGTTTATTCTTTTACTGTTTTATTTAACTTTTCAGCTTGGTAATAATCTGGGAATACTTTGGCACTTTTGACACCCCAGTAATAGAAAATTAATGAGATGATAATAATGACAACAAAGTCCCAAGGATAATGAATCCAGTTAATGCCGTTAAATTCATGACTACCAATAAATGAAATGATTGAAATAAAGATTAAGTAAACAATCAACCACAAAGCTGATTTAAACGCTTTAAGGGTATCGTTGTGCTCGGCTTTATATTCATAATAAAAGTAGATTGGTAGACCTAACATGATGACAAGAATAACTTCCACTGTGGTTGGCCACATTGACCAGTAAATAGCTAATGAAGCTAATACGAAAGCAAGTGGCGCCATAATTGATAAGAAACGTAATTTAATAGGCCGTTTGAAATCAGGTGCTAAGCGTCTAAAAGCAACGGTTGTAACTGGTCCAGTTAAGTAAGCAATTAATGTTGAAGCACAGACAACAGTTGCAAGTGTTGACCAAGAACGGAACACAGAAACCATTAGCATACTAATCACAAGGTTTGTTAACATCGCAGCATGTGGCATATGGAATTTACCACTAAGTTTACCTAAAAAGCTGGGGATGTGTTTATTGCTTTCCATAGCGAATAGGACACGACCAGTAGAGGCGGCAAAAGAGACACCAGTTCCAACGGGTGAGACAAAGGCATCTAAGTATAGTAAAACAGATAACCAATGAATACCTAATAGAATAGCCAAATCAGCAAATGGTGAACTGAAGTTAATACCATGCCAACCATATTTTGCTAAGGTTGCTGGATCAATAGCAGTAATAAATGCACTTTGAATAAGAACGTAAATAACACCACTGATTAATAGTGATAAGAAAATACCGCGTTTGACATTTTTCTTAGTATCTTTAATCTCACTTCCCATGTTAATCACAGTTTGAAAGGCGTTAAATGAGAAAATAATTCCTGCTGTTGCCGTTGCTGAGAAAATAGGCGCAGAGCCATAGGGCATGAATTCATGTATTGAGTGGCCATAGTTACCAGGATGAAAACTTGAAAGTGTCAACATGATAATCGTAATGGCCGGAATACCAATTTTAAAAATTGAAATAAAATTAGTGAAGCGTGTTAATAATGTAACTGACCAAAAATTAATTAGGGTAAATACAAACATAAAAGCAAAAACGAGCCATAGCCCTGATGTTGTAATTTCACCGTTACTAAAAAATTGGTTTGTCCAATTAGCCCATGACCAAGGCCATGAACTCATATATTGAACAGCTGCAACAGCTTCGATTGGGATTAATGCAATCAAAGATACCCAGTTTGACCAGGAAGAGATGAAGCCTAGTAAAGGTCCGTGTGAGTATTGCGCATAACGGCTCATACCCCCAGCTTCAGGAAACATTGTTCCTAACTCAATATAGTTATAGGCGATTGAAGCGATAACTAAACCACCAATTACCCATGAAATGATTGCGGCTGGTCCAGCAACACGGGTTGCCTCCCAAGATCCAAATAGCCAACCTGAACCAATTAATGATCCAAGAGTCAGCATGACAAGTTGAAATAAGCCAATCTTTTTTGTTTTCTTTGACTTCATAAGTCCTCCTTCTGATAATAGCCACTATTATAACAAATTTATGAAATAATACCAAATTCCGAAAAATACTACATGGTTTTATCTTTAAAATAAATACGTAACGAATACTTGTTTATTGATTAACGTGTGAAAGCGTTTGAAAAAAATAGTGTGTTCATGATATATATTTTGAGGATACGTCATAAATAAAATGCAAATTGATTGTAAAGATTATTACAAGCGAATTGTTAACGAATTAATTAATGCATGTTACAAAAGTTCGCTATATATCGAACTTTAAACGATTAAATGTTAAGAGTATTTGAATTTTGTAAATAATATGGCTGAATTTTAATGATTAATTGACCTTATGTTACGAGAATTTTGTTGCGTATTAGTCTATATTTTTCGATAATATAACTTGTGTCTGTATTATTTTTTTGGGAATCTGATTAAGGAGAACAGCCGTGATTTTTAAAAAACGTCTTGATGAGGCAATCACAACATCAAAGTTAGCCGTACTCTTAATTCCAGCTATGACATTATCAGCTGGTATAACATCTTTAATGGCAGCTAAATCGTATGAAATAATTAGGCTAGCAAATGCTAACGGTAAGGCAATTGAGGAAGAGAAGAAACTGCATGATTAATCGTATTTTTACGTACCTCAAAAGTGACATCATGTTTACTGTTAGTATGTCATTGGCGGTGATAACGTCTTTTTTTGTGGTACCAGACTTCGGTGCTGTTAACTGGCACACCATTTTTAGTTTAATGACGATGATGATCTGGGTAAGCTTACTAGAAAATGCAGGTGTGTTACATGCTGTATCCGTCTGGTTAGTTAGTAGAAGTCATCATACACGAGCGTTAATGACAAGTGTGACGCTATTATCATTTTTTGGTGCGATGTTATTGTCAAATGATATTGCAATCTTAACGCTGATGCCAATTTATTTACGTTTAGCATCTGAATTATCTAATCAATTAAAGATCATTGGGTCGACTTTAATTATTATGGCTGCCAATTCAGGAGCGATTTTGTTCCCATTTGGTAAGTCGCAAAACTTATACTTATTTGGACACTATGGTGTTAGTGTTGGTGAATTTTTTAAATGGTCAGGCGCACTGACAGTTGCATCATTAATTTTGATGTTTATTATTACAAGATTTATTAAATCAACACCGTTATCAATTAATTTACAACCAGCAGAACGTATTGAAAGTCGTTCAATGACGTTTTTGATTATTACTGGCGTTATCTTGATTGTAACAATTTTTGGTTGGTTACCATTTAATATTGTGGTTCCAATCATGTTAGTTATATTCTTTATTTATAATCATAAAATATTTACAATGGTTGATTATGGCTTATTAACAACATTCTTTTTCTTCTTTGTTGCCACAAATAATTTAGCAAACATACATATCGTACAGGATTTAGTTAGTTCACTATTTGATACACCGTCGCATGTGTTGTTTGGAAGTTTTTTGTTGAGTCAAGTCATTTCAAATGTACCGTCAACAATTTTGATTTCAACATTTACAGATCATGCACACGAATTATTCTTAGGAACAAATATTGGTGGTTTGGGAACGATGATTGCATCGATGGCTAACTTAATTGGTTACCGTGTTTATCGCCAAATTGAACCTGATTCATCAGCTGCTTTTTTGCGATTGTTTATGGTTTTAAATTTTGTTATGGCTGTCGTACTATTAGTATTATTCGGCATTTAGTTAATAAAACAGTTTAAGGATTTGATGGGTATATCAAATCCTTTTTTATATGCAAAAAAGCATAATGGTCACTGATTACTGCTATTAAATTGAGGATAAAACAGGTATAATTAGGGGGAGATTTTGGCTTTTTAATGAGTCGGAGAAAGAAATGCAGAAAAAATTAGATGAACCCGATATTGAAACTTTGGCAAAGAAGGATATATTTGCAAAGGTAGCTGATGGCGATTGGTATCAATATGCCAAAGAACCGCAGATACAAGCGATTGTTAAGGCAAGTACACAAGCGATTCAACGAATTAATCAGATAGCTGTTACTGACACGCAAGAGGCGTTGCGCCAAATACATGCGTTAGCACCTAATATAGCCAATGATGTTGAGTTTTATTTTCCGATAACTAATATTGAACACCCGAATAATTTGTATATTGGTGAGGGAACCTTTATCAATTTAAATTTTACTATTTTAAGCGCTGGTAAAGTTACAATTGGAAAGAATTGCTTCTTAGGACCAAATACACAGTTGTACACCCCTAATCATCATCCACGAAATAAAGTGTTGCGTCGGGCTGGTTGGCAGTATGATTTGCCAATTACAATTGGCGATGATTGTTGGTTTGGTGGCTCGGTAATTGTTTTACCAGGAGTGACGATTGGCGATAATGTCGTTGTTGGTGCTGGAAGCGTTGTAACGCATGATATACCTAGCAATACGGTTGTTGCAGGTAATCCTGCTAAACCAATTCGTTATGAATGATAAAGTGTTGGAGTATGAAAGTAATCTAGCGTAAAAAAGTAGTAACTTGCCTGATTTATCAGCAAGTTACTACTTTTTTCATTATCACGAGTTAAATAAAATCTTTACCAACAAAACCAGTTTTATCTGTATCGGTAATTTTTCGTAAAATGCGGCAAGGATTACCAGCTGCAACAACGTTATTTGGAATATCGTGTGTCACAACGCTACCAGCACCAATAATCACATCATCGCCAATGGTGACCCCTGGTAGGACCGTAACGTTGGCGGCTAACCAGCAACGATTGCCAATCGTAATTGGTTTGGCGATGCACCCGCCAATTTCACGTTCATGAGCATCAAATGAATGGTTGCTTGTATACAAACCGACCTTTGGACCAAATAAAACACGATTCCCAATGGTGACCTTAGCGCCATCTAAGATGACCGCATCATAGTTGGCATAAAAATAGTCGCCCACATGGATATTACGACCAAATTCGCAACGGAAATTTGGATTAATATCAGGTTGTAGACCGGCACTTCCAAATAAATGACGGATTAGTTGCTCTTTTTTCACTGGGTCTGTTTCTTGGTTGAGTTCGTTGGTTAGCTTTGTAGATTGCTTGCGCTCGGCCACTAGGATTGGATCCAAATCATTATATGTTTTACCCGTGGCCATATAGGTGAATTTTTCATCTAAATTCATTATATATCCCCCAAAATTATAAGTATAACTAGCATAGCATAATTATCTTTGCTGGCTAAATAATAACAAATAGGTTGACAAATGATTTTAAATTAGATTATTATGAGAATACAATTAAAGCCGAAGGAGTTATATTATGAAAAATCATCGTATATCACAAGTAAATAGTTGGCGTTATTACTTTCGTTTCTTTATGTAGTGTTTGCATCACATTAATACAGGTGCAAACACGAAACACATGTTTGCACCTGTGGGAAATGAAAGCTATTTAGAGTGGCTTTAAAAGATCCTGCAGGTTTAGGAAAAATCTGTAGGGGAATTATATTTGGTTATGGATGACCCCCGGATTATTTCTATCTGGTGGGTCTTTTTTGTATTATTGGCGCTTGTTGTAATGAAAATAACCAAAGAGGTAAAACATAATGGAAATGACAAACTATTTAAATCGACAATTAGCAGGTGTTAAAGCTTCTGATATTTTGAATTTTGCAAATTTTGCACAACAAATTCCAAATATTATTAACTTCACATTGGGGGAGCCTGATTTTAATACACCAGAACATATTAAACAGGCAGCAATTCAAAGTATTCATGATGATCATTCACATTATGCACCAGCAAACGGTACATTAGCTTTACGTGAAAATGCTAGTACGTTTTTGGCAAATAAATATCAACAACACTATACACCGGATGAAATTATTGTGACGCAAGGGGCAACAGAAGCACTTTATACTGCAATTGTGTCAGTTTTAAATCCTGGTGATAAAGTTATTATTCCAACACCAACATTTCCCTTATACATTGCAGATGTTACGGTAGCTGGTGGGCAACCAGTATTGGTTAATACAGCAGCGACAGGATTTAAACTAACACCTGAGTTATTAGCAGAAACGATTACCCGTGAAGGTGAAGCTGTTAAGATGGTTATTTTGAATTATCCAAGTAATCCAACGGGTGTTGTGTACTCACCAGAAGAGTTAAAAGCTTTAGCAGATGTACTACGTGATAAGCCAATTTTTGCATTGTGTGATGAAATTTATAGTGAATTACATTATGATCAACCACATGCGTCATTAAGTGCTTATTTACCAGAACAAACAATCTTAGTAACCGGTGTGTCTAAATCACATGCTATGACGGGTTGGCGAATTGGTTTATTGTGTGCACCACAATCATTAATTAACGAATTAAGTAAGATTCATCAATTTACGATTACAAGTACAGCAACGGTGACTCAGGATGCTGCGGCTTCAGCTTTGGGGCAAGGAAAAGATGATGCGTTACCTATGAGAGATGCCTATAGTACACGTCGTGATTATATTTTGGCGACATTAGATGATTTAGGGTTTATAACGGTTAAACCAGAAGGCGCATTTTACATTTATACAAAAATTGCACCAGATTTGGAACAAGACGATGAAAAATTTGCTTATGATTTAGCAGAAAGAGGATTAGTTGCTGCAGTACCAGGTTCATATTTTGGCCCAGGTGGTGAGCATTACTTACGTTTGAGTTATGCAACGAGTATGGCTGAAATTAAGCAAGGTATGACTAATTTGAAAAATTATGTTGCACGACAACGTACAGAATAATTCAAAACTAGGAGATAAAATGACAAAAATATTATTATTGAGTGTACGACCAGATGAACGAGCTGCAATCAACGCATGGGCGCAACGACATCCAGATATCGATGTTACAATGTCAGAAGCAGAATTACATTCCGATACGGTTGAACAAGTTGCCGGATATGATGGTTTAGTAATTCAACAACGTAGTCAAATTGAAGCAGATGTTTACCCACGTTTGCATGCCTTAGGTGTTAAACAGATTACCACAAGAACAGCTGGCTACGATGTAATTGATCTAAAAGCAGCACAAGCAAATGATTTAGTCGTTAGTAATGTACCTGCGTACTCACCACGTTCAGTAGCAGAGTTGGCTTTGACACATACGATGCGTTTAATTAGGAAACAAGAATTAGTGGATCAACGTGTGCGTGAACAAGATTTTCGCTGGGACGGGTTACAAGGTAGCGAAATTCATTCGCTAACAATTGGTATTATTGGTGCTGGACGTATTGGAGGTACATCAGCAGGATTATTTCATGCATTAGGAGCGAACGTCATTGCTTATGATATTAAGCCTAATCATGACTTAGATGATATTTTAACGTTTAAATCATTAACAGAGGTGTTGCAACAAGCTGACGTTATTTGTTTGCATGTGGATTTAAACGAAACCTCAATAGATTTAATTGATGCAGATGCTTTGTCATCAATGAAATCAACTGCTTATTTAGTAAATGAATGTCGTGGACCAGTTGTGGATACTGATGCGTTGATTAAGGCATTGGCAAATAAGCGTATTGGTGGGGCAGCACTGGACACAATGGTTGGTGAAGAAACGTTCTTTAATTTCGACTTACGAGGTAAAGTATTACCTAATGAAAATTTAATCCGATTACGTGAATTTGATAATGTTATTATTACACCACACGTTGGTTTTTATACAAATATTGCTGTACAAAATATGATTGATATTAGTTTAGACGATACCTTAGCAATCATTACGGAGGGTAATTGTAAACACTTAGTTGGATAATATAGAAAAAGCCTAATCTCGTAAAAGAGATTAGGCTTTTGATTATGTTTCATGTGAAACATTAGCGACTACGAGCAGGTAGATCTAATGAAGCATCTGCCAATACATGACCGTTAATAGCTCGTCTGAAATCATTTAAAAAGTAACCGGGTGTCAAATCCAATTGATCGTCTAGCGCAAATACTTTTAATGTATAATCGTGTGTTTTATCAGGAGGCATTGGTCCAACGTATCCTTGTGTAAGTGCTGGATTATCTTGATGATATTGCGCATACTTTGAATTGGTTCCTGGTACGTATGAAATGTCACTGTGAGCTATATTTTCTGGAATATCTGCGACAGGTAAATTAGCAGCTAACCAGTGAATCCAAACAAAACCTGCCACTGGAACTGAATCATAATCAACAAAAACAACCGCAAGTGACCGAGTACCAGTTGGTATGTCAGTCACTTTAATTGGAAAGTTGGTTGTTGGTGTATCATCTAATCGGTTTTCTGCGGGTGCAAATTTTGCATATTTATCAGGTAAAAAATGATTATCATCTAGGGATACATGAATTTTCATAAAAATAGCCTCCGTCCTTATTTACTAAAGTCAATTTATCATAATAATGATTGTTAATTGTGAGATTGATTATTTTGTTTAATTAATTTAAAGTAACATCCTCACGAGCATGAATTAATTCAGTAATTAATTCGTTAACAGGTGTAGGAATATTTAGTTCTTTACCCATACGAGCAATTGCGCCATTTAGATAATCTATTTCGGTACGTCGTCCAGACGCAATATCTTGATGCATTGATGGATAATGATCACCGGCTTGATCAGGTGCAAGGGCGGCGTTAATTGTCGTTAAGGCAAGCTTTTCAGTTAGTGGAATACCTTTGGCTTTCGCTACTGCTTCGAATTCAAGGACCACTTTATCTGTTAAAGTAGGCACATAGTGACTCATGTTTAGATCCATTACTTTGCAATCTAGTAAGGTACAAAAAGTATTTAATACACTGTTAAGACAAGCTTTTTTCCAAATTGATAATAAAACATTGTCGCTTACGCGCGGATTTAATTTCGCATTAGTTAATGCGTCATTAATCGCGTTCAATGTTTCATGTGAAACATTATCAATTGCCTGGAATTCAATATAACCTGAACCATTTAAAATGATAGAACCGGGTCCTACTAATTCACTAGTCCATAGGGTCGTTCCCACTAATAAAGGTGACTTTGGTGCAAACTTTTGGATTGTTTCTAGGTTACCGATACCGTTAGATAGGCAAAGAATTGCTGTGTCTTTATCCAATAAGTGAGAAATCTTTTGCAACATATCTTCAAGCTGCATGGCTTTGGTGAACAATAAGATCAAATCATAGTTATCATGAATGTCCTTAGGAAAGGCAGCCGGAATTTGAACAAATTGTTGTGTATCGTTTATTTCAACAGAGAGGCCCTTATTGTTAATTGCCGCAATATGCTCTGGCCATAGGTCTAGTAAGGTGACATCATTGCCTGATTGTTGGAGCATGTAGCCAAAACGACTACCCATTGCGCCACTACCTGCAATTGCAATTTTCATGATATATCCTCCAATTTAGTTGGTTGTTTCACCAATTAGTAGTTCGGGAACTATGTAAACAGATTGGACAGTTTTTCCAGATAATTCGTCTAATAATAATTGGACCATCTGTTGTGCAATGTCCTTTAAGGGTTGTTTTACGGTCGTTAATGATTGTTCTGCTAGTTGATGTACATAAATGCCATCAAAGCCGACGATGCCGACATCACGAGGAACAGATAATCCTTGATGGATACAGGCACGCAATGCACCTAGGGCTAGACGGTCAGTAGCTGCGACAATACCGGTTTGGGGCATTAGCGATTGACCAATTAAAAATTCTCGTGAAACATGTTCATCATTAGCTAGCTTATATATTTGAATCGGTTTTTCAGCTGTTTGCATAGCTTGTCGATATCCAGCTTCTCGATTGAGTTCAAAAGCCTCGTCGACGTCCATGCCTAAAAATAAAATGTGTTGATAAGATTGTTTTAGTAATAGTTCAGTTGCTAATTGTGTACCGATAGTGTTATCGATATCGACAGCAGTAATGCCAGGCTCACTACCGTATATTACTACTGGGACTGATAAATTACGCAAAGCGTCATAGTCACTGTGACGAACACCACTGACTAGAAAGCCATCCACATTTGTGACGTCAAAATTACGTTCATGACGCATTTCAAGTGTGTAGCCATATGACTGTAGTACATCAGTTAAATGTATTAACAAATGAGCGTAATAAGGCTCAATTTCGTCAACATTGTCTAGTAGAATGAAGGCAATGTTATAGTGACGATGGTTGGCTAATGCACGACCAGCACGATTTTGAACGTATCCTAGTTGATTAATGACACGTTGTACTTCAGTTCTTATTTCCAAAGAGACTTGTTCGGGATGATTAATAACCCGTGACACAGTCATCTTGGAAACATGGGCACTACGAGCAACATCTGATAACGAAACCATAATATACACCCCAATAATATTGTTTAATGATTAAATAAATCATAACACGAATAGACAATAGCAAACGATTTGTTTAAACGTTGAATGAACATTGTGTGAAAAATATGTTAACGGTAACAGTGAAAATACACTTTCATAATTTGATCATAAAAGCTATAGTTTAACTTGTTGTTAAAGCGCTTACATGAAAAATCATTGCATGCAAGTAGATTAAGGAGTTAAATTATGGAATCATTTAAAAATAGTTTGGGGAAGAAACGTTTACCAACGTTATCAATTACAACTTTGATGTTGATGACATTTGGAAATCTAGGAACTTCGATGGCTTTTTCATTACAAAGTGCCAATATGGGACGTATTTTTCAAACTTTAGGGGCAGATCCTACTAAATTAGGGTTCTTTTTTATTTTGCCACCATTAGCAGGTATGGTTGTCCAACCATTAGTAGGGTATTTTTCTGATCGTACGTGGATTCCTAAAATCGGGCGGCGACTACCTTATCTAATTTTAGGTGCCACTGTGGCTATTATTGTGATGATGTTATTACCAAATACTGGTTCTTTTGGTTTTAAAGCATCAACGGCTTTGTGGTTCGGGGCTGTTGCCATTTTATTTATGGATTTGTCTTCAAACATGTCAATGCAACCATTTAAGATGATGATTTCGGATATGGTAAATGACAGCCAAAAGGATATGGCTTGGTCATGGCAAACAATTTGGGGAAACATTGGTGGTGTTATTGCTAATTTATTTCCATTCTTTTTTACAGCAATTGGTGTTGCAAATGTTGCTGCTCAAGGTGAGTTACCAGCGTCGGTTAAGTGGTCATTTTATGTTGGGTCGATTATTCTAGGTATTTCTGCAGCATTTACGATTTGGAAAGTTGATGAATATGAACCTGGTAAATATGCTGAATATCATGGTATCGCTGAGAATGCTGAAAAAATTAATATGGTTAAACTTATCAAAAAAGCACCTAAAGTATTTTGGACGTTAGGCATTGTGCAATTCTTCTGTTGGGCAGGATTTCAGTATTTGTGGACCTATGGAACGGGGGCTATTGCACAAAATATTTGGCATACAACCGATGCAGCTTCAGGATCCTTTCAGTCAGCAGGTAACTGGTTTGGCGTGTTATCATCAATTGAAACAGTTGCTGCCATTATATGGGGATTGATGATAACGCGTTTGAATAATAAAACCCGTAAACCAGCTTATACGCTAGGATTATTGTTGGGTGCTGTTGGTTTCTTTATATTAGCAGTGACGGGTTCAAAGACCATGTCAGTAGTAGCTTTTATTTTGCTCGGCATTGCATGGGTAACGATGAATGCCATTCCATTTACAATTTTAACAAATGCATTGGATGGTAAGCATGACGGTACTTATATGGGGTTATTTAACACATGGATCTGCTTACCACAAATTGTGGCATCAATTGTATCATTTGCACTTTATCCATTGTTAGGTAACCAAATGCCACATATGATCTTGGTATCGGCCATATTGTTTATTATAGGTAGCCTTAGTGTGTGGTTCATTAAAGAATCTTCGGTTGAACGAGGCGATTCGTTTTAAAAAAATACTTTGTTGTTTTAATCATTAACGACTTCATTTATGCTAGTCAACATTATGGCAATTTAATAAGTGTTTACTGATAGAATATAAGTTGTGATGTTTTTATTGCAGTTATGAGCGGATGTAAATTTCTAAAAAAACAGAGCAGGTAAGAAATATTATTTTCTTACCTGCTTTTTAACTTATCGTTGTCTAAATGATGTCATGCTTATTAGCAAGAACTTTACGACGATACAGAATAATGATGACCAATGTAATATCTAATAATAATAGATAGATGGTGAAGGCAACATTACTAAATGACCAATGAGTTGTTGCAGCCAAAATACCAGTTGTTGTAGAAATAATACCACCTACGTAGTAAATCGGTGCTTCAGAACTGGGACGGATCCAAGCTTTCCGCAGAGTAGGTAAGGCAGCAATCGCATCACTGATAATCGAAAATATAATTGCTAATATAGGATTACTAGTTGCTAACCAAACGATTAATGCTAATATAGCAACCACACCACATAGATAATCTAGGGTTGTTAGCTGCCAATAGGCATCTCGATTAAACATAGAAGTAATAAATACTAATAAGGGCAT
The DNA here is from genome assembly GCF_010306265.1 of Weissella sagaensis. Taxonomy (NCBI): domain Bacteria; kingdom Bacillati; phylum Bacillota; class Bacilli; order Lactobacillales; family Lactobacillaceae; genus Weissella; species Weissella sagaensis. Next base: position 455,742 of record NZ_BLKA01000001.1, on the reverse strand, counting down.
AAAACCAGCCATAAAGACAGGCAAAATGGCCCAATTTATACCAGTATCAGTGATAGTAGCACCAACTGATATTAAGGGTGCGATAGCCCAAAGTAACCAAGTGACCTTGTTGGGTTGAACTCTACCTTGAATGGTTGCGATGAGATAAAATGACCCAAAGAAAGCAGAACACAAGGCACCAAAAATGACTAAGTATTGCACGATTTAATGACCTCCATTTAAAATCATATCTATGTGAGGAATATTATCCTCTAAGTAAACGTCTGAGACGGCTTTAAACCCAAATGATTCATAAAATGAACGCAAATAGTTTTGGACACCAATTTTAATCATTTTATTTGGATAAAGATGGTGAATTTCTGCAATAGTTGCAGTAACAATCTGGCGTCCGTAGTTCTTTTTGCGGTAAGCCAAGGGAACTAACACACGCCCAAAACGAATATAAGCATTATCACTATCCTTAATAATACGTGTATAGGCCAGCAGATTATTGTCTAATGTTAAGTAAACATGGTGGGCATTAAAATCGGCTTCATCAATTTCTTGATAAGCACAACGTTGTTCCACAACAAAAACCTTAGTACGTTCCTGCATGATCGTTAGTAATTCTAGTGGCGTAAGCTCAGATGTGGTTTTAATAATTAATTCTGGTTGTTGCATCACAATTATCCCCTTTGATATAGCAAGTAATTTTACATAGTCGCTAATTCTTAATATTAACATATTCGTGAAAATATGCAGTTGATTATTAGAAAAAAATGAACTTTCTGAAAAAATAACTTGACTATTATATATTAGTTCCGTTATCTTTAGATAAATAAACAAAAAGAGTGGGGAACCTTTTCGATGAAGAACGTATATTTTAATCACGATGGTAACGTTGATGATTTAGTATCATTATTACTATTACTACAAATGCCAGATGTTAATTTATTAGGGGTTGGTGTTACGGATGCTGATGGTTATGTTGATCCTTCAGTTTCAGCATCACGTAAGATTGTTGATTTGTTTGGTACTGAAGGTCGCAAGCCTTTGGATATTGCTAAGTCAAATTCACGTGCAATCCATCAATTCCCAGATGCATGGCGTTTGAGCTCATTTTCATTTGATGATTTCCCAATGCTAAATGAACACGGGGCACCTAAGACACCGGTAGCAGCCAAGCCGGGGCATTTGGATATGATTGATAAGATCAAGGCATCAGAAGAAAAAGTCACACTTGTGATGACTGGTCCTTTGTCAGATTTAGCACGTGCTTTGGAAGTAGATCCAAGTATTACTGAAAACATTGAAAGTTTGCACTGGATGGGTGGAGCCCTAAATAGCAAGGGTAATGTTGCTGCACCAGGTGCTGATGACACAATGGAATGGAATGCTTACTGGGATGCAGAAGCAGTAAAGCGTGTTTGGGATTCTGATTTGAAGATTATTATGGTTGGTTTAGATAGTACTGATCAAGTACCATTGACACCTGAATTACGTTTGCGTTGGGCAACGCAACGTCAACATCGTGCATTAGACTTAATTGGTCAAGGGTACTCATTAGTACATTCTTTTGAAGCTAACTCAATTTACTATCTATGGGATGTTTTGACGACATTAGCTAGTCGTTACCCAGAATTAGTTGAATCAATCCAAGTTAAGACAGATGTTATCACAGAAGGTGAATCAGAAGGTCGTACTTATCAAACAGATGAAGGTCGTGAAATTACCTTTATCACTAGTGTTGATGCTGATGCATTCTATGACAAGATTGATGAATTAGCTATATCAGCTGATTAATAAATAAGAAATTTGAAATTACGATAATCCGCATGGGTTATTGTAGTTTTTTTTTGCATGTTACAATGGAGTAATGGAATATTCAAAGGGGGAATTAATGATGGATAAGCAAACATTTATGGATAAAATTGCAGGTGGATTAATTGTTTCGTGCCAAGCATTACCAGGAGAACCATTATATACAGAAAAAGGTGGTGTTATGCCATTATTAGCGCTAGCAGCACAACAAGGTGGCGCAGTTGGCATTCGTGCTAATTCTGTACGAGATATTAAAGAAATCAAGGAATTAGTTGATTTACCTGTGATTGGTATTATTAAACGAGATTACTTACCTGAAGAACCCTATATTACGGCGACTATGCGTGAAGTTGATGAATTAATGACGGTCCATCCTGATGTCATTGCTTTTGATGCCACGTTACGGCCACGTCATGATGAATTAACAATTAGTGAGTTTATTGGTCAAATTAAGGCAAAATATCCAGACCAATTATTAATGGCTGATACAGCAACATTTGCTGATGGTAGCAATGCATGGAAAGCTGGTATCGATTTTGTTGGCACAACATTAGCGGGTTATACAGATAATAGTGAAGTAATTGATGGCCCTAATTATAAGTTTATTCAGCAACTTGTGGATGCTGGTATTGATGTGATTGCAGAAGGTAAAATACATACACCTGCTGAAGCAAAAAAAATCCAAGACATGGGCGTTGCGGGTGTAGTTGTTGGTGGGGCAATTACTAGACCTAAAGAAATTACAGAACGTTTTGTTCGTGAAATGCAATAATAATAGAAAAAAGCCGTTGTATAGTACAACGGCTTTTTAGTATTACTAACGATAATTAGAACATATTTTTAACTATATCGATGATCAATTAATTTTTCTAAAATTTTATTTTTTCTTGAATCACGAACAGCTTCTAGTTGACTATCTTCTAAATTATTAAAATCTTGTGCTACTAACAGTGCTTCTAGATATAAAGTTAATTGTCTTTTTATATAAATTTTGTTATCTTCATCTTTTTTTTGTACATTACCACCTAGTAATGCTAGTGCAAAAGATTCAGGATCTAACGTCACCATATCTTTTTTCATAATAAATTCTCCCGCTTAATTTGATTCAGCCGAACTATCACCAAGCTTTTGTCGCAAAGCTCTCACAACATCGTCGTGCTTTTTTTCTGTTAATGTAACTTTTTTAAAGAAAATAAATGCAGAAATAATTAGCAAAATCATGGGGATATAAAACATAAATGTTTTAAATTGTATTAATCCTGAAGCAGAAATATCACTTGGCTTTACATTACCTGTCATACCAGCCCCAATTGCAACTAATCCAACGATACCGTTGGAGAAAGCACCAGCTAATTTATCGATTAAAGGACGTACTGAAAGTGTAACAGCTTCGTTTCGTTTACCACTTTTTAATTGTCCGTATTCGACCAAATCACTAATTGTCATTAATGTTGACAAGAATATCATTGGGTATGGGAAGAAAATAATTGAAGCAGCTAACAATGCCAAGAACAAGTTCTGACCTGCAAAGGCAAATAGTATGAATCCAAGGAACATCAAACCAATTCCGCCAATATATACATATTTACGTGAAATTTTTTCTGCTAATGCTGGGAATGAAGCAACTGAAACAACACCCAATACACAGGTAATAATACCAATATATGAATATGCTTCTGCGTGCCCTAATACGTAACGGAAATAGTACAAAAGAAGTGAGTTGTTAATAACGTAACTAAAGGCAAATAAGAAATAACTCAATGCAAGCCACATTAATTGGTCATTAGAACCAATAACCTTAAATACATCACGGAATCGTGTATGTTCAACATTTTCTCGAATTAGATTTTTATCTTCCTTAACATTTCGTGCCAAGAAAATGGCACCTAAAGAGGCAAGTAATCCAATGACGATAGCATAACCTAACCATCCCATAGAATTTTGTTCGCCTTGTTTAGCACCAAACATACCAGAAAATAGGGTAACTAATGGAACGATAACAATAATAACGCTTTGTGCACCTAATGTAGATCCAAAACGTGAGAAGGTACCAAATTTCGTGCGTTCTTTACTATCCATTGATAATGCAGGTAACATCGACCATAAGGCAATGTCACTAAATGAATAAAAAACATCCAGAATTAAAAATGCAATACCAAATAATACTAAATAAAGCATTGGTTTGCTTAGAGCAAGGCCACCAAAATCAGTAAATATTAGAATTAACATTAAAGATGCAATAATTGTACCAGCTAGTAACCAAGGTTTGAATTTCCCCCATCTAGTCTTAGTATTATCAACAGCACCACCAATCATTGGATCAAACATAATTTCAGCAACACGGATAACGGTCATTAATAGTGTGACGTATCCGATCATTCTTGAATTAAAACCTGCATCGTTTGTTGTAAACAGTTGACTAGTAACAAACATTACAAAATATAAGCTTAAAGTATTATAAAATGCATCGTGTCCAAATGCCCCAAGCGCAAATGACATATATTTTTTCATCGTTTTTTCCTCAGTAAATGAATTTTTAGTATTGGTTCCTAGGCCACTAAATTTCTAAAAATTCATAAGCGTTCCGAAGAAAGTAAACGCTTACATGTTGTATATTAGCAAATCAAATTCTAGAGTGCAACTTTTTTCGTGAATTATTCACGGAATAATCATATTCAGATGTTCAAACAGATTATTTTAAATATTTTCAATAAATTTTTTAACAAATGGTAGTGCTGCCCCAACGGCAACAGGATGATTATGAGCTTTTCCAATTGATAAATAAGGGTTTTCTTTTGGAAATACGCTAATCTTTGAGATGCGATTTTCCAAATAATCTATATCATAAGGCCTTAAGTACATTGATAGTTCGCCAGCTAAGACGATTGGTGAATCAACAAACATATGTAAATTCATAATTGCTTCAGAAACGTTATCTAGATATTGATGCCATCTTTGTAAAGTAGGCTCATCTCCTTGATAAACTAGATTAAAAAATTGTGACAAAGTCTCTTCACCATCACTTAAAAGAGCATTAATAGCAATATATGTCTCGATACAGTTATATCGGCCACAATAACATGGACGTTTGTCATTCATTGCAATTGTAATATGTTCCATCGTCCCCGAACGTCCACGAGAACCATTATATATTTTTCCATCTACCATCATAGCTGTCCCTAAATGTGGGCCAATTGATAAGTAAATGGCATCCTCACGATGCGTAGAAATACGTTCTTCAGCTAAAGCAACAGCATCAGCATCGTGTAAAAAGGTGACGGGAAATGATAAATACCGTTGTAAAACATCCGTTGTCACGCCTTGCATAGGTAAAATTTGACTATAAATAATATTCTTTTGATTTTGTGATACTAATCCTTGAATACCAATTCCCAAGCCAGTAATACAATTTTCATCAATATTTTCTTGAATAATAAATGATTTAACTACCTGTGAAATTTTGTAATAATAATTATCTATATTTTTAAATACAATATTTGATTTGCATTCAGCAAATAATTCTCCACGAGTATTTAAAGCAACAAGTAGTATGTAATCACCAAATATAGCCATTCCTAAACTTATAAATGCATTATTATTTAATTTATATGCTTGTGCAGGACGACCAGTTTTTTTGGTCGTAAATTCACCATCTTTGACAATTAGGTTGCGATCTAATAACTTTTTTAAATTACTCGTAATTGTTGGTAAACTATGTCCTAAATTATCTGATATAACCTGTTTTGAAACTCGGTCATGTTGAAAAAACAAGTGAAATGTTTCGGAAAAATTATTTTTTTGTATGCTTTTCATTCCTTGGTCTTTCATAATTTCCTCCCGAAATATAGATATACCAAAAGCTTATCACTACTGGGTTTTATACGCAATTTCTCTCAATTAAGTAAAGTGATTTTATATAAATTAGTTGACATTATGAAAACGCTGTCATAAACTGTGACTGTATTAAATAAAGTGATTTTACATAACTAGCGCTTAATTGGAAATTCATTATTATAGAATACAAAATATTAAAATTTATAATGTGAGGTTTATTATGACGACAATTAATGATCGTTTGCGTCTAGACGGTAAAAAAATCTATGTTACTGGTGGGGCACAAGGTTTAGGTAAATCTATGGCACAAGGTTTGGCAGAAGCTGGTGCTGATATTGCTATTGTAGATATCCAACTTGAAAAGGCACAGGAAACTGCTAATGAAATTGCAGAATCTACGGGGCGTAAGGTAATCGCTGTAAAAGCTGATGTTACTAGTCCAGAAGAAGTAGATAAAATGATTAAAACAATTGTCACTGAACTGGGTGGATTAGATGTTGCGTTTAATAATGCAGGTATGGTAATTAATACACCAGCAACTGAAACATCTTTTGAACAATGGCAAAAGGTAATTAATCTGAATTTGAATGGTATTTTCTTAACATCACAAGCAGCGGGAAAGTACATGATTGAACACGGTGGTGGCTCAATTATTAATACGGCTTCTATGTCAGCTCATATTGTTAACCGACCACAACCACAAGCCTCATATAATGCTTCTAAAGCAGGTGTTATCCAACTTTCTAAGTCATTAGCTATTGAATGGGCTAAGAAAGGGGTTCGCGTAAATACGATATCACCTGGATATATGGCAACGGATTTGACACTTAGTTCCGAAGCACTTAAACCACTTATTAAGATTTGGAATGATTGGGCACCTATGGAACGTATGGGTAAGCCTGAAGAATTGCAAGGAATTGCTGTTTACTTAGCTTCAGATACTAGTAGCTTTGCTACTGGTGCTGATTTCCAAATTGACGGAGCCTTTACCGCTTGGTAAGCATTAAATAAAGTTGTGACTACTTCCTAGGCCACTAAACATATTTTCTGAAAATATTTTATAAGGACATTGAATAAATATGAATTATCTAATTGGAACCGATGTTGGAACATCTGGTGCAAAGAGTGTGTTAATGGATACTGATGGTAACCTTGTTGCACAATCTTTGGTTGAATACGATGTTTTAACACCTAAAAATTTATGGGCTGAACAATGGGCTCAAGTGTGGCTAGATGGTGCTAAACAAACTATTAAGCAAGTTATTGAAAAAAGTAAAGTAAATGCTTCTGATATTAAAGGGATTGGAATTTCAGCCCTTTATGGTGGTGCAGGTGTTCCTGTTGATTCAGAGGGTAAGGAAGTTCGACCAACTCTTATTTGGATGGACAGGCGTGCTGAAAAGCAAGTTCAGTGGATTAAAAATAATATCGACCTTGATCATTTATCAAATATTACGGGAAATGATGTTGTTGATCCTTATTATGGTTATACAAAAATTTTATGGATTAAAGATAACGAGCCTGAAAATTGGCAACGTATTAAAGAATTTTTACCACCAGATACATTTATTGTTAAAAGTTTGACAGGTGTTACAGCAGTTAATCATTCTGCAGCAGGTAATATTGGAGGTATATACGATATTAACCAAAATGCTTGGTCAGATGAGATGCTAGATGCATTAGGGATTCCTCATACAATGATGCCTGATAATTTAGTTACTGGTAATGATATTGCAGGTTATATAACAGCAGAAACTGCTAATGAATTAGGGCTTACGCCTGGAGTTCCTGTGATTGTTGGTGGTGTTGATGTTGGTGCTGCAAATGTCGGTATGGGAGTATTAGAACCAGGACGTTACGTTGCGGCTATTGGTACATCAATGAATGCAGCATTAGTTAGTGAAAAGCCAATTAAAAATAAAGGGCTTATTGTTTGGCCATATCCATATAATTCGCAGGATCTAAATTATAATTTTAGTGGTTCAGCTACTGCAGGTGGCATAACGAAATGGTTCCGTGATAATTTTGCACAACTTGAAGTAGCAGAGCAAAAAAATGGTGGCGTAAATGCTTATGTTGCATTAGGCAAAGAAGCTGAAAATATACCAGCAGGTAGTGATGGATTGGTTGTTTTGCCTTATTTTATGGGGGAACGTGCACCAGTATGGAATTCAGATGCTAAAGGGTTATTGTTTGGCTTATCACTATCGCACAGTAAAGCACATATTTATCATGCATTTCAAGAAGCAGTAGCATACGCGTTGCGTCATTCAATTGAATTGACGAATGAAAATCTAGGCGATTATATCGTAATTGCTGGAGGTGTTACGAACTCCAGGGATTGGGTACAGATGTTTGCAGATGTTACAGGTTATGCCGTGCGTACGCCGCTTGAAGATGCTGAAGCCAATTTGGGAGACGTTATTTTAGCAGGACTTGCAACAAATACGTTATCCTTAAATCAGGTTAAAGGATGGCAAGTTTTGGGTGAAAAAGTTACTCCCAACAAGAAAAATCATGAAACCTATAATAAATCTTTCAAATTATACAAAAAATTGTATACTGATTTGAAAGATGACATGAGTCTTCTAACAGAGATTAATAAATAAACTATAAGATATTTACACATTTAAAATACGAAAAAAGATGTGAGCCAGGATTAAACGGTTCACATCTTTTTTATTTAAAATAAATCGCATAATGCAATTTACATTTAGGATTAAAATCATAATGACATATAGGGCAGGCGTTTTGTGAGTATGCTTGAAAATTCATGGTGTGCCGACAATGACCACATAAAATTGCATTACAAGCTTTATCAACTGGGACAAATGAGTGGTCTTTTAATGCGTCATGACATAAATAGCAGGCAAAAAATTGTTGGCATTGGGCACAAGCTAATGCAACGACATCTTGCTGGCTGTGGTAGTGTTGGCAACGACCATCGTCATCTAGATTTAACCCATATATTTCATGCTTATTGGACGTTGGTTTTGATAACTTCGCCACTTGTAAATGATTTTGTATTGCCATTTTCATCCTCAATAATTAAACCACCATCACTGGCAATTTGTTTGGCAGTTCCTTTGATAGTTTGATTCCCTAATTTTAATGTGACGTGTTTTCCAATAACGTTGGAACGACGCCGATATTCAGCTAATAGCGTCGTAAAGTCACCGTGGTAATAGGTATTGATAATATTTTTAATTAATGTTGCTAATAAGAGATTGCGATTAATAGTAGTTGATTTGTTGATACTTTGAGCAATATCGGCTAAATTATCAGGAAAGTCCTTGGTCGTTAGATTTAGGCCAACACCCATGATGAAAGCTGAAACAGAATTAGATTCAAGTTCAACATTAGCTTCCGTAATAATGCCGCCGACTTTTTTATTATTAATAAATAAGTCATTTACCCACTTTAAATCGATTTGTTCTTTTGGGAAAAATGATTCTAATGTTTGGGCGATAACAACAGCCATATTAGTCGTTAATAAGCCAACTTGATTCCAGTTATCAGTCGTATTGGGTAAGATTATTGTAAAATAAAGACCACTTGTGGCAGGCGAATAAAAATGGCGACCACGCCGCCCGTAACCTGCTGATTGTGTTTCAGCAGCAAAAAAGGCAGGCTTGCTAATAGTATGCGTTGTTAAGTATTGTTTGGCTAAATGTTGTGTAGAAGTAACTGCTTTCTCAACAAACATGGCATCTATCAATTGTTTATCCATGTAATAGTTGACGATATCTTCATCTAAAAAAGGCGTTTCAATATATTGATAACCTAAATTTTTACGACTCTCAATTTGATGCGCTTTCTTTTTTAAAGCATTGATCGCTTTCCAGATACTTTCACGGCTAACATTTAAATCAGTTGCCAATTGATCACCAGATAACCAGTCCCCTTTATGTGCTAATAGTTCAAATAAAACTTTTTGTTTTGTTGTTGTCACCATCATGCTCCTTTTAGAATATCGTTTGTAAACTTGGGAGTTTTCTTATGCGCCTTGCTAAGAAAACGGCTAAACCTGCTTTAATGATATCACCAGGAAGGAAGGCAAGGTTAGAAATAAGTGCTGTCCCTAGGGGCATGTGTGATTGTACGGATAGCCAAATTGAACCGATTAGATCAATAAATAAAACACCAGCCACAACGACAATAATAAATTCTAACCACCATGATAAATGTTGGTGTTGTTTTAGAATGTGTAAGATTGTGCCAAGTACGAGCGGTACTAGTAACCAACCCAATAAATAACCACCAGTTGGACCAAGAAAGATGGCAAAGCCACCACGGCCACCTGATAAGACTGGTAAACCAAATAAAGCAAGTACTAAGAATAATCCAATTGAGAGAAGGCTATACTTGGTGCCTAATAATTCAATTGTTAATAGAATGCCTAAGTTTTGAATAATAATGGGTACTGGAATAAATCCTAGTGGAATACCAGGGAAAAAACCTAAAATAATTAAAATAGCAGTCATCATGGCGGCTAGGGTTAATTTTTTAGTTCGTTGACTTGTCATAATACATATATGTCCAATCCTTAAAATTTAGAATAAATTCATTATACTAAGTTGTAACCCTTAAATCAACAAAAGGGTTACAAAACAAAAACACGAACTATTTTATTTTAAATAATAACAAAGTTAGTCATTTATTGCGATTTATAATGAAAACACATATAATGTTTGCTATAATTTTGAGTGTTGAAAAAATAATCATAAATTTTTTGAGGTGAATATTATCTATAAAACGGTATTAAAAGGTAGTTACTATACTGCCATTGATAAGAATCAAATAGATTATCAAATAGATAGTTTAATTTGTATAGACGAAAACGGGCAAATTGCTAATATTGTAAAGCCAAATAATGGTGATTATGAAAAAATACATCACGAGGCAGAACAACAAGGGACTTTGATGGCATTAACTAAGGACCAGGTAATTATGCCAGGATTTATCGATCTACATGTGCATGCACCGCAATGGCCAAATGCAGGTTTGGCATTAGATCGACCATTATATGAATGGTTGGATCAATACACTTTTCCATTAGAAGCTAAATTTAAAGATGCTGACTATGCGCATCTAGTTTACGATAATTTAGTTGAGACTTTGTTAGCAAATGGTACAACGACTGCACTCTATTTTGGGTCAGTTGATAATACTGGTAATGTTGAATTAGTTAAAGCTTGCTTAGATCATCATCAACGTGGATTTGTTGGGAAGGTTGTTATGGATAATCCAGCACAAACACCTGATTATTATCGTGATGAATCTGCACAAGTTGCATTAGATGAAACCGAAGCATTTATACATCAGGTTGAGCAATTAAATAAAAATGAAAAGATACCTGTGACACCGGTTATTACGCCACGCTTTCTACCATCTTGTACAGATGAAGTATTGGCAGGATTAGGTCAGTTAGCAACAAAGTATAATTTACCAATTCAATCACATTGTAGTGAAAGTGATTGGGAAAATGGTTATGCACTTGAAACGCATGGTCAGCGAGACGCAGCAGTTTTAGATGATTTTGGATTACTAACTGATAAAACAGTTATGGCACATGGCACATTGCTTAATGATGAAGATCTCGATCGTTTTAAGAATCGTGGCGTTGGGATTGCACATTGTCCAATTTCAAATGTGTATTTTGGTAATGCTGTTATGCCTGCTAAGAAAATTTTAGCTAAGGATGTAAAGGTTGGATTGGGTACTGATATTTCGGGTGGCTTTGACCCAAGTATTTACCAAAATATTCGTCAGGCAATCATGTCATCACGAATGCTTGATGAAGGAGTTGATAGTAAGTTATCTCCTGAATTGCGCGGGCAAGAAGATGCAGCAATTACTGCTCGAAATGCTTTTTATATGGCAACAGTTGGCGGTGCGCAAAGCCTTAACTTAACAACAGGACAAGTCAAAGTGGGGTATGCTGCTGATTTACAAATTGTTCATACAAAGTATCCAACATTTGGACATCAAGAGCCTGAAGATACGTTTGACAAAATGATGTATCAAACAACAGCAGCAGAAATTGATCATGTGATGACCCAAGGTATTTTTGTTAAGTAAAGTGTTTCACATGGAACATTAGTAATTAAGAATAGGAAAGAGAACAATTGATGGCACAAGAAGAGAGCGGATTATTAATTGGTGCAAATGATAAAGTACCTGTAGCAGAGGCAGGACTTTTAGGATTGCAACACGTTTTAGCAATGGATGTATATGTGCCACCGCTAATTATCGCAGGTTTGTTATCAATGAGTGCAGCACAAACTAGTGGCTTTTTACAGGTTGCATTTCTAGCATGTGGTATTGGTACATTATTTCAAACATCATTGTTTATGAAAATGCCTATGTCACAAGGACCATCATACGTGCCTATTGGTGCCATTGTTGGTGTATTTATGGGAAATGGGGCTGGTCATGGTGGCATGGCAACTGTGATTGGGTCAAGTATTGTTGCTGCTATTTTATTGATACTACTAGGCTTTTCTGGATTTTATCAAAAAATTGTAAATAAGTTAGTACCATCAATTGTTGGTGGAACAATTATTACTTGCGTGGGGTTATCGTTAATACCATCAGCTTTGAATGATAATATTTTTGAAGCTAGCGGTAATATTTACCAAAATATTGAATTAGCAGTTATAACGATGGTAGCATTGTTGCTTTCTATCACAATTGGAACGTATCTGCCTAAGCTACAAAAGATTTTTAAAATTGGATCGATTGTGATTGCACTAATGGTTGGTACAATTGTGGCAAGTTTCAAAGGACTAATGGATTGGTCAACAGTCTTGAACGCAGATTGGTTCAGCTTGCCAAAGTTTACAGCATTACACTATGGCATCAATTTTAATTTATCAGCAATTATTACGTTCATTATTATTTTTGTGGTCTTAACAACTGAAACAACTGGTACATGGTTTGCCATGAGTGCAGTTACGAAAGAAAAAATCAGTAATAAGCAATGGAATCACGGTATTATCGGTGAGGGAATGAGTTGTTTGGTATCAGCCTTACTTGGTAGTACACCAATGACAGGATATTCAACGAACGCAGGTGTTGTTTCAATTACAGGTGTTGCTAGTCGACGTGTTTTCGTAGCAGCTGGTTTTTGGTTCATTTTACTAGGATTTTTTGGTAAGTTATCGGCACTATTAGCAGCTATTCCAGCAGCAGTAGTTGGGGGTGTTTTTGCAGTCATTGTTGTTATTATCATGTTAAGTGGGTTGAACGTTATCGGTGATTTGAATATGACGGGTAATAAGGGTTATATTATCGGAGTGCCGATTGTTATGACTTTGGCACTTGTATTTTTGCCAGATAAAGTCATTAATGATGCCCCACAAATGATTCAATACTTGCTAGGGTCACCAATTACCGTAGCTGCTGTTACGGCAGTAATTTTGAATTTAGTATTGAATAAAAAAGAAGCAAAGTCAGCAATTGCCAAGTAAGTATAGAAAGAAGCATAAATTTATGCTTCTTTTTTTGTTTTATAAGCCAATTAAAAATGCCTTTTTCATGAACAATAAAGGACTTTAATTTGCCGAAATAAATAATGAATTTACAAGTGTAAATATTTGTAAATACGATAGCTAAATGTTAATATATCAGTATTGAAAGCGCTTACTATTTGCTTTCAAAAATCACAATGGGTTATTGTATGATGGGAGTTATTTTATGTTTAATTTTTTAAAACCGTTGCCGGATGCAGCGCAACAAGTGCCGCCAAATAAAGTTGAGTCAAGTTATAAAAAATGGCAGTTTCGGGTGTTATTGTCGACCTCAATGATTTATATTGGCTATTATATTATTCGTTTAATTTTTACAGCACAGCAAAATGAAATTCGAGCAGCATATGGCTTTTCATTAACGCAAATGGGATTTATCTTATCAATGTTTGGAATTGGTTACGGGGTTTCTAAATTGATTATGGGAACCTTAGCTGATCGGTCGAATGCTAATCGATATATTGCATTTGGGTTGCTGGCTAGTTCAGTAATTAATGTTGTTTTGGGCTCAACCAAAAGTTTTACATTAATTCTATTATTGATGTTGATGAATTCTATTCTACAAGGAATGGGCGCAGCTGCAGCACAACGTAGTATTTCATTATGGTTTGGGCGTCATAAAAAAGGTTCCTTTTTAGCACGTGGTACAGCCTATTCAATTTGGTCAAGTGCGCACAACTTTGGTGCCTTTGCTGCTGTCGCAAGTATTAATTTATCAGTATTTATGTTTGGACCAAGTGTTGCCTTTTCATTTTATACTGCCTCAGCAATCTCTGTTATTATTGCAATTATCTCATTATGGTTAGGTTCAGATAGACCAGCAACACAAGGATTACCAACAATTGAAGAATACTCTGGTGAGGCAGTTGTTGTTGATGGTGAGGTGGTTCAAAGTGAATTAACTGATGATTCTGTTTTTAAGGTATTTACTAAGTATATTTTGAAGAATAAGTTAGTTATGGTAATTATTCTTGTCTCATTGTCATTATATGTTGTTCGCTTTGGTATTATGTCATGGATTCCAGGTTATCTAACTGAACATAAAGGTTTTAGTCAAAGTGAAGCTAAGTGGTTATTTGGAATCTTTGAATTAGCATCAGTGCCCGGTGTTATTCTGTTAGGTTATATTTCTGATCTTTTGAAGGGACGTCGTGCAATGGCAATGATTGGTTCGTTGGTATTGTTAGCAGTTGATTTGACAGCTTACTTTTATGTGACTAATCACGCTGCTTTGATCGTCATCTTGTTGCTATTAGGTAATTTAATTTATGCGCCAATTACGATTATTGGTTTAATGGTTAATGAGGCAGTGCCAAAGTTTGCTGTTGGTATGTCAACGGGAGCGATGGGATTTGCACAGTATGTATTTGGTGAAGTGATTGGTACATTAGGTGTCGCTTCAATCGCACAAACGTATGGTTGGGCAGCCGCAGATATTGTTATTTATCTCTTTACAGCGATTGCTATTGGTGGCGCAATTTACATCATGATTAAGCAAAATAGTATGCTTAAAGAAGCTTAAGCAGGTTATGGGAAGCGAGATATTCGCTTCTTTTTTTTCTATAAAAAACGAGAATCAATGAATTATCATTAATTCTCGCCTTCATTATGTGAGTTATTCATCTGGTAACTGATACCTTAGATAGTACGTATTATCTTTACTAAAGTAGTACATATGACCATCAATGTAATGGTAGCCTTGGACGGCACGACCATCATTTTCTACATAGTAGGTATGGCCATATGCTGATACCCAGCTATTAGTTTGTAAGATACCACCTTCGTAGTAGAAGAATCCATTATCATGGTTTTTAAAACCGGTATATAATTGACCATTTTCAATCCAACGCCAACCGACACCTTCAATGTTTAAATAGCCATTAGGGACTTCTTTACGAAGATAGAACGTATTGTCTGAACCAAAATCATAGGCTTGACCGTTAATCCATTGGTAACCTTGAACGGCACGTCCGTTGTTATCAACGTAGTAAGTTAAGCCATAAGCATGTTCCCATTGATTGTTTTGACGAACCCCGTTGACAAACCAATAATAGGAACCAGCATAGTAACGTAAACCAGTATAAGGTCGACCGTTTTCTAACCAGTTGTAGCCACCGTTAGCTGTAGAAACTTCAGGTGAGTAAACGTACCCAGTTCGAGTATCCTGTTGCATCCTTGTTGTTTGTACAGTGCTTTCGCTAGTGTCTGCAAAAACAGGTGTTGTTGTGATAGCTAATCCACTAAGAACAGCACCACCTACTAAGGCTGATACTAATGAAGCTTTGCTAAATCGTTGCATTTTCATTATGTGTACCTCCTTTGTATAATAATAAGTTTACCGCAAATTCGAATATTATGTTACTAATGTGTATCGAAAATGTTTCTAAAAAGTTACTGTTTTTTATTTAAAACAGGGACAAATAAGTCTGAAAACAAGGTTTATTAGAATTTTTATGACGGCAATAGTAGCTTAAATTACAAAATACAACTTGCATCTTAAAATTGATGGTGTTAAACTCTTTTTAAATTAAAAAATAATTAGAAATATGAAAAGAAGAGTAGTGATGATGATGTCTTTAACAGAGAGCCTCGTTGGTGAAATCAGGCAAGATATGTCATTGCGAAGATGAACTTGGATGATTTTCAAGGAGTTAACGCAACTTGAACGGGTGGCATCGTTATAACTGCCAATGAGGCACTGTGATAATCATAGTGTAAATAGGGATGGTAACGCGAATATTCGGCCCAAAGGCAAAAATGTCTTTGGGCCGAATATTTTTTATTATAAAGAAAATTTCGGGGGATAAATAATATGACAAGTGCAACAACAAACCAAGTTAAGTTTCCAAATCGTTATGATATTGTGGGCAGTTTTTTAAGAACAGATGCATTGAAAGCAGCACGACAACAATTTGAAGCTGGTGAAATTACTGAGGACCAATTAACTAAAGTACAACATGATGAAACTAAAAAAATTGTTGATAAGCAAGTCTCACTTGGATTAAAAGATATTACTGATGGTGAGTTTAATCGTTCTTGGTGGCATTTGGATTTTTTGTGGGGCCTAGAGGGAGTCGCAACATATGATTACCATGAAAGTTATAAGTTTAAGGATGGTCAAACACGAACTGATAATGTTGAACTGGTAGGTAAAGTTGCCTATAATCCTAATCACCCATTTTTTGATAGTTATGAATTTTTAGCATCAATTACACCAGCAGAAATTACCCCAAAGCAAACAATTCCATCACCAACGATGCTATTCCGGGACAATCGTAGTGATAACTGGTCAAAATATTATGATACTTATGATGAATATTTGACTGATTTGGCGACAGCTTATCATCAAACGATTCAACATTTTTATGATTTAGGTGCACGTTATGTGCAATTAGATGATACAACCTGGGCCTTTTTGATTAGTAAGTTACATGATAGCCAAGCAGATGCAGCGGAACATGAAAAATATGTCAAGATTGCACAAGATAGTGTGAAAGTCATTAATGATGCTTTGGCTGATTTACCTGATGATTTGACGGTTACAACGCATATTTGTCGGGGGAATTTCCAATCAACTTATTTGTTTGCAGGTGGTTATGATGATGTTGCTTCATATTTGGGCCAACTAAATTATGATGGCGTCTTTCTAGAATTCGATGATGATCGTTCAGGTTCATTTGATTCATTAGGTGAAATTTGGGCGGGCGATACGAACAAGCGGATTGTTTTGGGACTTATCACATCAAAAAAGCCTGAAATTGAAGATCAAGATGCTATCATTGCTCGTGTAAACGAAGCTGCGAAAATTGTGCCGTTAGAAAACCTGGCACTGTCGACACAATGTGGTTTTGCCTCAACTGAAGAAGGTAACAAATTAACGCAAGCCCAACAGTGGGATAAGTTAGATTTTGTCATTCAAACTGCTAATAAAATTTGGGGTTAACGTTACAATGTAAGCGCTTAAATAATTCTAGAAAAACTGTTATAATAAGTGTAACGATAAAATATTGGACAGACTAGTTTGGGGAAAGGATGAGTATGATGACGTTAACACCGCGAATATCAATTGCAACCATGATGACGGTTTTACCATTGAAAGGGGAAATTTTCTTTAAAAAAGATAAAGAAGGTTTTTTTACAACATCTGATCTAGGCCCCAAGCTACTTATAACGCTTAAAAGTCCTGCTGAAATTGCTCAAATGCTCAAAGAATTTAATTTTATGATTGATGAACATACAGTTGATGCAGATGATAATGAATTAATCCGTTATACTGATTTATCATTAGTAAACGCATAATTAAAATGCTAATTGATAGTTTTTTAACTATCAGTTAGCATTTTTATTTGAAAATAAGGAGGATATATTTTCATATCATGTTGTTCGGGTTATATTTATAATTAAGAGAAAATAATAGGAGTAATCAAATATGACGGGGATTCAACGACAAGAAGCAATTAAAGCAGCTTTAAGTAACCCAGATACAGTAATTAGTGCAAATCGATTTGCAAAGCAGCTCATGGTATCACGACAAACAATTGTGGGCGATATTGCACTATTACGTGCTAGGGGTGAACAAATTGTAGCCACACCGCAAGGGTATCGATATCAAACTAAGCAACGGCATAGTACTATAATTGTTGTACAACATAACGCACAACAAATTGAAGCGGAATTAACAGCCCTTGTTAATGCAGGCGTAACAATTGCCGATGTACAAGTTGATCATCCAGTTTATGGCCTATTGAAAGGTGAACTGGCAATTCAATCAATAACTGATGTGAAACAATTTGTTTATCATTTGAGTAAAACAAGTGGTGAACCCTTGTCTGCACTAACTGATGGGTTGCATATGCACCGCATTGAATACGAAGATGTTGCTAATTTGGAAAAAGCTAAGATTGCTTTAAAAGAACTTCATATCTTATACGAAGACTAGTTTAGGTTGACAAGACACCCCAATAGCCTTATGATATTAGACATTACAGGGGTGTCTTTACACCTGGTTAGGAGTAACTGACGATAAATTAGTCAGTAATGTGAAGTGTTGTGAGTCAAATACATAAATTGTTGACGGTGACAGGATTAGCCTGGTTGTTTGATGCTATGGATGTGGGATTATTATCGTTTATATTGGTGGCAATTCAGCAAGAATGGCATCTGTCTTCAGTTCAAGTTGGTTGGTTGGGATCTGTAAATTCGATTGGATTGGCTGTCGGCGCTGTGACCTTTGGTATTTTAGCTGATCAAAAGGGTCGAAAATTGATGCTGATGGCAACGTTATTGATTTTCTCAGTCGCTACTGGGTTATCAGCTTTTACAATGGGCTTTATTGGGTTTATTATTTTACGATTTTTTGTTGGTGTTGGACTAGGCGGTGAACTGCCTGTTGCCACGACGTTAGTTTCTGAACATGTTAGTAAGGAAAAGCGTGGTCGCATAATTGTTTTATTGGAAAGTTTTTGGGCGGTTGGCTGGTTAATTGCTAGTTTGTTAGCATACTTTGTGATGCCACAATTTGGTTGGCGAATAACCTTGATTATTTCGGCATTAACTGGATTTTACGTGTTGGTTTTACGTCGTCATTTACCAGAGGATATTAATAAAGGAACAACCAAAGGTAATCGGGAATCCGTTAGTGTTAAACTAAAAAAGTTATTCCATAAAGAATATCGTCATCAAACGATTATGCTATGGATTGTTTGGTTTATGATTATGTTTTCTTATTATGGCATCTTTTTGTGGCTACCAAGTGTGTTGATTGGTAAAGGATTTAGTACCGTTAATAGTTTTGGCTATGTTGTCATCATGACATTAGCACAATTACCAGGATACTTTACATCAGCATGGCTTGTCGAAAAATGGGGACGCAAACCAGTTATTGCCGTATTCTTATTGGGAACAGCTATTTTTGCAGCACTATTTGGATTTTCTACTAGTTTAACGATGATTATGATTTCAGGTATGTTATTATCATTCTTTAATCTAGGTGCTTGGGGTGCGATGTATGCTTATACGCCAGAATCTTATCCAGCAGCTATCCGTGCAACAGGGAATGGCTTTGCAGGAGGATTTGGTCGCTTGGGAGGTGTGTTAGGTCCGCTCTCAATTGGTTTCTTTATTGGTCATGGTTTGTCGTTTGCAAATATCTTTAGTATTTTCAGTTTGGCCTTAGTTATTGCAATTGTTGTCATCTTACTTTTAGGTAAAGAAACGCGTGGTCAAGAAATTGATTAATTAAATAAAATAAAGGTCTATCCTTGTTATATGACTAGGGATAGGCCTTTTTGGTCGTATCATGCATCTTTTTTTCTATATTTAAAATATTTAGTTGACCTTAACGTTACGTTACCCCTTATGATTGTTTTATCGTGAAAGGAATATTTTTTTAGTTATGACATATACAATTAAAACTGTTGCTAAATTATCAGGCGTTAGTACAAGGACATTAAGGTACTATGATGAAATTTCATTATTAAAACCAGCAATGATTAATTCATCGGGTTATCGCCTTTATGGGGATGAAGAGATTAATCGATTACAGCAAATTTTATATTATCGTGAATTGGATTTTAGTTTGGAAGAAATTAAACTCATTTTAGACGATCCAAAATTTGATGTTAAAAAAGCGCTACACATACAGTATCAACAGCTTTTGTCTCGTAGGGAACGCATTGAAAATTTATTGTTAAATATTAAGAAAACCATGCAGTATTATCAAGGAGAAATTGACATGACAGCTAGTGACAAATTTTCAGCATTTAAAGTACAACAAATTACACAGAATGAACAACAGTATGGGGATGAGATTCGTTCAAAATATGGTACTGATCAGGTAGATCAAGCTAATAAAAAATATTTACGATTAACACAAGCTGATATGGATGAAATGAAATTAGTTGAAAAACAGCTTTTTGAGCAATTAGCATTGTATGTTGTAACACCTGATTTGCAAGGGAAAATTGCACACGAAATATTTGAATTACACAAATTATGGCTGAGTTTTACGCTACCAGAATATTCTGCAGAGATGCATAAAGGTATCGTAACAATGTATGTTGAAGATGAACGCTTTAAAATGTATTACGATGAAAAAGAACCAGGTAGTGCAGAGGCTTTGTACCATATTATTCAACATTATGCATCGTGATAATGTTGGCATTGTTTCACGTGGAACAAGTATTATTAAGTAAAAAACCGTAAGTTGCCAAAAATGTTCTGGCAACTTACGGTTTTTATTTGATGCAAAATCTGACTTATTCAGTAGGATAAATCTTTCTAAGATTATTAATATCTTGTTCTGATAGCGCTGTAATACCCTGATCAACAGGATACATAACGGAATTTTTATTTTCTGTATGATTTAATCCAAGCGCGTGACCAACTTCATGAATAGCGGCTGATAATCGTGGGGGATATGCATTATTTAATGTTGCTTTACCATGATTATAATCAATATTTACAAAACCAGTTTGAGAATAAATTTCGGGTCCACCGACACCTAGTTCTTGGAAATTACTTTCATTTTGAGAAGGTTTATTGTAGACCCCCAATGTGAGCGTGTTTTTTGAATCACTTTGTTCTTGCGCCGTAATCTTTACAATACCAGTTTCATTATAGATATCCATGGCTTGTAAAAATATGTGTTGGGTTTGTTGTGGCACGTTATTATCAAACTTATAAGTGTAAACGTTAGATAGTTTTTTACCCCGAACAATTGATTCAATATCGTCATCAGTCTGGCTACCTTTGTCAGGCTGTGTTTCGCCTTGTTTTTTAGTAGCAATAGGTAGCTCATTTGACCATGATTTTAAATTGGTAATTAAACCACTTAATTCACTATTAATTTGTTGGCTAACCGTTGGCGTTGTTACCCAATTGTAGCCAACGAGGGCAACAATGATAAGTATGATGCCTTTAAAAAATTTCATTGTGGTTACCTTTCTGTACACCTAGACCATGGTGTAAACAATTTAAATTATAGTATATCAAATTAAGAGAAACCTTATAGATACTTTGGTGAGCTGATTGATAGAAAGATTTGACTAAGATATTTCAGTAAATTAATAAATAAAACAATAATGTTGACACGGTGTCACTTTTTGATATACTAGCACCATAGATAAGTGACACGGCGTCACCTTTTTTAGAAAGCGGGGATAAATTATGGTTTCAAATACTTTTGAACATTTAGCAGATGATAAACAATTGCGAATTAGACAGACATTGTTGCATGAATTTTCAACATATCCGCTAGCACAAGCCCAGGTAGCACGAATTGTTGCGGATGCTGGGATTGCACGAGGCGCTTTTTATAAGTATTTTAGTGATTTAACGGATGCGTATCACTATGTATTGAATATTGCATTATACGAAATTCATAAATCAATGCCGACTGTTCCAACTACTGATAATGTTGAAACCTATATTGAATCGATCAAACGTTTTGTTCAAGAAACTGATAAGACGGGATATCGTGATTTAATTGAATTACATTATCGCTATAATGAAGGATTTTTGGGTAATGAACCATCTAAGATGTTTTCTGGAGATAAGAGCGCTAACCAGTGGGCAATTACGCTTTTATACCACCAAACAATTAAAGATATTATCCTAGATCCAGGTACAATTTCAGAACGATTAGCACAATTACGATTTGTACTAACGAGAAATTAACAAGTAAAGGAAAAATTATGTTTCTAGCACTTAAAGAAATTAGAAAAGAAAAATTACGGTCAAGTTTAATCGTAGCTATGATTGTGTTGATTGGTTATCTTATCTTTATTTTGACAAGTTTAGCATTAGGATTAGCCAGACAAAATACAGATGCGATTAACTCATGGCATGTCAACCAGATTACCTTGAATGCTAATGCCAATGTAGATATGCGCCAGTCATTTTTAAGCGCTGATAATGTTGGTAAGCTAAGTAATCAAGAAGCTGTTATTGGTCAAACATCGGTTGTTGCAAAATCTAATCAACATAAACAATTATCCGCTGTATTTATTGGCTTAAAGGATACACAATTTGTTTATAAAAATATAAAACTTGAAAGTGGGCATAATGTGAACGGTGCTCATGAAATTGTTGTTGATACAGCATTTAAAACATCAGGTTATAAATTAGGTAGTCAATTAACCTTGAATGATGATAAACAAAAATATACGATTGTTGGCTTTACTGAAGGTGCAAAATTGAATATTGCACCAATTGTGTATGGTCAATTAAACACGTGGCAGCATTTACGTGGCATGACCTCAGGGCCAGTTGCATCGGCAGTTGTTTCTAAAAATGCGCATTATCAAAATAATAATACGGGTGTTAAAACTTACACCAAACAACAAGTTATTGATAAACTACCAGGTTATCAAGCCCAAACGGCAACATTTGTATTAATGATTGGCTTTTTAATGGTCATTTCATTGATTATTATTGCTGTATTTCTTTATATTTTGACGATGCAAAAAATACCAAATTACGCTGTTTTACGAGCACAAGGTGTCCCTAGCAAGGTTTTAGTTAAGGCAACCATTTCACAATCAATTTTACTAGTCATTTGTGGGCTAATGATAGCAACCGGGTTAACAGCCTTAACAGCAGTGATAATGCCAGCATCTGTACCGGTTGCCTTTGATATCCCTGTTCTCGGCGGTGTTGGTTTGGGATTATTGTTGCTGGCCTTAATTGGTAGCTTAATACCAGTTAGGTCAGTCTTGAAAATTGACCCCGTTTCGGCGATTGGAGGTTAAATATGGATTCATTATCTGTTCAAAATGTTAATCAAATTTATGGTAACGGTACAGCAAAAGTGCATGTCTTGCATGATGTGAATTTTACTGCAGAACCGGGTACGCTCAACTTAATAATGGGGCCATCTGGCTCTGGTAAAAGTACCTTCTTGACAATTATTGGTGGGTTATTGACCCCAACAAGTGGTACTGTCTCAGTGAATGGTACGAATTATACAGATCTTTCTAAAAAAGAACGGGATCAAGTTAGGTTAGAATCAATTGGTTTTGTGTTACAAGCTTATCATTTATTACCTTATCTAACAGTTGCAGATCAGTTCAAATTAGTTGATAAAGTAAAGCCTGAAGCTAATCTTACTGAAGATGAATTAAATAACGTGTTAGAAATGTTAGATATAAAGGAATTGCTGGATAAATTTCCTGGTGAATTGTCAGGAGGACAGCAGCAACGAGTAGCTATTGCACGTGCGTTGTATCCAAATCCATCGATTATTTTAGTAGATGAACCGACAGCAGCACTGGATAGCTCACGTGTTGTTGTTGTTGCTAAACTTCTAAAGGATTTAGCAGTAAAACATCACAAGTCAGTCGTAGTTGTGACTCATGATTCACGATTGATGGCGGCTGCAGATCATTTATATGAAATGACGGATGGTTATTTGACACAGAAAAATTAAATACAGTATTTTTCCATTAAAAGCCTCAGAAAAAATTTTTGAGGCTTTTTAATTGGAATTGGATAACGATAATAATGTAATTTAAATAATAACATCAATAAAATGAGAAATTTATTAAGATTATTAAAAAATGGTTTACAAAACGCTAAATTAAAAATATTATAATAAAATAATATTTCAATGAGAAAGAGGGCGTTTATGGAATTTTTAGGGGCATTTTTAATTGTTATGGTTTTTATGTTTGTGGGTGAATGGGTGTCATCTTTAACTAAAGCTTATGTACCATCAATTTTTATTTCGGCAGTTTTATTTACTATTGGGTTTTGGACAATCCTACCTAAGGATATAGTTGCTAAGGCATCATTTGGTGGTGAATTTGTTGGGGTTTGTATTCCGATTTTATTAGTTCATTTAGGAACTATGATGAATATACGTCAGTTGTTAAACCAGTGGCGCGCAGTAACGATTGCTTTGTCCGGAACACTGGGAACGATTATTTTAACGTTGACAATTGGAACCGTCTTGTTTGATTGGCATACAGTGATTGCAGCAATCCCACCATTAACGGGTGGTTTAGTATCAGCATTACTTATGACGGATGGTCTGAAGGCAGCTGGGTTATCGTCCTTAGTTGCGTTACCGGTCTCAATGTTTATTATGCATAGTATGATTGGTTATCCACTAACATCAGTGATGTTGAAAAAAGAAGGTCGTCGCTTATTACGTGAATATCGTGGTAATCCACAAGTTACAGTTGCTGAGAAGGAAGCTGTTGATACGGAGCCAAAAGCATTATTTAAATTACCAGCAAAGTATAATACTAGTGCTTTTATGTTAGCTAAAGTTGGCGTAGTTGGGTTGCTATCAATTTGGTTAGCTGGTTTGATGAATGGTGCAATTAATGCAAACGTGATTGCACTTGTTCTGGGTGTTGTTGGACATCAAATTGGTTTTCTAGAAAAAGAAATTTTGAATAAGACTAAAGTATTTAATTGGTTGATGTATGGTTTGATGGCATATGTGTTGTCACAATTAAGTGTGACAACACCAGACATGTTGGGCACAATTCTAATTCAAATCGTGGTACTAATTATACTTGGTATTTTTGGAATGTTTGTTGCTTCATGGGTTTTGTCAAAGCCTATGAAAATGAGTAAAGAAATGGCATTTGCTTCTTCATTAACTGCATTATTTGGTTTTCCGGCTGATTATGTGTTAACAAATGAGGTTATTGGTCATTTAACGACTGATGAAAATGAGAGATCTTACTTAACAAGCTATATGATGCCGAAGATGTTGGTTGGTGGTTTTGCAACAGTATCAGTAGCATCAGTAATTATTGCGTCAGTATTTTTGAAGTTATTGTAATTTTTTTGGGGGAAAAATATGAAAGTCTTATATAAGAATGCAAATGTTTTTACAGGTAATAATACGGATTTTGAGGAAGGTATTAACTTTATTGTTGATACAGATTCTGGGGAGTTTATAACAGCTACGGATGTTGATCAAGAAGTTGATTTGGTAGGTAAGTATGTAATGCCTGGGATGATTAATGCGCACACACATATAGTGGCAGATCCATATGAAAAGATTTCAACACTGGGGGATAAAGATGTGACTGCTGCAACGTCAACATTTTTAGCATTAAAGAATTTGAATGCGTTGCTAACAGATGGTGTGACTTATATTCGTGATGTTGGTTCAGTATTTGATGTGGACATTGAATTGTCGGCACTAGAAGAATGCGGTGAGTTAGTTGCACCTGGTATTATTGCTTCTGGTTATCCGCTAACGATGACAGGTGGCCATTTTAGTAATGGTAGTTATGAAGTTGATGGTGTCGATGAAGTTAAGAAGTTTGCACGTTTGGTAATGAAAAAAGGTGCACGTAATGTGAAGATGATGGCGACTGGTGGTGTATCATTTAATGGGGAAACACCTTGGGATGTTCAGATGACAGAAGAAGAACTGCGCGCAGGTGTTATTGAGGCACATCATAAGGGGAGAACAGCTTGTGCACATGCGCAGGGAACGGAAGGCATTCAAAATGCATTACGAGCAGGTGTTGATTCAGTTGAACATGCTATTTTCTTAGACGATGAAACAATTCAAATGTTTTTGGATAAAGATATTTACATTGTGCCAACTTTGACAGCGCCATGGGCAATTAATCAAAATGCTGATGAATTACCTGATTTTATGGTAAAGAAGTCATTAGCTGTTGAAAAAGCACATCGTCAAAGTATTGGACAGGCCGCTAAAGCTGGTGTTAAATTAGCAATGGGTACGGATTCAGGAACTGCTTATAATAATTTCAATAAGAATTCATCAATTGAATTAGCAATGATGGTCGATACTGGTGCAACTAATTTGCAAGCTTTGCAAGCAGCAACGATTAATGGTGCTGATCTATTAAAGATTACCGATCATGCTGGATCCATTGAAGCTGGTAAATTAGCTGACTTTATTGTGTTGGATGACAATCCAATGCAAGATATTAAGGCCTTGCAAGCCGATAAGGTTGTATACAAAAAAGGACATGTTGTGGCTTAAAACTTGTGCCATTGATGTTTCAAATTTTATGCAAATAGGTATGTGTGAATCACAGCATTAGCGTTGTAAGTAGCTTATACTTTATGGTTTAATTAATGTATGAAACAATTATTGAGTAAAATAAAACAGATTGCTAAAGATCTTTGGGAAACAACAACAGAATCATTTTTAATTAGTCTGTTGATGGCTGCAATTGTGGATATGTTTAATTATTTAAAGAAAAAATTTTAAAAATGTCTGAGGACCGGTAAAGTACCACTTTAATGTGTGCTTTACCGGTCCTTTTTAGTATATTTCATTAAACGTGAGCTAAAGTATCGGTTAATAGTGCTTTTCCTTTAGCATAATTTGTATCACGTTCGCTTTTGGGCATCATGCTGCCACCAGTTGCCCAAACAATATGTGTAGCGTTTGGGGTATTAAATGCCGGCATATTTTTGATTGTTGGTGTAATACCGGTAAAACCAGCAGCTGCAGAAGGCTCAACGGTAATATGTTGCATGTCTTGTAACTGTGCAACATAGCGATAGATATCATTATCTGGGAATGTGACACTACCAAAGAGAAGCGTGCGCATAACTTTACCAGCTAAACGGGATGGTCGACCAACAGCAAGCCCATCAGCAGCCGTTAGACCATCTAAACCAATGTCATACACTGAAATACGATTATTGAGCTGGGTCATCATGCCAAGTGTGACAGAAGGCACATGGGTGGGTTCACAGAAAATGGCATGAACGTGAGGACCTAAGATGGTTTTTAGCCCGAATGTAACACCGCTGGGACTACCACCAACGCCTGCTGGTAAGTAAACAATAATGGGATGTTCCTGATCAACTTTAATTTGTTGTGCTTTAAGTTGCTTTTGTAGACGGACGGCCGCAACAGCATAACCTAAAAATAAGTCGTTGGAACCCTCATCATCTACAAAATGACAGTTTGGGTCTGATGCAGCAGCAGCCCGTGCTTTTGGCATGACTGCTGAGAAATTGGTGTTAAATTCTTTAACGGTTACATTGTTTGCACGTAATTTATCTTTCTTCCATTGGCGAGCATCATGAGACATGTAGACCGTCGTTTTAAATCCAAATGTGGTTGCAACGATACCGACACTTAATGCAAGATTACCAGTTGAAGCAACAATAACGCTGTAATCAGCGAATAATTTCCGGAATTTAGTAGAGGCGAGAATGCTATAGTCATACATGTAAGCTAAACTCCCATGTGCAATTGCGATTTCTTCGGCAAATTTTAGGACTTCATAGATGCCACCCCGGGATTTAATTGAACCTGAAATGGGTAAAGCGTTGTCAGCTTTTAAATATAGATGGCCAGCAAGTTCATGCGCCGGTTGGTTCCAAATTTTCTGCATATGATTTAATGAAATCAGGGGTGATTCAATGATGCCGTTTGTCGCAGCTGTCTCTGGGAAAACAGTTGCTAAGTATGGTGCAAAGCGATCTAAGCGGGCAACGGCATCAAAAATATCTGTTTTTGAAAAAGGCAATGTAGCTTTTTGAGCGTAGTCTGGATTGCGCCAAAAAGTGGGTTGTTGATTAATTAAATCTTCAATTTGGGGATTTTCTGTTATCAATGTTTCTAAACTCATGTGCTATCAATCCTTTCGCCTTTAAATTTAAAATTAGTATAACGCCAAGCATTAATTTCTAGTGTAATTGTGTAAGCTAACGTCACATACAAGATATTTATTTTTAGCTGTTTTATTTTAAATGATTATTGTAGAATTATGATAAAACTTAATAGAAAATGGAGGCAATTCGCATGACGAGTCGTCACATGGGGAATGTTTCACGTATTGTTGTAAAAATTGGTACAAGTTCTTTAATGCATCCTAACGGCAAAATTGATTTGCAAGCAATCGATCAATTGAGCTATACCTTAACAGGATTAGTTAACGAAGGTAAACAAGTTATTTTAGTGAGTTCAGGTGCTATTGGGGCTGGTATGGGGCAATTAGGACTAATAAACCGACCAGAAGAGATACCCAAACAACAAGCATTAGCTTCGATTGGGCAAAGCGAATTGATGACAGTATACCAACAACGCTTTGCTACTTACGGTCAAAAAATTAGTCAAGTATTGCTGACACATGATGTATTAGATTATCCGCAGAGTCGGGAATATGTTCATAATACAATTGAACAATTACTAGATTGGGGAATTATCCCAGTCGTTAATGAAAATGATACAGTGGCAGTTGATGAGTTGGATCATCGGACAACTTTTGGTGATAATGATCAATTATCTGCAATTGTTGCGGTACGCTCACATGCGGATTTGTTAATCATGTTATCGGATATTGACGGTTTTTATACTGGCAATCCACATCAAGATCCGCATGCTAAATTAATTAAGGAATTGCATCAAGTAACGGATGATTCATTAAAAAGAGCAGGTGGCGCTGGCACTGTATTTGGTACAGGTGGGATGGCCACAAAGTTAAAAGCAGCGGCTCATATTTTACGTCATAATCACATGATGGTTTTGGCAAATGGCGCTAATCCATCAATTATTTTTAATATTATGAATGGTGAAGAAATTGGCACACTATTTATTGCAGAAAACAATAGTGAGGAATTAGATGATGACAGAATTATTAAATGAAATTGGTCAGCAAGGGAAAGCAGCTGCTTTAGCGTTATCGCAATTGTCTACGACAATAAAAAATCAGGTTTTACTTGCAATGGCTGATGCTTTAGTAGAAAAAACACCAGAAATTTTGGCAGCTAATCATGAAGATTTAGCAAGTCAGACAGGTTTAGAGGATAAGTTTATTGATCGATTAACGCTAACTGCAGATCGACTTGCTGGTATTGCTGATGGCGTTAGAAAGGTAGCTGACTTACCAGAGCCAATTGGTAATGTTGAGCGTGGTTGGACAACGGAATCGGGACTACAAATTAGTCAGAAACGGGTACCGCTGGGCGTAGTTGGTATTATTTATGAAGCACGACCCAATGTGACGGCTGATTCAGCAGCTCTTTGCTTTAAGTCGGGGAATGCCGTAATTTTACGTGGTGGTAAGGAAGCATTACAGACTAATATTAAAATGGCAGCGGTTTTGCGTGCTGTTCTAGCTGAATTTGATTTGCCACAAGATGCGATTCAGATGATTACAGAGACGTCACATGAATTAGCACAACAATTTATGCGATTGAATCAATATGTTGACGTCTTAATTCCACGTGGCTCATCACGATTAATTCAGACAGTTGTACAGCATGCAACAGTTCCAGTTATTGAAACAGGTGCAGGCAATTGTCATATTTATGTTGATGAAACAGCTGATTTACAGATGGCTGAAGACATTATCCTTAATGCGAAAACGCAACGCCCATCTGTCTGCAATGCGACCGAAAAATTATTGGTTAATGCAGCAATTGCGGCGGATTTCTTGCCAAAAATTGCGCGAGCTCTCGCTGAAAAGCATGTTGAAATTCGAGGTGACGAGCAAACTTGTCAAATCTTGGGTGACCAAGCGAAGCCGGCTCAGGTTGCTGATTGGGATACTGAGTATAATGATTATATTATTGCAATTAAAGTTGTGAATAATTTAGAAGAAGCAGTTAACCATATTAATAAACATAATACAAAACATTCTGAAGCGATTATCACGACCAATTATGAACACAGTCAACAATTTACCCAACAAATTGATGCAGCGTGTGTTTACGTTAATGCGTCAACACGCTTTACAGATGGATTTGAATTTGGTTTTGGTGCTGAAATTGGTATTTCAACGCAAAAACTACACGCTCGTGGACCAATGGGCTTAAAAGAATTAACAACAACAAAATATGTCATCTTAGGTCAAGGACAAATTAGAGAATAAAAAATGAAGTTGGGATGACATCTATAGTCCCATAATGATGGACGTAGTTAGTGTTCTAAATTTTCTTCCTCTATTAAATGGATATTACTACAAGTGCATTGTCTCATTATGAAAACGGAACAAGATAATATTAATATCTTATAAAAGTATCAATGATTCTTAGAATAGGGTTACAAAATTTACTGGAATTATAAAATGTAATATTTACAAAATGTATACTTTTAAATCTTGAAATACTTTGGAACAAATTTTATTATAAAATTGGCAAATTGATTTTTGAATATTTATTGACATCCTGTTTTTTACTGAGGAGAGTTCAAATGTTTAATGAACTAGAAAAAGACAAGTAATTGACATGCAAGACTTGTCATTGGTAGAAGGGAAAAAGCATAGTAAGAAGCGTCATGTTAAAAAAATTTCATGGCATATTAATATTGGTGGAATAGTTTCATATTAATAGGATTATTTTATTTGTAAAGAGAGTTTTTGGTAAGCATGATGCAGGTAAAAAATAAAACGACATGGCTTGTGTCTTTAGTAATAGTTTATTTAGTAATTAGTGACGGATTAGATTTTTTTTTGAATGATTTGTTACATTTATTAAATAGTCTAACGGTGACAATTTTGATAAATGTTGTGTTTTCAATTTTTATTATACAAATTTATAAAAGACAGGTAACTAATGGGCTTAATATAAAACCTAAAATATTGCTCATAATTATTCCTGTAATTGGTTTGTTATCAATTGAATTGTATGATTTTTTAACAATGAGCATATTGAACGTAAATCCAGGAGTTTCTCAAAGTTCCTTTTTAGGAGAGGTGCCTTCTTGTTTATTGGTACCATTTGTGCTTGTATTTGCACCGATAACGGAGGAACTTATTTTTCAACAAATAATTCAAGGTCAATTGTTGACTAAAATATTTAAAAAGGAAAACCGATTTAGTAAGTGGATTCGCATTTTAATAGTAACTTTTCTGTTTAGTTTAGTTCATGGATTTTCTTGGGGATTAGGTGATTTGAAAACATTTGTAGTCACAGTTATTTATTATTTTGACCTAATTTTTTTAGCAATTATATATGAATATTCGGACAGAAATATAACAATAACAATATTTACTCACGTTTTAGCTAATGCGTTAGCTACTATGACTTTTTAGTAGTATATTAAAATGTGGAATTGGTAAAGCAACGATTGATGAAGGAATAATAAAATTTAAATGAAGCATTATTAATGTTAGCGATAATTAGTAGCTTAATTATTTAGAATAAGTCATTTTATTAACATTGGTATTGCGTTAATCGAACAAAAAAGTTTTAAAGTGTACTAAAATTCGTCAAGTAGATGGTTAAAATATTATAAAATTAAATCAGGCGTACTCGCTTTTATGAATGACTTCATTCCGGTGTTTATACGGAGTGAGGTCATTTTTTCCTAAGTGTCGTTCATAGTTAAAATAATCGTTTCTTGCAACAACTATTTAAACGCATCTTTTCTTGTTAAAACAACTTATTTTGAACATCAAGCAACTGAGCTCGTCATAAATTCGACTGCTTTTTGTATAGAATTTTTAGTTAGGAAAAGTTATCTTTAATAATTTCCTGATCTATTTTTCTTTTTGATTAATTAAAAAAAGTACCAATAACTAATCTGTAAGATTAGTTATTGGTACCAAATATTTTAAAAGTTATTTGTTTTATTCCCACTCAACAGTTGCAGGTGGCTTAGCTGTAATATCATAGACTACACGATTAACGTGGGCAGTCTCATTTACGATACGACGAGAGATCTCTTCTAAGACATCCCATGGTAGCTTAGCAAAGTCAGCTGTCATACCATCAACAGATGTGATGGCACGAATGGCGATGGTGTGATCGTAAGTACGTTCATCTCCCATAACACCAACTGAGCGAACGCCTGGCAAGACTGTGAAGTATTGCCATACCTCGCCGTCTAATCCTTGCTTAGCAATTTCATCACGCAAGATAGCATCAGATTCGCGAACGATTTCTAGCTTGTCAGCAGTGATTTCACCAAGAACACGGATTCCTAGACCAGGACCTGGGAATGGTTGGCGCCAAACAAGTTCGTGTGGCATACCAAGCTTTTCGCCAAGTGAACGAACTTCATCCTTAAACAATTTGTTCAAAGGTTCGATTAATTGGAATTGGATGTCATCAGGCAATCCACCAACGTTGTGGTGTGACTTGATGGTTTGGGCCGTGTTAGTACCTGATTCGATAACGTCAGTGTACAACGTTCCTTGAGCAAGGAAGTCAATACCATCAAGCTTAGCAGCTTCTTCATCAAAGACGCGGATAAATTCATTACCAATGATTTTACGCTTCTTTTCAGGGTCAGTTACACCAGCAAGCTTGTTCAAGAAACGGTCTTGAGCATCAACTTTAATGATGTTTAGACCGAACTTATCACCAAGTGCTGCCATAACTTCGTTTGCTTCGTTCTTACGAAGTAGACCGTGATCCACGAAGATTGATGTTAATTGGTCACCAATAGCTTTGTGCAATAGCACTCCAACAACTGATGAATCAACACCACCAGAAAGTCCAAGCAAAACACGTTTGTCTCCAACAGTTTCACGAATCTTTGCGATTTGCTCGTCAATGAAATCATCCATTGACCAGTCACGGTTAGCGTGAACGGCATTATCAATGAAGTTTTCTAAAATCTTCATACCATGAACGGTATGACGGACTTCAGTGTGGAATTGCACGCCATATAATTGACGTTCTTTATTTTCCATCGCAGCAATAGGGGTGCTATCAGATGTAGCAACTGCAGTAAAGCCTTCAGGAACAGCACCGACATAATCACCATGTGACATCAAAACAGTTTGAGTCTCAGGTGTGTCAGCGAATAAGGTGCTGTTTGTATCCAAAACCTTAATCTCAGTTTCACCATATTCAGATGTGTTGTTAGCAGGTAGTACTTTACCGCCAGGCAACATATGTGCCATAAGTTGCATACCATAGCAAACACCTAAGATTGGAATGTTTAGATTAAAAATTTCTGGATCAACAGAAAAGGCACCATCAGCGTAAACTGAATTAGGACCACCAGAAAAGACTAGACCTTTAGGTTGAAGTTCTTTAATTTCAGCTGCGGTGATAGTGTGTGGCTTTAGTTCGGAATAAACACCTAATTCACGAATGCGTCGTGAAATTAGTTGGTTATATTGAGAACCAAAGTCCAATACAAGAATACTATCGTGTGTATCTGTGTTGGCCATGATATCCTCCATTTAATTTATAATTCTATTATACGTAGTTTATGATAATTTTCAATGCATGTTTATGGTAATGTTCGTAGTTGCTGTAAATAAAATAATGATTGATAAACGGGTCATTTCACATATTAAACTAATTTTTGCTAATGATTTTATCATTCAATAAAACACTTTAAAATATGCTAAAAAATAGTCTTGCATTCTCTTGTTGAGACCGCTATAGTAATTTACATTATTATATTTTTAAGAACTCTTAAGTGAGTGGTTGGGTCGAGGGATTAATACTTGGAGGTATTCAAAAATGGTTTCACGTCGGATGATGATTATTGGTGGCGTAATAGTAGTTGCGATTGCAGGAATTGGTGTTGCATCAATGAACGGTGAAAAAGCAGCTAATAATGATAAATTTACAGCAGCCATGGTGTCAGATACGAATGGTGTTAACGATAAAGGTTTTAACCAAAGTGCATGGAATGGTTTACAAAAATGGGGTAAAGCAAATAACTTAACCCAGGGTAAGTCAGGTTATAACTATTTTCAACCTAAAACAGTTGCTGATTATAATACGCAATTAACACAAGCAGCGACAGCTAATTATGATTTGGTTGCAGCTATTGGTAATACGTTTAAAGATTCTGTCGAAACTGTTTCACAAAAGCAACCAAAAACAAAATTTGTTTTGGTTGATGAGCAAGCAAATAAGAAATATAAAAATGTTGCTTCAGTTAAGTTTCATTCTGAACAATCTTCATATTTAGTTGGTGTTGCTGCAGCTAAGAAAGCACAAGAAGTTGGTGACAAAACAGTTGGCTTTATTGGTGGTATGCGTAATTCAGTCATTGAATCGTTTTTAGCTGGTTACCAAGCCGGCGTGAAATCAGTTGATCCAAGTATTAAAGTAGATGCAACTTTTGCTGGCACTTTTTCAGATCCTGCTAAAGGACAAACGATAACAAAAGCTAAAATAGCAGAAGGTGAACATATTATTTTCCAAGCTGCTGGTGGCGTTGGTAATGGCGTTTTCCAAGCAGCAAAAGACCAAAGTTCTACGTTACCTGCAGGCTCAAAGGGTAAAGTTTGGGTAATTGGTGTTGATCTTGACCAAACTAATATGGGTGATTATAAGACCAAAGATGGTAAACAAGATAACTTGACGCTAACATCATCATTAACGGGGATTGGTCGTGGTTTGCAATTAATTACCAAGCAAGCACAAAATGATAAATTCCCTGGTGGTAAGACTGTTTATTATGGTCTAAAAGAAGGTGGTGTAGGTGTTGTGACAAAGAATTTGAACAGTGATGAAAAGAACGCTGTGAACAATGCTAAACAACAAATCATTGATGGTGACATCAAGGTTTCAGCAGTGCCAAACAAGTAAAAAATAAATTTAGTCGAAGTCATACGAGTACTTTTCGTAAGATTTCGGCTTTTTAATATGAAATAAAATTCATTTTTTAAGTTATTATCGAGTAAAAAATTTCGAAAAATGATTAATAGTTCAGTATAATGACTTATAAGATAAGTACGTTGCGTGATGTTGCACATAAGGAATATTAAAAATGAATTCAAAAAGAAATACAATGAGTGTTAGAAAAATTCGACAATTGCTTGGGGATGACAGTGAATATGATTGGATTGCCAATCAATTAACTCAAATTGCACAAATGTATCAAGTGTATGAATCAGCCCAGCATGAAATTTTAACGAAGTTAGAAAATTTAGATGCAGAATTTGAAGTTAACTATAATCATAATCCAATTCACCATATTGACGGTCGTATGAAAGATCCACAAAGTTTGGTGGGTAAAATTAAAAAGAAAAATTTGGCTCCCAACGTGGATGCTGTTAAAAATAATATTTTTGACATTGCTGGTTTGCGGGTTATTACAAATTATATTGATGACATTTATACAGTTGAAAAACTATTATCTCAACAAGATGATATAGAAGTTATTAAACGTAAAGACTATATTGAAAACCCTAAGGACAGTGGATACCGTAGCCTTCATTTGGTGGTTAAAGTACCAGTTTTTAAGGCGCGTGAAGTTGAATCAATCCCAGTAGAAATTCAAATCAGGACGATTGGTATGGATATGTGGGCAAGCTTGGAACACGAACTGCGTTACAAAACAGATGTTGACCGAGCAGAAGAATTTGCGGATAATTTAGTACATAATGCTAATGCATTATTTGCTATTGAACAAAATTTCCAAGATATTCATCATGAATTATAATCAAAAGAAAGAGCTATTGTAGAACGAAATATGGAAAATAAACAAAAAAATCAAGCACATGATCGTAAAAACAATCATGTTTCACGTGGAACAAATAAACAGAACAGTGCACCAGTAAAAGTTGAAGTTGGTGATCAGCTATTAATTACAATTAAGCGTTTAGGGATTAACGGTGAAGGAATTGGCTACTATAAACGTAAGATCACATTTATTCCAGGAGCGTTACCAGGGGAAGTTGTAGAAGTTGAAGTCACTAACTTTACGAATAAATTTATTGAAGCAAAAGTGCTTAAATTCAAAAAACAGTCTAAGCAACGTGTAACACCGGTTGATAATCAAGAGGTCGGTGGAGTTGAATTAGCACATCTATCATATGAAGGCCAACTGAAATTTAAACAAGACGTCATTCGTCAAGCTTTGGAAAAATATCGGCCTGCTGGTTATGCACATTATAAATTATTACCAACAATTGG
The DNA here is from genome assembly GCF_010306265.1 of Weissella sagaensis. Lineage (NCBI taxonomy): Bacteria > Bacillati > Bacillota > Bacilli > Lactobacillales > Lactobacillaceae > Weissella > Weissella sagaensis. The sequence goes on along the minus strand of NZ_BLKA01000001.1, from coordinate 419,788 downwards.
TATGGATGATCCAACTGGTTACCGTAACAAAGCGCAGTTCCCTGTACGTGAGGTGAATGGTAAATTAGCGGTGGGAATGTACAAACGTCAGTCTCACAAGTTAATTGACTTGCCAGTTATGACAACACAACACCCAGCTACGTTAAAAGTTGTTCGTACAGTTCGTGATATTTTAGCTGATATGCAATTATCAATTTATGATGAGCGTCGTAATCGCGGTTCGATTAAAACATTAATTGCACGTGTTTCAGAATCAACAGGAGATGTGCAATTAACGATTGTGACCAATGGTCGTTCATTACCTGATTCAGATGAATTGATCGCACGAATTCATGCTGAACTGCCTGAAGTTGTTTCAATTCATCAAAATATTAATCGTGGTGATTCTTCATTAATATGGGGAGATGACACACGTCAAATTTGGGGTGAAGACTATATTACAGAAGACATAAATGGTAAAACTTTTAAATTATCACCACGAGCCTTCCTACAATTAAATCCACGCCAAACGCAACGCTTGTACCAAGAAACAATTAAAGCATTGGATCTAACAAAAGCGGATAAGCTAATTGATGCCTACTCAGGTGTTGGAACAATTGGTATCTCATTGGCTGATCATGCAGGTGAAGTGCGCGGAATGGATACGATACCTGAATCAATTGATGATGCAACTGAAAATGTTATTGATAATGCAGTTGATAATGCAACTTACTACGTTGGTGCTGCCGAAGAATTAATACCACAGTGGGCTGATGAAGGTTGGATTGCAGATGCGTTGGTTGTTGACCCACCACGTACAGGGTTGGACGGTGCATTACGCCAAACAATATTAGCGACGAAGCCGGATAAATTTGTTTATGTTTCATGTAATGCTTCAACGCTGGCACGTGATTTAGTTGATTTGGCAAAGGTTTATCGTGTCGATTATATCCAATCAATTGATATGTTCCCACAGACAGCTCGTTGGGAAGGTATCGTCAAATTTACTAAGAAATAAATGTTGACGGTGATGCTATTATATTAGTATGTTGGTTATCGAACATAAAGATAAGATGAGAGAAACGACAATGCTAACATAGTGTAGTATTGTCGTTTTTTACATTAATTTATCAGGCTATAATAAAGGAGAAGATTATGAAACAACGTAAGGGATTATCAACACGCTCAGTTGTTGCAACTGGTATTGGAGCCGCTGTATTTTTAATTTTATTTAAATTCGTTGCTATTCCAACTGGCATTCCTAATACCCAAATCAACGTTGCCGAAGCTTGGCTGTCGTTACTTGCTGCTATTTTTGGCCCAATTGTTGGTGGACTGGTTGCTTTTATCGGTCATGCTTTGAATGATGCGATTTCTTATGGTTCTGTTTGGTGGACATGGGTCATTGCTGATGCACTATTTGGTGTTGTTTTAGGGTTGGCTGTAAAGAAAATGAACCTAATTAATGGTGATTTAACTACTAAAAAATTGGTTGGGTTTAACGTTTGGCAATTGGTTGCCAATTTGATTGCTTGGAGTGTCATTGCACCTTTAGGGGATGTATTGATTTATAGTGAACCTGCTAGCAAAGTGTTCTTACAAGGTTTTGTATCAACCGGTATTAATTTCGTATCAGTTGGTATTTTAGGAAGCTTATTGCTCGTTGCTTACAATAAAACACAGGTTAAGCAAGGCTCATTAAAAGAAAAAGATTAAGCGATTTTGAGTAGGGTAAACCTACTCATACATATAAAAATATAGTAGAGGTAGTTGGCTAATGACATTAGCAATTAAAATGAGCGATGTAACATTTAAATATGACTCACAATCAGAGCCAACTTTACATCACATTAATTTAAATATTGAACAAGGGGAGCGCGTGTTGTTATCTGGACCATCAGGTTCTGGTAAGACCACTTTAGGACAATTGCTTAATGGGTTAATTCCTCACGCCTATCAGGGAGAAATAACTGGTGACATTACCATTAATGGGCACAACATTAAAGATATGTCTATTTTTGAGCGCTCTTTTGATATTGGTACAGTCTCACAAGATACGGACACCCAATTCGTTGGATTAACGGTTGCTGAAGATGTTGCTTTTGCTTTGGAAAATGATAATGTGACACACAATGAGTTATTTTCTAAGGTACAACAATGGGCAAAAATCATGGAACTAGAGGAATTGTTACGCGTAGCACCGCAAGCATTATCTGGTGGACAGAAACAACGTGTCGCAATGGCAGGCGTTTTGATTGATGATAGTCCTATCTTATTATTTGATGAACCATTGGCGAGTTTAGATCCAGCAAGTGGGCATCGTATGTTAGCTTTGTTAGATGAATTACAAGAAAAATATCATTTGACGGTTATTATGATTGAGCATCGTTTAGAGGATGTCTTACAGCATCGTTTAGATCGTGTTGTTGTGTTAGATAGGGGTGTAGTCACCTTTGATGGGACACCTGATGAAATTTTAAAAACGCAAGCATTAGCGCAGTATGGATTAGCAATGCCGGGCTATCTGCAACTATTAAAATTAGCAGGTGTTTCATTTGATGGGCTCGTTAATATTACTAATCCGGCACAAATAACGGGACCAGATGTATACGACAAGTTACAGATATTAGAGAATAGCATAAGTCGGCAGAATCAAACGGGAAGTCCAACAGCAGAGTCAATTTTAACCATACAACAACTGACATTTAAATACGGTAAACAATCATTATTTGAAAATATTGATGTTACTTTATATGAGGGTGAATTAGTGGCTCTTGTTGGTAAAAATGGTTCAGGAAAATCTACACTAAGTAAATTAATTGCCGGATTTATAAAACCGACGGCAGGTACGATGACATTAGCAGGTGTTGGTGATTTATCAGGTTTACCAATTAAAGCACGAGCCGATTATATCGGCTATGTTTCACAGAATCCAAATGAAATGATTACACAGTCAATTATTTATGATGAGGTTGCGAGCGGTCTGCGTTTGCGTGGTATGTCTGAAGAAGAGCTTAAGCCACGTGTCTACGAGTTGCTTAAATTAGCAGGCTTGTATGGTATGCGTGAGTGGCCGATAACAGTATTAAGTTATGGTCAAAAAAAGCGTCTAACAATTATTGCAGTTTTGGCATTGGCTCCGAAAATATTAATTTTGGATGAACCAACAGCTGGGCAAGATTATGCGAATGCACAGGCTATTATGAGTTTTGTAAAGCACTTGAATAAACAATTTAATACGACAGTAATGGTAATCACACATGATATGTCTTTAATGTTATCGACGACTGATCGTGCATTAGTATTAGTAGATGGCCAACTGTTAGCTGATCTAACACCGGCAAGTTTATTAAATGATCCGCATTTAGTTGAACAGGCTGATTTATCAATAACAACGGTTTATGAGCTAGCACAGCAATATGGGTTGAGTAATCCAGCTGCGCTAACAGCATTAATTGGGAAAGGATAGGTTATGAATAATATATTTGGTTATCAGCCAGGAAAGTCTATTATTCATCAATTAAGTGGTGGTACTAAACTGCTGATATTTTTATTGCTTACGATTAGCGGTATGTTAAGTTTTGATGTTCGTTACTTAATTTTGTTGATGATAATTGCTGTTGTTGGGTTGCAGGTTGCAGGAATTCGTTGGAGAAACGTGTCAACTATTGTTAAATTTGTGGCTGTATTTGCGGCTATGAATTTATTGTTGATTTATCTATTTGCGCCACAGTACGGTGTGAAATTATTTCATACTCAGACTATTTTATTTGGGTCAGGTCGGTATGCATTAACATTAGAGCAATTATTCTATGAGTTCATCGTATTGGCAAAATACTTCTTCAGCTTACCATTAGCATTGATATTTTTACTAACAACTAATCCAAGTGAATTTGCAGCTGGATTGAATAAAATTGGTCTATCTTATCGTATTTCATATGCGGTTGCTTTGACATTGCGCTATATTCCAAGTGTGCAGCAAGAATTTGTAATGATTAGTCATGCGCAACAAGCTCGGGGCTTTGATATGTCATCTAATGTACCGCTAAGGCAACGTATTAAAGGTGTTTTTGGTATCCTGATGCCACTTGTTTTTTCATCACTATCAAAAATTGATGAGGTTAGTCGTTCGATGGATCTACGACGTTTTGGTAAAGAAAAAAAGCGTAGTTGGTATTATGAGCAAAAGTTTAAAAAACAAGATTGGTGGTTTTTATTAGGTATTGTCATACTTGTCATGATTGAAATACTATTAATCAAAGTAACAGGTAGTCGTTTTTGGTACCCATTTTCATAATTGCTAATATTAAATGTGAAATAAATGAGATTATTTTAATTTAATGATTGACTTTTCATAATACGCGTTTTACCATAATATGAGTAAACACGGTGAATGGGTAAGTAGTTTGTGATGAATACGCAAAGCGAGTTGTAGATAGTGTAAGGCAATCGATTCAGCAAATGAATTTTGGCCCGGGAGTGATTGGAATTATGAGTAGTTAATATAAGTGATTTCCGGTGTGCGCGATATAGCATGTAAGTAATTCATGACTTAGTGAGCAGTTTACAGTGATGTAAATTGAAACACGGGTGGTAACGCGATTTCAATCGTCCCGTCGTTCCATATTTTTATGGTGCGACGGGACTTTTTTATTTAGAGGAGCAATATGACAACGACAAATTTTGCGCCTTTGCAATTGCCAGATGGTGAAATTGCATTAGACGAGCAGACTAGAGCCACATATGGCGTAAATGATTATACACAAGAGATTACAACAAAGGTGATGCCGGATGCAGTGGTTTTTGCTACGACAATTGCAGATGTGCAAGCAACGGTCAAATTTGCCGCGACACATCAAATTGCGGTTGTGCCACAAGGAGCCAAAACATCAATTGTTAACAGTGCTGCCGCTTTAACAGGCAGTTTAGTTTTAAATTTATCACACATGAATAAGATTTTAGCAATTGATCCAAAAGACCAAGTTGCGGTTGTTCAACCAGGTGTATTAAATGGTGATTTAGATACACAAGTCCGTCAGGTTGGCTATTTTTATGCACCTGATCCAGGTTCAAAACCAATTAGTTCAATTGGTGGAAATATTGCGACCAATGCAGGCGGTATGTCTTCACTAAAATATGGGACAACAAAGCAATCTGTGTTAGGACTAAAGGTTGTTTTAGCAAACGGTGAATTACTCACTTTGGGTGGTAAAACATTTAAGAATAATGCAGCATATGATTTAACCGATTTAATGATTGGCTCAGAAGGTACTTTAGGCATTATTGTTGAAGCAACCGTGCGTTTATTACCAATTGCTTTGGGACAACCAGTTACAGGATTGGCAACATTTCCAACAATTCATGAGTTAATGCAAGCAGTTCAAGCGGTCCAGGCTAGTGGCGTTAATCCATCAATGTTAGAAATTTTAAATCGAGTATCTATTGAAGCACTTGATGAGTATGAAGGTAGCCATTTGGGAAGTCATGGGGAACAAGCATTGTTGATTTTCCAAATTGATGTGGCTGCAGCTGATGCTTTAAGCACAGTTGAACAAGTGTTACATACTTATGGTGCAACAAAGATTGATCTTACCGAAGATCAGCAACGAACCAGTGAAATTATTAAAATTCGTCAAGATATTTTTGCAGCCGGCGCTCAGTACGGTCGGTTAATTGTTGAAGATGTAGCGGTACCCTTGGGGCAATTAGCAAAGGTTGCAGATAAAGCAGAAACATTAGCAAGTAAGTATGATCAACGATTATTATTGTTAGGTCATGCGGGGGATGGTAATTTGCACCCAGATATTATCTTGGAAGATAAAGAAGGTGCTTTGCCAGAAAAAACGCAACGATTTATTGATGAACTTCTGGCATTTGTTATTCAGGTTGGGGGAACAATAAGTGCTGAGCATGGTATTGGTAGTTTGAAAAATGCATGGGTGCCAAATCAATTAGACGCAAATGTTAGAATTCTACAAAAACAAATTAAACAAGTATTCGATCCATTGGGCATTTTAAATCCAGGACGTAAAATATAAGAAATATAGGGGCTAAAATATGGGCGTGAATAAACGAGTAGCAGCAATTGAACCAAATGCCATCCGTGCATTTGATGATCAAACTAGTGGTGTAGCAGATATTTTAAAATTAACACTTGGGGAACCTGATTTTGCTGTTCCACAACATGTTAAGCAAGCGGCAATTGATAGTATTATAAGTGATGATTCACACTATGCACCATCTAAAGGAAGCATCGCATTACGAAAGGCAATTCGACATTTTATGATGGATCGGTATGATTTATCATATGACGTTGATTCTGAAATTGTTGTGACTTTAGGCGCAACTGAAGGGATTTATGACACATTGACGGCTTTTGTTAATGATGGTGATAAAGTATTATTACCGGCGCCTAATTTTTCGATGTATGATCCAACTATCGCTTTGGCAGGTGGTGAAGTAGTCTATGTTGATACGTCTAAATCTGATTTTTTGTTGACGCCGACACAACTACAAGCAGCCATTGATGAATATGGCGATAAATTGACAACGGTTTTGTTGAACTATCCAGCTAATCCAACTGGGGTAACATACACAGCAGAACAATTAGCTGCACTAGCAGAAGTTTTGCAAGACACAGATATTACAGTTATTGCTGATGAAATCTATGCTGAATTGACCTATGATGCACCACATTATTCAATTGCGAAATATTTACCAGCACAAACGGTTATCTTAAATGGTGTTTCAAAATCACATGCGATGACTGGTTATCGTATCGGGTTTATTGTTGGACCAAAGGAATTAATAGCACCAGTTGCAACGTTACACCAATTTACAGTGACGTCTGCTTCAAATCCTGCAATGGCTGCAGCGGCAGAAGCCTTGGGATCGGCACAAGGAAAGCTGGACTCTAAGGGGATGCGTGAAGCATATCGTGAGCGACGTGACTACTTGGTGCCGGCACTACGACAATTAGGTTTCGAAATACCGCAACCAACAGGCGCCTTTTACGTTTTTGCTAAGCTACCAGCTAATGTTAATCAAGATGATTATGAATTTGGCCTGGATTTGGCTAAACGTGGAAAAGTTGCCGTTATTCCTGGTTCAATTTTCAACATTGGTGGTGAAGGATACATTCGTATTAGCTATGCTTCATCTATGGCTGTTTTGCATGAAGCCGTAAAACGCATTGGCACATTTTTGGAGAATTATTAGTAACGGAGGGGTAGTAATATGGCACGTAAAGTGGGGATTATTGGATTAGGACACGTTGGTGCAGCGATTGCACATAGTCTATCAGCGCAAGGAGCAGTAGATGAATTTGTCTTTATTGATATTAATGAGGCGAAGGTAACCGCAGAAGCACTAGATTTTGAAGATGCAAAAGCTAATTTAGAATATAATGTCAATTATGTTGTTAATGATTGGGATGCTTTAGCTGATGCCGATGTCGTGATTTCTTCAGTGGGTAAAATTTCCTTACAAGGAACGGTAACAAATAAAGATCGTTTTGTTGAGTTGCAGTACACAAAACACCAAATTAAAGGCGTATCTGAAAAACTAGTGGCATCAGGCTTTAAGGGTGTTTTAGTAGTGATTACGAATCCAGTGGACGTTATCACGACCATGTATCAACATTTTACTGGTTCCCCAACAACACGTGTTATTGGGACAGGAACCCTGTTGGATACTGCTAGATTACATCGTGCTGTTGGACAAGTGTTGCAAGTACATCCAAAATCAGTTCATGGATATAATGTGGGTGAACATGGTAACTCACAATTTACGGCTTGGTCGACTGTCACGGTTAAGGAACAGCCAATTACAGCATATAATCTACCACTCTCAGAATTAGATGAAGCCGTTCGCTCTGGCGGATTTACGGTGTATGATGGTAAAAAATTTACCAGTTATGGTATCGCCAGCGCAGCTAGCAGATTAACAAAAGCTATTTTAACTGATAGTCATGAAGAATTACCTGTTTCTAATTATCGTGCAGAATATGGGGTATATGTTTCATATCCGATGATCGTTGGTCGGGCAGGTATCGTTGATGAAGTGAAATTAAGCTTATCAGATGAGGAACAAACAAAATTAGCAGCATCCGCAAAATTAATTCATGATCGATATGAGGCGGTTATTGCAGAATTAGATAATGAATAATTTGTATAAATATACATTTTAATAAAAGAGTTAAATGATTATTCAAAAAAGAGGCGTCAATCAATCGATTGACGCCTCTTTGTCTAAGGATTAAATAATTTAAAAATCAGCTTGTGAGGCATCTTGATGTGTCCCAGCAACACCTTCTAATTGATCAAGTGCTGACATTTCTTCATCTGTTAAGGTAAAGTCAAAGACATCAGCATTTTGTGCAATGCGATCGGCATGAGTAGATTTTGGTAGTGGTAGGAAGCCATGTTGTAATGACCAACGTACCAATACTTGCGCAACTGACTTATTATATTTTGTAGCAATATCATTAATTTGAGGTACTGCTAGCAAAGATCCTGTTCCCAAAGGTGAATAAGCTTCTGTTAAAATATTATGCTCATTGTTGAAGGCCACAATATCCTTTTCTAGGTCAGAAGGGTTAACAAATAGTTGGTTAACCATTGGTGCAATTGTTGCCGTCTTTAATAAAGCTTCAACGTGTTCAATTTGGAAGTTAGAAACACCAATGGCCCGAATTTTACCATCAGTGTAGGCATCTTCCATGTAGCGCCAAGCTTCGGCATTGGCTTTGTCCCAATTACGACGATTGATTAATGGATTTGGCCAGTGAATGAGGTACAAATCTAAGTAGTCTAATCCAAGTAGTTGCAATGACTTATCCAAAGCAATCTTTGCAGCTTCAAAACTGTGGCTGTCGTTCCACAATTTTGAGGTAACGAACAAGTCTTCACGTGGAATACCTGAATCTTTAATGGCACGACCAACTGAAGCCTCATTACCATAAGCAGCGGCAGTGTCAATGTGGCGATAACCAGCCTTTAATGCATCAAGCACACTTTGATAGGCAACATCCCCATCTGGCGTTTGCCAAGTACCAAATCCAACAACTGGGATTTTAACCCCATTAGTTAAGGTAAATGTATCGGTTAATGATGAAATGGTCATATACTTACACCTCTTATTAAATATATTTCAGTTAAATTTAGCTGATAATTCACTGTCCAGTATAACAAAAAATAACGATAAACTAAATTATATAGTTTATCTACTTGATATAGTTGGGTATAATATTAAAGATAATAACGTGAGAAAGGAAAGTAAAATGTCAAAAGTTACAAAGGAAGCAATTTTTGAAGCAACGCAGGCTGTGTTGATGGAAAAAGGTTACGAAAAGGCACGTCTTGCTGATGTTGCGCGCAAATTGACAATTACGCCAGCTGCGTTGTACAAACATTTTGCCAACCGTGATGCTTTATTTCAAGAAATGGATGAGGATTGGTTGTTGCACGTCGATGCACCAATCATAGAAGCTAGTGAGCGAGCTACAAAAGAGAATCGGGTGCAGGCATTGCATGACTGGTTGTGGTTGCTTTCAACGCGTCGTCAAGCCAGTTTTGCTGAAGCACCAGAAATGTTAGCTTTTTATAAATTTGAGCTGGGAAAGCACGATAGTTTAATCGAGCCTAGACTTAAAGAATTTGCCAAAGCTGTTGAAAAAATAATGGCGTGGGACACGTTCCGTCAACAACGTGGTCAAACGGTTATGCAGACATTTACCTATTTTTATCATCCTTTTTTTGCAGGGCGTTGGGATGACAATTTATTTAAAACAATTTTTGAAACGACGTGGCAAGAAATGCTACCGGTTATACAACAAAATTTAATGAAGCCGTCTGAAGAATAATAAAAAGCCAACTGGTAATTTAACTAGTTGGCTTTTTATTTATTCAGTTTCATTTTGATTGAATTTAAAAGCATTTAAGAAACGGTTGATACGTTCAGTCGGATTATTGAAAAATTCATCTGGTGTACCATCAAAATTGATTTTACCATCTTCCAAGAATAACATCCGATCAGCAGCATGACGCGCAAAATCCATATTATGGGTAACGATAATCATGGATTGGTTTTCGTGAGCTAAGTCGTTTAATACACGTAAAACTTGCGCCTCTAGTTCTGGATCCAAAGCAGAAGTGGGTTCGTCTAACAACAGATAATCAGGTGCCATGGCTAGTGCACGTGCAATCGCAACACGTTGCGTTTGACCGCCAGATAATTGATAAGGATAACGGTCAGCAGTGTTGTCTAAGTCAACTGCAGCCAGAAGTTCGTGTGCATGTTTAGTTGCCTGAGCTTTGGATTGCTTAAGGACATGAACGGGGGCCTCAATCATATTTCCCATGATTGTTAAATGGTCGAACATACGTGGTTGTTGAAAAACCATCCCTGTTTTACGGCGCACCCACAATAAAGTTTCAGTTGTTAGCGGCTGGCTTAAATCAATTGTGCGGTCATCAATCGTATATTTCCCACTATCGGGGCGCTCTAATAGGTTTAATGAACGTAACAAAGTTGATTTACCAGATCCTGATGGACCAACAATAACAGTTGTTTCATGCGGATTGAAGGTGACGTTGATATCTTGTAGCGCATGATGTTCAGTATAACGTTTATCAATATGTTCTAATTTAAGCATGTTTTTTACCTTTGTTCTTTCACAAAACGGTCAGCCCAACGTTGGATATAGCGTTGTGGGAATGACAGGATGGTAACAAATAGTGCGTAGATAACAGCAACTAATAGATACATTTGTAATGGTTCAAAATTAACAGCAGCTAGTTGTTGTGATAAGTAGAACATCTCAACAATTGTTACAACTGAAGCTAGTGACGTATCCTTCACTAATGCAACAAACGAGTTGGCTAATGTTGGAATAGAAATACGTGTTGCTTGTGGCAAAATGATGCGCAAAAATATTTGGCGATCAGTCATACCTAAAGCAGCAGCAGCTTCACGTTGTGTATCAGGGATGGATGAAATTGACGCACGAATAGCTTCGGACGCATAAGCACCTGTATTTAATGATAGAACCATCACGGCAGCTGACCAACCTGAAGGCGACAACCAACTAATACCTAATTTTGGTAAACCGTAGAAAACAACAAATAATTGCACAAGCATAGGGGTTGAACGGAAAATCCAAACATAAAATCCAAGAATAAATTTTAAAATGTGCCAACCAAGCTTACCAAATCCGGTAGCATGAGGGACATAAGATCGTAAAATAGCGACTGCAGCAGCAATCACAACGGCAATCACAAAAGAAATTAATGCTAATGGAATCGTATATTTAATACCAGCAACAATTAATTGTGGTGCATAAGTTGCAATAAATTGAAACATGAGTCATCCTTTCAAAAAATGAACACAAAAAAAGTGTTAAACAATCCTGATGAAATCAGGTGCCTAACACGTTTTTTACGATTATTAAAATGGTGTACACCAAGATAACCTACCGCAAAAACCGCGTTAGGCTCGCACAAGCAATATAGTTATTTGATGAAGCATGTAACATAATGATACTCCTTAAACGACAAATAAATAAACTAATAACTTACTTTATTCTAGGGGTCTAACTAATTAAATGCAAGTAAAATTTAATTAGTTGGCTAAATGTTGACAAAATGTTAGTAAACAGAGTATTATTTGCCTCAGTAACTAAGAGAGGTAATGTTTATGAATTTTAGGATGCGATGTTAAATTAACCGGTGAAATGACGTTAAATGAAAATAATTTAAACACCAGTTGAGGAAAAATAAAATGAATAAATATACAAAAATTGCAGCTGCTGCAGCTGTTACATTGACTGTAGCCAGTGTTGGCACATACGCAGCACTACCAAATGTTTCTGCTAAAGCAACACCAGCGTACCAAAAGAATTTGCATAAAAAAGGCACGTTAACGATTGGGCTGGAAGGAACATATTCACCCTATTCATATCGTGATAAGTCAGGTAAACTAACTGGCTTTGAGGTTGATTTGTCAAAGGCAGTTGCTAAAAAGTTAAATTTAAAGCCTGAATTCAGCCAAACAAAATTTGATTCATTAGTTGCTGGTTTGGGCGCAAACAAATATGATGTTGTTTATAATAACATGGGTAAGAATAAAGAACGTGAAAAGCACTATACGTTTGCAAGCCCATACCTATATACAAAAACAGTCATGATTACAAAACCTGATTCAGATATTAAATCAGCATCTGATTTAAAGGGTAAGCGATCAGCACAATCAGCTTCATCTAACTTTGGTCAAGCAGCTAAAAAAGCCGGAACAAAGATTGTTTCAGTTCCGGGGTTTGCAGAAGCTATCGATTTGATCAATTCTGGTAAAGCAGACGTAACGCTAAACTCACAAGATTCATGGGGAGTTTACAAAAAAGCACATCCTGAAACAAAATTGACGGCTAAGACGACTAAACTATTGGGTAATACATCTGCCTCACCAATGGTAAACAAGAAAGATAAAGCGTTAGCTAAAAAAATAACGAAGGCACAACAAGAATTGAAAAAAGATGGTACAATGTCGAAACTATCAGAGAAATATTTTGGATCTGATTTGACGAAAAAACCATAGAATAACGGTATAATATTAGTCTCAGGGGAATTTACCTTTGAGACTATTTTTAATTACCGAATTTGATGTTAATAGAGGTGTTTATTATGTTAATTGCTAAAAAAATTATTGTACGTGGTCGTGTACAGGGAGTTGGGTTTCGTTATTTCACAACAACGTTGGCTAAAGATATGGGCGTTGTAGGTGCTGTATGGAATAAGGACGATGGGTCAGTTCATATTGAAGCGCAAGCTGAAGAAAGTGTGATGGCAGATTTTGTGGCTAAAGTGGGCGAATCCCCCTCACCGTATGGCCGAGTTGACTCGGTAACTACGCAAGACATTGCAGTGCATGAAGATCAAAACAGTTTTCGTGAATTATAAATTGTTATCGTAGCCAGTAAGCAATGTTACATTGCATGACTGGTTTTTTTAATGTAAGCTGAGTTGTTAAGAGTTTTTAGGAGGCTTTGAAAAAATGGCTATTAAAACATGGTTGAAATTTGTTGAAGTGCAATCGTTGGTCGCGAGCGTGTTACCGTTAGTGCTAGGTAATCTATATGCAGTCATTACATATCGAGAGTTTAATGTTGGGTATGCAATTTTATTTGCAATTGTTGTCTTTTCATTACAAATGGTGGCAAATGTTTGGAATAATATTCAAGATTTTAAGTTAGCAACAAGTGATGAATGGAAAAATGGTGTGAATAACATTGTTGGTAATGGTGGTATTTCACAGCGTCAATCATGGTTAACGCTAGGCGTTTTAATTTTGATTGCGGCTGTTGGTGGCCTATGGTTAGCGTTCCAAACAGGATGGCCTTTATTTATCATGGGTATCATTGGATTTATTGTTACTTACTGGTACGCTGGGACGCCATTACCATTATCACGCACGCCATTTGGTGAATTAGCATCTGGTTTAACGATGGGTTATTTAATTTTCTTGAGCGCGACATATATTAATATTGCACCAACTTTTAATAGTGAGTTGGTTATCCATGCGATTATTGCTTCAGCGATTGCATGGTTTGCAATTGGTGATATTATGTTAGCTAATAATATTGGTGATTATGAAGAAGATGTTGCTGAGGGCCGGCATACGTTGGTTTGGCATTTGGGAAAGCCGCGGGCCATTAAAGCATTCGGTTGGATCTATATTGCAGGTTATGTGATGCTGATTATTGCAGTCTTGTTTGGTATTTTGCCTTGGTTAGCTTTAGTAGCATTATTATCATTGCCAATTGTAATGAAAAACGTACATGCTTTTCAAGCAAATCCAATTAAACCTAATTTTCCATTCGCAATTAAAAATGCCGTGGTTATTTCAATCACGTTGGCGATTGGTCTAGTATTAGCTTTGCTTTTTAATTAATAAAATTTAATTTTTAGGACTTGTTTCAGAGTGTCAACCTACCAAGATGTAACTGGTGAGGTTGACACTTTTTTTACGGTATTAGTTTTTAAACCCTGTGGAAAACTTGTGCATAAGTTTGTGGATAAAATTAATTTAAACTTAATTTGATTGTTACTTTATTCACAATTAAAGATAGTCATTATTAGTGCCAGAAAAGCTTGCAGGTGCGATTATCTGGTATAATTAGAAAAAATGAAAGTGAGGGTGCGAAGTGTTAGCATACTTAAAACGTTCCAAATTACTTTTTTGGACGCTTGAAATATTGGCTATTGCGTTATTGATTTTAGTTGTGACACAACTACGATTTATTTTAGAACCCATTAGTCAATTTATAGGGGCTGTTTTTGTGCCATTAATCATTTCGGGTTTTTTATATTATTTATTGAATCCAATTGTGGTATTTTTACAAAAGATTCCGTTGGGTAAAGTCAAGCATGTGAGCCGCAGTTGGGCGATTACAATTGTTATGTTATTGTTGGTTGGTATTTTAATTGCATTGTTATTAATGCTATTACCAACATTGGTGGATCAAATTACTGGATTGATACGTAATATTCCAGGATTAATTGATACTATTCAACAACTAGTTAATGAAATTAGTAAAATTAATATTGCAAAAGAGTATGGCATTAAACTAGATTTTAATAAAATACAAGATGAAGTGCAAAAATTTGGTCAAACCGTGGTAGCGGGGATGGCAACTAGCTTAAGTTCAGTAATCGGTAAATTAACCAATGTGACGATTACGGCAATTACAGTACCTGTTATGACGATTTATATGTTAAATGATGGTCATAAACTATCACCGTTTATTCAAAGAGTTTTTCCTAGCAAACAACAAGACCGTATTTCAGATGTTTTAAGTCGTTTAAATCAAACGATTGCCCAATATATTAGTGGACAAGCAATTGAAATGTTATTTGTTGGTTTCTTTACAACGATTGGTTATTTCATGATTGGTCAAAATTACGCATTGTTGTTAGGCGTGTTTGCAGGTGTAACCAATATTATTCCTTATGTTGGACCATATATTGGTTTGATTCCAGCTTTGTTTGTAGCAATTACTTATTCACCGTTACAAGCTTTATGGGTAATTATAGTTGTCCTAATTGTGCAACAGGTAGATAGTAATTTGATTTATCCCAAAATCATGGGAGCTTCATTGAACATACATCCGTTAACAATTATTATCTTATTATTAGCAGCTGGAAATATTGCAGGAATTGCAGGGATGATTTTAGCAGTACCTTTCTATGCCATTATTCGAACAATTACAGTTTATGCCTGGGAACTTTGGCGATTACATCAAAATAATGATGTCGTATCACAAGAAGATGAATCTGAAATTGATACAACAGTTTAAGGCATCATAAAAAATAATGAAATTGGCGCTTGTGTGTGGTATATTCCATATACGCAAGGCCTTTTTTATTTGGTATCAATTTTAATGAGGTAAAAGATTATGGCAGATGATTTACATTTAGGACAGATAATCGCAACTAATAACTTATATAAAGACTTAATTGGTGGAAAATTTGGTATTGAATTGGAAGCGCACCGAGTGTCTAAGGCGGGGCGTCTAAGTAGAATTGATCATTCGGCTAAACTTGGGTCAAGACGGATGCATCCATATTTACAAACGGATTATAGTGAAACGCAAGCAGAGTTGGTGACGGAACCCGTAGATTCATTTGAAACAGCGCGTGACCGTCTATTACAGCTACAGTGGGTTTTACGTCATCACATGGCGGATGATGAATCGATTTGGCCTTTAAGCATGCCACCAGAATTGAAACAAGACGATTTACAATGGTTAGATGAAAAATTTGAACGTACCTGGATGCAAGACTATCGTAATTGGTTGATGCATAAATATGGTTCAACTCATGAAATAATGACCGGATTACATTTAAATTATTCGTTACCACAGGATTTATTACAGCATCTATTTCAAGCAAGTGATGCGGCTGATTTTAATGTGTTTAAAGATCAAGTTTACTTTCATTTGGGACAACAAATAGTTGCACATCAATGGTTGTTCAACTATTTGTTTGGCGCAACGCCATTTAATTTAAATGATACTGATTCAAGAACGCCACAGTTTAGCCAACCAGTTCGTTCGTTACGGACCAGTGAATATGGTTTTGTTAATGATCGTGGTGAAAAATTAGCGTATGTTGGTGACTATGAAAAATACAAGCGGCAAATTGAAAAGCTATTAGCTGAAGGAAAATTATTTTCGGAACATGAAATTTATGGTCCTGTTCGATTTAAGAAAATAGCAGCCGATAATCCAAGCGTGGATTATTTGGAAATTCGTTTGGTGGACACAAATCCGTTTGATATTGCTGGTATATCAGAAAATGAATTGAATTTGATTCATTTATTATTAATTTATTTCATCATTAATGATGAAAAGTTGAGTGATGAGGTATTGCAAGGACAAGACGAAACGGCTAATGAAGTGTCATTACAAAAACCCACTGATGCTTTAACTAATAAAGATGCAGTACTTGTGATTATGCAAGAAATTTCGCGATTAGCCGATCATTTTGGGATGCGTTTTAATGATGGCTTGTCATTAATAACGGATCGCGTGTTAACACCAAGTAAAACACCAGCAGCCAAGATGTTGGCTGCAGCACCAGATGCAGCGACGATGGAGGTTTGGGCAACGCAATTAGGTAATGATCGTGCACGCTACTTTAAAGAGAATGAGCAAGCGTTATTTGCTGATTATTTTGGCATTAATCCATTGAGTGGTGTTGTTAAAGATGCTCTGACTGTTGGTGTACGAGTCATTGAATATGATAGCAATCACATTGTGCTAAGTGTGGGTGATCATGTTGAACGGGTGACTGAACCGGTTAATATAAATGAGCTTTTTCCAGAATTAATTATTAACTAACTTTAAATAAGTGATAAAATAGCAAATATTAGGTTAATGAAATGTTAATCGCTGGAGGAAGTTAAATATGAGAAGAGAACATCCCTTTGATTTTGAAAAATGGTATTCGTTTTTAGCTGATGCTACAGGTAAAGAAGTAGCTTGGGTGACAGATGAACATATGACAATGCATCCGGTTTATGATGAACAAATGTTGGCATTAGTGCAAGCATTTGAATGGTCTGATTTTTATGATCAAAATTATGATCGTACCTTACATCAAAAAGGATTAAATCAACTACGTGAAGAAGAAGTAGATATGATTGCGCGGACTAGTCTTGATTTTAGAGAATTGCGTGCTGTTGCTTCAATTGTTATCCATGGTGAACGTCGTCTTGAAGGTATGTGGGCAGCGATGCTGGAAAAAGGTATTTTGTATCGTTTATTGCAACGGTTGCAGAGTCAAACGCCAACAGATTTTCCAGGACCAAATTATTAGATGAAAATCTATTCTAAAATAACCGTCGGCTTAATAAGTTAAGACGGTTATTTTTTTGGCATTTAATATTAATTTTGGATGAATGCTTTCATAATGTATCATTCATTTTTATACTAATAAAAAATAATGTAGCGACTTATTTTTAAATGATTATTGTATGGAAAAATTAAATGAAATTTTGAAAATTATAAAATTTCTTATATACTAGTTAATATGAAATTTTTAAAATATCGTAAACATGATGTCGTTATGAAAAAGGGAGTGTGAAGATGTCACAACAAAAAGGATCCCCACAGAAACTAGACAGAGGGTTAACTGGTCGCCATGTTGAGATGATTGCCTTAGGTGGAACAATTGGAACAGGTTTGTTCCTGGGGGCAGGTCGTTCAATTAGTGCAGCTGGGCCAGCCATTTTAATTGTTTACGCAATTGTCGGGATGTTTATGTTTTGGATGATGCGAGCGTTAGGTGAGCTGTTGCTAACAGATCCTAACCGCGCAACATTCGTTGGTTTTATTGAAAAATACGTCGGACCTAAAGCCGGGTTTATCATTGGATGGACTTATTGGATTGGGTGGATTACGATTGCCATGGCTGAATTAACAGCGGTGGGAACTTATATGTCTTTTTGGTTTCCAAATATTCCAATTTGGATATGGGAGTTGATTATTTTAGCCATGTTGTACGGTATTAATATTATTGCCGTAGCAGCCTTTGGTGAAACTGAATTTTGGTTCTCAATGATTAAGATTATTGCCATTGTTGCTATGATTGCAACGGGTGTGATTATGATGGTGATGCACACCAAAACATCATCAGGAGTTACTTCAATTAGTAATTTATGGCAGCATGGCTTTATTGCTGATGGTGGTAGTCACTTATTGGCAGCCTTTCAAATGGTATTCTTTGCTTTCTTAGGTATTGAATTTGTGGGGATGACGGCTGCTGAAGCGCAAGATCCTTATAAAAATATTCCAAAAGCAATTAACTCAATTATCGTTCGTATTTTAATTTTCTATATTGGTGCTTTAATTGCCATTATGAGTATTCAACCATGGACAAATTATCATGCTGGTGAATCACCCTTTGTTCAAGTGTTCGCAGGAATTGGTATTACAGGAGCTGCCGGTATTATTAACTTTGTTGTTTTAACAGCAGCAGCATCATCATTAAATAGTGCTATTTTCACAACAGGTCGTATGTTATTCTCGTTATCAAAAGGTAAGGGATATGCTGGTAAAATAAATAAGCGGTATATTCCAAATAATGCGATTAATATTTCAGTATTACTGGTTGCATTAGCTGTTGTGTTGAATTTCTTCTTCCCAGCCAATGCGTTCGATTTGGTGACGTCAATTGCATCAGCTGCGTTTGTTGTGATGTATGCAGTCTTGGTTTACGCACACGTTAAGTACCGTAAAACGGATGATTTCAAAAAAGGAAAGCAATTGTTTAAGATGCCTGGGGCACCGGTTACGGATTATCTAACAATTGCATTCTTGATTGGTATTTTTTTGATTTTACTCTTTACGAAGGATACAATGCCAACAACGGTATTAGCAATTGTGTGGTTTGTCATTATGATTGTAATAAGTTTACGAATAAAAACTAAAAAATAGTGTATTATGAAGGATAGTTAGATAGGCAACTATCCTTTTTTATTATTTCTAATAGGAGGCTTACTAAAATGGCAGAAAAATTTATTGAACGGCCTTATACACGGACGTTTGCACAAACAGATTATATTAAACAACAATGGCAAGATGTCGCTTATATGGCTGGTGATCGTCATGATTTAGATATTTATTTACCAAATGAAGGCCAAGGACCATTCCCTGTTATTGTGGATGTATTTGGTGGTGGATTAGTATTTGGTGACAAAAGTTCGCACAAGCTTGATCCAGCATTAAAGTTATTAGATCAAGGATATGCAGTTGTAAGTATCTCATACACGTGGATTCAAGATGCAGCATTTCCAACACAAATTTATGAAGTTAAAGCAGCAATTCGTTTCTTACGGGCACACGCAACAGAGTATCAACTTGATATGGATCATGTCGCATTAATGGGTGAATCATCAGGTGCACATTTAGCTTTATTAGCAGGGGTAACGGCAACGGCAGATGAAATGTCTAATCGTGAGTTTGGTGAAAATGCGGATGAATCTGAACAAGTAAATGCAATTATTGCGCTTTACGGACCGTATGAATTTGACAAGTTTGTGCCACAGTTTAAAGAAAGTGGCGTTGTACCAAATTATTCTGAAACTGGAACAGCAGAGTCATTTGAAGGGCAGATGTTTAATAAACAAGCACCAAAAGATGTACCAGATAAGGTTAAGGAATACAACCCAGCAACATATTTCAGCGCAACAATGCCACCAATATTAGCATTTGTTGGTACTGCTGATGTGATTGTGCCATACCAACAAACAGTGAATATGATAGCAGCAGCACGTAATTTTGTGAGTGATGATCGTGCTGAAATTCATGTTATTGACGGTAAAGGTCATGGACCGGGTGCTTATATGACACCAGAAAACACAGCAATTAAAGCTGCTTTTCTAAAAAAATGGTTATAAATTGAGGTTAAAGAATGCTAGGTGCTTTTGGAAAAACATTTTTTCGCGCAACACCGCAACAGTTATTTATGCAATTAATGATTGACGTGATATGGTACTTGATTTTTAAACCAAGTGATTCATTTTCGTTGTGGGTGTACATTATCATTTTGCCAGGCTTTGATTTAGTATCAGCCATTGGTAGTTTTTGGAATTATGTGAAGGATAATAAGCAAAAATCAAATAAATAATGTTTCACGTGAAACATTTAATTAAAAGACTACTTATACAGAAAGTAGTCTTTTTTGCGTTCAATAATAAAAACGTAACGTTTAATATTTTTTGGTTGTAAGTGAATAAATCAATTTAAGATTAATTGATGTATGTAAGAAGGGTTAGAGTTTTGACTAAATTTAAATATTAAGACAATTTTTAGTGGACTTTTTAATCTGAGATTTGTCTTTTTATATAACCAGTTATTGAATATCAATAATTAATGTAATAGGCAATGTCAATGATGGAGGAAAATTTGTGTTAGAGATAATAATATTAGAAGATGGGCAGCAACAACTAACTTGGATATCTAATTTTATTAAACGATATACCAAATTTGAGGAATTAGCGGTGACTATTAAAACTGCTACACCTGACATTGAACGAATAAAGAATGTCATTCAAACAAGCTCACATCAAAATTTTTTGTTTTTTTTATATGTTACGAATGACGAAGGAATTAGATTAGGAAAATATATCAGGAAAAAATTACCAGCGGCTAATCTAGTATTTATTGCTGCATGTGAAGAACCGTTATCATCAATATTGAAACATCGGCTAGCACCGTTAGATTATATTTTTGATTTAACAAACGATGATTTGGTTGAAGAAGCAATCCGTAAAGATATTAATATCGCTTTAAAACGAACCGTTGATCATATGTACAATAATCCAGAGAAATTCGTGTATAAATTACAGAATTGTTATTATGATGTGCCGATGTCTGAAATACTGTATATCGCCTCTAAACCAAATTATGTTAATCGCGTTATTTTATATACAAAAAACGCAGCGATTGAATTAAATGATTCCTTATCCAATATTGAAAAAAGACATCCAACGTTATTTCGCTCTCATAAAGGGTTTATTGTTAATTTATCAGCTGTTAATTATGTTGATGTCCAAGCTAATCGAATTTACTTTCGTAGTCATGAAGACTTATTTTGCCCAATATCGGTGCGAAAGAAGCAACGCTTTAAAGAAATTTGGCGACAAGAGAAATTATAAATTAGCAACGAATACTAGTGAGAAATTAACGTTAAATTCTTTTTTATCTGAATTTGTAAATTAAATTTATTATTAGGAGTGTGGAAGGAGGAAATGTAGTATATCGGTACAGTCATGGTATATGAAAAAGTAAAATGATATTTTCAAATAAATATAGTCGATTAATACCATTGCATTTGTTGCTCTTTATCGTTAGTTGTCGTGTTCCTGATTTAATTAAAACAGATCAATTTTTGTTGGAAGAAAGTTTTCGTACTTACGGGGCTTTGGCTATTGTTATTTATATGGAAGTTAGGACGTACCGGAAAATAAATAATAGTCTTGGGTAGATAGTGATTGAAACATTTTAAAATTGGGCAGTTAACATTTGTTTTTATGACTATGTATTGTTAGAAATTGTAATTGAAGTATTAAATAGTGGTAGAGAATTAGGAGATAAAAATGGAAAATCAATATCAAGTATTAACAATTGATGAAATGGCAACAATCGTTGGTGGTAAAGGTAAGAAGAAAAATTGGAGTAAGTGCTATGCAGGAACTATAGGAAGTGCAATGCTCGGTGCTACTGGAGGTCCAGTGACATATATTGGTGGGGCACTTGTTGGTTATGCAACATTTTGTCAATAAAATGATAGTAGTTTATACAAAGATTAATTAGAACTAGCGTTAAATACCATCGTTAGATTTTTAGCAAAAAGTTTAACGATGGTATTTGCTGTTAGTTAATTTCCAATTTATTTAAGGAGGATTAGATATGCATGAAGCAATTAAAATGTTGGATTCTTATGAAACAATGAATTCGCAAGAATTGATGGTAATTAGTGGTGGTTTAAATAAGGTTGCATATGATATTGGTCATAAGTTGGGAATCGTAGTTAATGTGTATTCGACGGTGTCAGGTATTCGACGAGGCGGAAATTTTAAACGACGTCATTAGTAAACAGGAGATGTGTTATGGATAAATTTGTATATGAGAATTATAAAGCAGTGAGTGAAGCCGAGTTAGTTAATATTTCTGGAGGAGCAAAACATCCTGTTAGGCAGTGGTTATGGCATAAAGCTGGGGATCCAGTTGTTAGTTTTGGAAAAGGGTTTTTAAAAGCATTTGGGTAATCCAACTCAGATATGTTATGAACATTTAAAATGTTGACTTTTATAAAATAAAAAATGAATTTAGTTAAAATTACTTCTAAAGTAGTACTTTCATATTTTTTCATCATTCCGTTTAGCTTTTATTGTGCAGTTACTGTACCGTACGTTGGATTACTGACATCTTTTTTAGGAGGTATAATTTCGTTACTATTGATGTTTGGTAGTCAACAGGTATTTTTATTATTGAAACCAATGAATAAACCTTTTTTATGGCAAATGGTTCGGTTATTAGTTTTAGCTTTTTTAATACGATTAGTATTAGTGTGGATAATGGTGATGTTTGATTTTCAAAATACAGACAATGTAATTGGTAATGGATATATCACTCAGTTAGTTCATGCGGATATAGTAACAAAATTAATTTTATTAGTTTTGTTACTAATAGAGATGACGGGGGAAGAATTGTTATTAGCTAGCGTCATATTACCAATGCTTTCTTATTTAAAAAAATGGAATTACTCATGGATATTTAGTGTTTTTATTGGGAGTTTGTTATTTTCTTTAATGCATTTATACGCCTATGATTTTAATATTTGTTTTTGTGTTATTGCAGGACTATCGCATATACCAATGATTCAAGCATGGAAAGTTACGAATTCTTTACGTGGTGGTATATATATACATATTTTTTATAATATGATTTCGATATTTCCAGCTTTACTACTTTAGTTTTTTAATGGTTGGAGAATTTTGTGTGATTATGAAAAAAATAAATTACATACCACAAGTTGATGAGTCCGATTGTGGTGTTGCTGCATTAGCTATGATTTTATCAAATTATGGCACGAAACTATCATTAGCTAAATTACGTAATATGGCAAAAACAAATACTGAAGGGACAACCGCTTTAGGAATTGTTTATACAGCTCAAAATTTAAACTTTACAGCAGTTTCTATACGTGCCGATTTAAATTTATTTAATAAAAAAGATATCCCTTATCCTTTTATAGCGCATGTAATTAAGAAAGAAAATATCCACATTACTATGTTGTTTATGGTGCCAAAGGTGATAAGTTATTAATTGCAGATCCAGATAGCACCGTGGGTAAAATAAAAATGACTAAAGCGCATTTTAACAAGGAATGGACCGGTGTGTCCATTTTTATTGCGCCTAATGTAAGTTACAAACCTGTCAAAGAAAAAAAGCAGTCTTTAGGTTCATTAGCATTCATAATTTTTCGTCAAAAACTGTTAATGATTAATATAATTGTTGCTGCTTTATTAGTTACTTTAGTCAGTGTTTTTGGAACATATTATTTACAAACAATTATTGACGTATACATTCCAAATAATATGAAGAACACTTTAGGTGTTGTATCGTTAGGATTGATTTTTGCATATGTTATTCAGCAATTATTGTCCTATGCGAGGGATTACCTGTTAATTGTATTAGGGCAGCGCCTTTCAATTGATATTATTTTATCGTATATAAAACATATTTTTGAATTACCAATGTCATTCTTTTCAACGCGCCGTACGGGTGAAATTGTTAGTCGTTTTACTGACGCCAATACGATTATTGAAGCATTAGCTAGTACTATGATATCAATTTTTTTAGATTTAGGAATTCTAGTGATCATTGGAACAGTTCTGGCTATTCAAAATACAACTTTATTTTTAATTTCTTTACTTGCTATTCCGGCGTATTTTTTAGTTATTTGGTTATTTATGCGCCCTTTTTCAAAGTTAAATAATAATCAAATGGAAGCTGGTTCAATGTTAAGTTCTTCAATTATTGAGGATGTTAATGGGATTGAGACGATTAAGGCTCTAAACAGTGAGGCAGTAGCTTATCGTAAGATTGATCATGAATTTATTGCATATTTAGAAAAAGCATTTTTGTATTCTAAAACAGAAGCCATTCAAAATGCTATAAAAGGATTATTGCACCTTGCTTTAAATGTGTTGATTTTGTGGGTCGGTGCTCAACTTGTGATGATTGATAAAATTAGTGTCGGTCAGCTTTTTACGTATAATGCACTATTAGGATTTTTTACTGACCCATTACAAAATATCATTAATTTACAAACAAAACTTCAGCAAGCATCGGTTGCTAATAACCGGTTAAATGAAATTTATTTGGTAAATTCTGAATTTAAAGATAGCAAACAAGGAATACACAGAATTCATCAAAATAGTTCTTTAATTGTTGAAAATGTTAGTTATAAGTATGGGTTTGGGTTGCCTGTTATTGATGATATTTCGTTGCTTATTAAGCCTGGGGAAAAAATAGCTTTAGTTGGGACTAGTGGCTCTGGTAAGTCAACTTTCGCTAAACTGTTAGTTAATTTTTTTGAGCCTGATAGTGGTCTAATATTACTAGATAAAACGAAATTAAATGACATTAATAAACATGATTTAAGAGCGTATATTAATTATCTACCTCACGAACCGTTTATTTTTTCAGGATCAATAATGGATAATCTTTTGTTGGGTGCTAAGCCTGGTACAACGCAAGAAGACATCATTAATGCGGTTGAAATTGCGCAAATTAAAGATGATATTGAAAAAATGCCACAAGGATTTTGGACTGAGATTTCAGAAAGTGGAAACATTTCAGGTGGACAAAAACAACGCATTGCTTTGGCTAGAGCTATATTAGTTGATTCACCTATTCTTGTTTTAGATGAATCAACGAGTAATTTGGATGTCCTAATGGAGAAAAAAATTATTGATAATCTATTGATATTAAAAGAAAAGACAATAATTTTTGTTGCCCATCGTTTAACAATATCACAACGTGTTAATCGTATTTTGACCATGCAAAATGGAAAGATTGTTGAAGACGGTTCACACAATACATTACTACAATCAGATGGCTATTATGCATCATTATTTAATGATTAAGGAGTTTGCATGGTTGAATATCAAGATTTGGAAAGTGGTGAATTTTATCAACGACGGTATCGGAATTTTCCAACTTTAATTATTTTTCCTACTCTATTGTTAATTGTTTTCATTGTACTATTTAGTTTTTTTCTGAAACGAGAAATTATTGCTAAATTTAGTGGTGCGATTATTCCAGAAAAAATCATAACGGATGTCCAATCGACCAGCGATAATATGATATATACTAATCAATTAGAAGAAAATAAAGTAGTAAATAAAGGGGATATTTTAGTTACTTTTAAAAATGAGAATGAAAAGAGTGAAATCCAAAACGGTCATAAAAAAATAATCAGTCATAAAGAGCATCTACGGAGTCTTAATGTATATAAGCGAAGTATTATTGACGGTCGTAATCAATTTAATGGTGTCGATAAATTTGGATATGATCGTTTGTTTCATGGTTATATTTCTCAAATTAATAATTTAAATAATGAGTTTGAACAACAACAAATTGATAAAAAAATAGCTAATCAGCAACTTAATGAGCAAATAGATGTTTTAAGAAAAATACAACGTAACAATCAAAACAAAATATCAGATTTCAAATCTATAATGGATGCTGTTACAAAAAGCACAAAAATGGATGCTGACAATCAATATAAATTTATTTATGATGATTATTATGCGCAATTCAAAAGCACTCAAATAATGAGTGAAAAAGTACAGATTAAAGAGAACATGATTAGCAGTATCTTGCAAAAAATAGAACAACTCCAGGCAACTAATGATTCATACGATATTCAAATTGCAGGTATTTTGAAAAATAATTTTTTGTCAAAAAATAGTACATTAGATAAAATTACTAATCTTCAACAGCAACAATTAGCTACAATTCAAAAAGAAATTAATAAGCAACAGCAAATATTAGATGAATTGGAAGTTAAACAGTCAATGGCAAATCAGCATTATCAAGATACAGTCTTGAAGTCACCAAAGAAAGGTATACTACACTTAATTAACAATAAAAGTAGAATGACGTATCTACCTAAAGGAACAACGATTGCTCAAATTTATCCTCTACTCACTAGGAAAACAAAGTTGAATATTGAGTCTTATATTGCTGAAAAGGATATTACAGGTTTAAAAAAAGGACAGAAAATAAAATTTATAGTTAAGCAAAATGGTTCTAAAATATTGAAATTAAAGGGAACGGTTAAAACAATTAGTGACGTACCTACAGATGTTAAAGAGGGTTCGTTTTATAAATGTGTAGCTAATATCTTTGTTGATGGAAATGAAAGGAAACAAATTAAATACGGCCTAAATGGTGAAGTAATAATTATTAAAGGAACTAAAACATGGTTTAATTATTACAAAGACATTCTTTTAGGTAGAGATTTCTCAGATAAATAATTCATGTGTATTCTTAATTATTTATCTGAAATAAGATTTAGTGTTGATTTTAATACATGCTAAAAGTTAATACAAAATAGTCGAATAACAAGACCATTTTGTTATTGGTTGGAAATGACATATTTAATGACTCTCGTACAAATTTATTTATCCATCTATTATTGGGTATGATTTTAGGAGTTATTTATAGTTGTACTCCAAAAATATGGCATGGGTTTGGTTTACATAGTCTGCATGTATTTTGTATTTATGCATAAATATTTTAATTTAAGGAAAAATTAATGATTAAAAATAGTGGATATGTACTAGTAGTAATTGCGTGTTTAATAACATTGTCACCGTTACTCTATATGTTAGATAATATTTTTACATTCTTAATTGTTCAAAGTTATGGACCAATACTTTTGTTAGGATTAGGATTAGCATTTGTTTTTGGAAACCAGGATTGGCCTAATAATGTAGTACCTGTTGGTTCTATCAGTCTACTATTTTCTTTATTTGCTGATTTATTATCTATTTATCTACAACCACAAATAAATGCATTGGCACACTATAGTAGTACACAAAATTTGATCGTAAGTGTTAGTGAGCCGACACTATCAGGTATTATTATGATCCTTATATTTGATTTTTTTGTAACTTATGGTGTTTCATTTGTATTTGTTGCTAATAATTTTTTTGGATTCAAAAATAAAGTGGTAGGAAATTAAATGGTCTGCTATGTTGTATGTCTCTATCCTTTTAGCGTGAAAGTAAAAATTTCACGCTTTTATTTTGTCTTTTCACATACTTAAAATTAATAATTAATACTAAAATAATGATAATAATGGGTTATTAACGTCTTCTAATATTTGCTATCTCTAGCAAACATTGCGATACTGAAATATATATTTAATAAAGGAGATGAGTAAGTATGCGACAAATACTTGTTGATGTACACCTTCTGACAAAAAAATTTCAGCTTGAACAATTAAAAACATATTTTCAACGTGGAAATCTTAAAATGATTGGTCCTACCATAACTTACTATACGTTGTTATCATTGGTGCCAATTTTGATGAGTGTTGGTGCTGTGGCTAGTTTAGTAGGTATAGATGCGAATGAATTAGTTACACTATTATCACAACATCTGCCTAGTAACATCATGACGATTTTAGAACCAATTATTGAATCAGTGTTAAAAGGTGGTATAGGAATTCTATCGTTTTCAATTTTAACAACACTGTGGGCAGCTAGTTCGGTCCTTGCAATTATTCGTAAATCTTTTAATACAATATATGATGTTCCGGAACGAGTAAGTGGTTTATTTACGCGAGTATTTAGTTTTTTATGGTTATTGGTTATTCTAGTATCAGCTGGATTAATAATGATTGTTAGTGCCGTATTACCAGCAATTATTGCAGCCATACCAGGTATTCAGTGGCTTGAAATAATTACACAACAACGTTGGTTAATCACTTTAATTGGTCTTTGGTTAATCATTTGTGCACTAAATGAAACAATGCCTGCTAAAAGAGTCCCGTTTAAACCATTAATTATTGGTTCAGGAATTGAGGTTGTATTAATTATTTTTGTTAACTATTTTTTCGGTTGGTATGCACAGTTTACGGTGAAAAATGCCGGATTTTATCAATCTTTAGGGTCGTTATTGGTATTAATTGTTTATCTTAATTTAATTGGTACAATGTTAGTCGTTGGTCAAATTGTTATTGCTTGGTTAGACGGATTATTTTTAACAACTTTAAATCCAGTTGATGAAGTTCCTAAGGATGCAAAACGAATATCAGCTAAGCAATCATCAGTTAACCCTGGTAAAAAAATAATGCATCGGCATCAAAGACGACGCTAATATTATTCATAATGTTCCCAGTGAAGTTTGAACTTCTTGGGAATTTTTTTATAAGTCTTATCTAAGCATTTTCTAAACGCTGGCGTTATAATGATGGCGTATAAGATGTTGTTGTCTTTATTAAGGGGGATATTATGACATACAAAACCACATATCCATATACTGGGGAAGTTTTGCAAACGTATGATGATGCAACTGCAGCAGATTTAGAAAAAGCATTAACAGTAGGTCATGATTTATATAAATCATGGCGTCATACATCTGTAAAGGAACGTGCTGATATATTAGCCAAAATTGCGGATGCTATTATTGCGCATAAGCAAGAATTAGCGCAAGCAATGACTTACGATATGGGAAAGTTATTGACTGAGGCAGAAGGTGAAGTTGACCTATGCGCTAGTATTGTTTCGTATTACGCAGAAAAAGGTGAAGAATTCATGGCTGATACGCCATTGGAAACACCCGCGGGTAATGCACATTATATTAAGCAATCAACGGGTATTATTGTTGCCGTAGAACCATGGAATTTCCCGCTATATCAAGTTGTTCGTGTATTTGCACCGAACTTTATTGTTGGAAATCCTATTATTTTAAAGCATGCTTCAATTTGTCCAAAGTCTGCACAATTATTTGCAGATATCGTTTTAGAGGCTGGTGCACCTGAGGGAGCACTCAATAACTTGTTTATTGATTATGACTTGGTTTCGAAGGCCATTCATGATCCACGTGTAGCTGGTGTTTGTTTGACTGGTTCAGAACGTGGTGGAGCAGCCGTTGCCAAGGAGGCCGGTGAAGCATTAAAGAAGTCAACTTTGGAACTTGGCGGTAACGATGCCTTTATCATTTTGGATGATGCTGATTGGGATGAAGTTAAAGCAGTCGCACCAGGAGCGCGTCTATATAATGCTGGTCAAGTCTGCACATCGTCAAAGCGATTTATTGTGATGGCTGATAAGTATGATGAGTTTGTTGATGTGTTAAAGGATAGTTTTTCAAAGGCTAAAGTAGGTGATCCAATGGATCCGGCTACTGATGTGGCACCTTTATCATCAAAGAGTGCTCAAGAAAAGTTGCAAAAGCAAGTGCAAACGGCGATTGATGGTGGTGCAACCTTGGTTTATCGTCAAGATCCTGTTGGTGGGGATGGTTTCTTCTTTGAACCAACAATTTTGACAGATATTACCAAGGATAATCCAATTTATAACCAAGAGATGTTTGGGCCTGTTGCTTCAGTATACAAGGTAAACTCGGAAGAGGAAGCAATTGCCTTGGCTAATGATTCAAGTTATGGTCTTGGTGACACGATCTTCTCAAGTGATATTGAGCATGCACAACGCGTAGCAGCTCAAATTGAGACTGGAATGTCATTTATTAATTCAGGTTGGGCATCATTGCCTGAATTACCATTTGGTGGTGTCAAGAACTCTGGTTATGGTCGCGAGTTGAGTGAATTAGGATTGAATGCCTTTGTCAATGAGCATTTAATTTTTGAACCAACTAAGTAAAATATACGAAAGAACATGCTCCGATAATTTTCAGAACATGTTCTTTTTTGTTTTAACTAGTTAGTGACCAAACCATAAATTAGAAAAGAAAGCACCGATACCAACACCGTCATTAACGTTGTTAACTTCAGAAATGGTCAAAATAATTCTAGTAAGAAATTTAGGTGTTTGATAGTTATGTTCTAATTGATATAAATTGATATTTGTTTTTAAGTCAATTAAGGCTTTATTGAGATTATGATTTTTTTGGCTATTAAATTTTTTGAAGAGTGCATCTAATTCTGGATCGGCTTTTGTTTCTGAAGAATTAGCATTTTGCTCAATTAAAGTGAGTAATTCAGTGATATGTTTTTTCATATTGCTATTTAACGGATATGGGCCAATCCATTTGCCCATGACTTATATGAAATACGACCAACAGAACGCCATGCTTGATGCCAATCAGTTCGAACTTTGTTTCCGTTAGTATAAACACCATTACCCCAGTAATGCCAAGAGTTTTTCCCGCCAATAATATTAATTAATTCATCATCATCGATGATGGCGAATGAATATAATTTATGGTTCATAAATAAAAGTCCCTCCTTCGTATGATTGAAATTTAATACGATATAGATTATATCATTGCCTGTCAGATAGTAATTAATTACGATTAAACGTCGTATAAATGGATATTATCGTTAATAGACACCAATAATAAGACTAATGAAAATCTACTTTTACTAATTTAATTTTTGCTAAGCATAAATATTTTGAACGTTAAAAAGGTCCATCAATCTCACCATGTTGAATGGCAGATTAACGGACCTTAAATATGTTTAACTATTTCGTTGTAATCGCAATCGTATCAGCAGCTTTTTGAGCAGCCCATTGTTCATCAAATTGATCAAGTAATTCACGAACTTGGGTTGTATTAGTTGTGTCCATTAATGCCACACGTAAATCTGATGCGTATGAAAAATGACGTACATAAATTTTGAAGAAACGCTTTAGCTTTTGGAAGTGCATTGGTCCAAATTCAGATGTAAATTGATCATATAGATCCAATTGCATACGCAACAAGGCAAGTGTTTCATCCAATGTATGCTCTCGAGGTGTAATTTCAAAGGCAAATGGATTTTCAAAGATACCACGACCAATCATAATCCCATCAATACCAGGATGTTGGCGTACTAATTCAAGGCCGGCTTCACGATCTTTAATGTCCCCATTAATTTGAATTAATGTATGAGGTGCAATTTCATCACGTAGTTGAAGTAGACGATCAATATATTCATAGTGCGCAGGTACTTTTGACATTTCTTTACGCGTGCGCATGTGGACAGTTAGTAATGGAATATCTTGTTTTAGAAGGAATGGAATCCATTCATCAAAAGTATCAATTTGGTTAAATCCGAGACGTGTTTTAACCGAGACAGTTAATCCAGCCGCTTTAGATGCTGCAATGATGTTTTTGGCATCCTCAAAATGGCGAATTAAATCAGAACCGCCACCATTTTTAACAACAGTTGCAGCAGGGCAACCCATGTTTAAATCAAAAGCTTCATAACCACGTTCTTTTAAATCGTAACCAGCTGCTTCAAAATCTTCGGGACGATTACCCCATAACTGTGCAACAGGCATTTTTTCTGATTCTGCGACAGATAGTCGTCCTTGAACTGTGAACTTGGCCTTTGGATGGGTGATACTACGAGCATTTGTAAATTCAGTAAAGTAAACATCGGGGCCACCAGCTTTGGCAACAACGCGACGGAAAACTGAGTCTGTAACAGCTTCCATTGGTGCCATCGTAAAGAATGGTATTTTTTCTAGTCCTGGAACAGCCGGATGCTTCTGGGCATCATCTACCACTTTTTGCCAATAAGGCGATTTTGTTTGGACCATTTTAAGTTCCTTTCATCGTTAAATATGTATTTTTTCATGTACAAGATTATTTTTTAAAACCTTATCCATATTAGCGATATTTCACAAAATTTTCAAGATATTAACTTGTAAAAAGTACATAAGCAATAAAATTTAATGTGTTGCTAAGCTGTTAAACTGTAAATCAAAAACATAAGGTGTATAATAAGACTGTTTTGTCGATACATATTTGAAGGAGTTTGTATGAAAATCAAGAGAAATATGGTAGCAGGAATTGTGTTAACTTTAGTACTCGCTTTAGTTGCAAAACTCCTATCACCATTTTTACCAACGTTGGGTGCAGAAGCGTTGGCGATGCTAGCAGGAATTGTTTTAGGAAATACTGTATTTGCTAATCAACGTTGGGGTGCTGGTGTTACATGGGCTGAAAAATATCCAATTGAAATTGGGATTGCGTTATTAGGATTGAATGTCACGTTGCAAAATATGGAATCACTTGGATGGAGCGGTGTTATTTTTATTTTGTTACAAATGTTTTTGACGATTCTATTTGTTATGTGGATTGGTGGGCGTGTTTTTAAAGTATCACCACAATCAGCAATGATGATGGGTGCTGGAAATGCAGTGTGTGGCTCTAGTGCAATCGCGTCAGTCGCACCAGCTGTGGGCGCTACTGATGATCAACGACGTACATCAGTAGCAACGGTTTCGCTAGCAGGGGTTGTTTTGTTGTTTGTTTTGCCAGTAATTGGGCCAGCCATCTTACCAAATAATATGATGGTTAGTGCTTTAATTGGTGGAACAGTACAATCTGTTGGTCAAGTTGCTGGAACTGCATCTTTGGTTGGGGGTAGTGTTGTTACTTACGCCCCAATCTTTAAAATGCTACGTGTGATTATGTTATCAGTTGTTGTTATTTTTATGGCAAATCATGCATCAAAGCTTTCAACTCAAGCAGCAGCGACAACTTCAGCAAAAGCATCAAAGAAAGCTAAAATTAGTATTCCCTGGTTTGTAACGGTGTTTATTATTTTTATGTTAATCAATTCGTTTGTAACATTACCACATGTTTTAACTAATTCAGCAGAGCAAGTAACGAGTTTCTTTGGCGTTGTTAACTTAGCTGGAATTGGATTAAACCTAAAGTGGTCAACTATCAAGTCATCAGGAGCTAAGTTCTTGGGTTACGGGTTGGTAACAATTATTTTCCAAGTTGCAATTGCGATTGCATTAATTTACGTTTTAATGGGCTAAATCATTAAACTAATAGATTACCAGAGATTATCTTTGGTAATCTTTTTTTATGTTGAAAATCAGGAATAGGTTATCGCATTGATTAATTTATTGTTACAATAAGAAAATAGTAGGTATTCATATAGCGGGAATAGGGAACGAGAATGACATATTGATTATGATTGGGGAAGGAGTCAAAGCATGCTATTTACAGATTTAGAAAATTACGTTGTGTTTGACTTGGAAATGAATGGTAGTAATCAAATTATTGAAATTGGTGCACTTAAAATTACGGGGACTAAAAACATTGAGAAGTTCTCCGTAATTGTCAATAATCCACCTATTGGTAGTGCGATGAAATCATTTAAGTATATTACTAAAGCCATGGGAAGTAAGGGTGGCTGGATTACGTTAGACATGATTCATCATGGTATCTCAGAGGAACGGGCATTGAACCGGTTTATGCGATTTGTGGGTGATTATGCTGTTGTCGGCCATGCAATTGTTGATGGTGATGTGCAATTGATTAAAGAAGGATTGCAACATAATAATTTAGGCAAGTGGGATACCCGTGGTAAGTTATATGATACGCAGCAAATTCATGGTGCTATTACAGGTAATCCACAAGATATTTCATTAAAGGATTTGGCAGAGTTATATCAAGTTGATGTAGGTGAACAAAAACATCGCGCATTGCCAGATTCTAAAGAGACGTTGGCTATTTTTTTAGCCATGAAAAAAGCGTGGCGTTAATCGTTTAAATTAATTAGTCACTCATAAAAAATGAGGGGAATTCTTATTTAAAAACTATTGGGTTTTTCGTCTAGATTTGTTAATATAATGTTCTGCTATTTAATAAATTAGTAGGTATTAAATAAGAAACGTACCATTATTATTCAATAATAATGACAACGCGGAGGATACGATTATGTTAATGTACACTAGACCAGCTCAAATGAAGGATTTTCCAGAAATCTGGGCTGCATTCCAAGATGGCGTTGCATACTTGGGAGAGCAAGGCGCATCACAATGGCAAGGTGAAGGTGCACCAAACGAAGCTTTATTTAAAAGTGATATTGAAAATGGCTGGGGCATTGTTTTAATTTATGATGGTCAAGTTGCAGGTTATGGATCACTTGTTCCAGGCCCAGAAGATGAATATGAAATTTTACAAGGTGAATGGGTTGGCGAAGAGCCTGAGTATGTGGCCATTCACCGTGTTACAATTAATTCAAACATTCGTGGCAAAGGCGTAGGTAAAACTTTGACACGTGATTTAGTTAATTTAGCACGTGCACGGGGTTATCGAGATATCCGGATTGATACATTTCCAGAAAATGTCATCATGCAAAATGTCATTAAAAAAACAGCATTTACATATAGAGGAATGGTGCCATTTGAATATGGCGACCGATTAGGTTATCAATTATTAGTAGATTAGTTTTTTATGAGACTTTTTTCATAAAGTGATTGACAATGTCACAAAATGGGCTTAATATCTACAAGGTAAACTAAAAAAGGAAGTGTAGATTATGCAAAATCATTTGTCAGTAACACAAGCGTTTAGTCACTTTACGTATTTCGGTTAGTCATCCGAATTATGCGTAAAGTTATTTACGTTGAACATTTGGATGACGGTAAAGTATCCAAATGTGTGTGAAATCAAGGGTTAACCTGATATGCATTATCTGCATGTACACGTATTGGATACAATTTTGTTATCCGATA
Source organism: Weissella sagaensis (assembly GCF_010306265.1). Taxonomy (NCBI): domain Bacteria; kingdom Bacillati; phylum Bacillota; class Bacilli; order Lactobacillales; family Lactobacillaceae; genus Weissella; species Weissella sagaensis. The sequence goes on along the minus strand of NZ_BLKA01000001.1, from coordinate 385,024 downwards.
CGTGTTTTTTATTATTTTCAGCTATTATTTAGTATTAAGGGCAAATTGACATTAATGTGATTGACACAAAAGGAGTGTGCGTATGGGAATGTGGCAAAGAATGTTTCAAAAAGAATCGTTAAATACTTATATGAGTAGCGATGGTAATTTTGAAAAGACATTAAATGCAAAAGATTTAATGGCATTAGGAATTGGTGCAGTTATCGGATCAGGAATTTTCGTTTTGCCTGGAACTGTTGCGGCAACAACAACTGGGCCAGCAATTATTTTTAGTTTTATTTTAGCAGCGTTGGTATCTAGTTTAGTTGCCATGGCATATTCTGAAATGTCTACGGCAATGCCTGTTGCTGGGTCAGCATATTCGTATGGCAATGTGATTTTTGGTGAAGTTATTGGCTGGGTTTTAGGTTGGGCCTTAATTTTGGAATACATGCTAAGTGTGTCAGCCGTTTCCACGGGTTGGTCAGCATATTTTGCAAACTTAATATCACCGTTAGTTAAAATTCCAACGGCGTTATCAGGAGCCTATGATCCAGCTAATGGTACGTATGTTAATATCGTTGCTGTTGTCATTGTATTATTAATTGGGTTGTTACTACGTGGTGGTTTACGACAATCAAAACGCGTTGAAAATGCATTGGTTGTATTAAAATTGGTCATCATCTTAGCATTTATCATTATTGGTATCTTCTTTATTAAAAGTAGTAATTATCATCCCCTTATCCCAGAACGTATTAATGGTGCGTTTGGTTGGCAGGGAATTATTACGGGTACTTCAATGGTGTTCTTTGCTTTCTTAGGTTTTGATGCATTATCAGCATCAGCAGCTGAAGTAAAAAATCCTAAGCGTAATATGCCAATCGGTATTATCGGTACTTTGATTGTTGCAGCTGTATTATATGGTGTTATGGGATTAGTCTTAACTGGTATGGTGCATTACTCAAAGTTAAATGTTGCTGATCCAGCAGCTTTTGCCCTACAACAGGTTGGTCAAAATTGGGCATCATTAATTATCACAATTGGTGCATTAATTGGAATGGCAACGATGATGTACACGATGACTTACGCAGCATCACGTTTGATTTATGCTGTTGGTCGTGATGGGCTTTTGCCTGGTGGCGTTGGTAAAGTGAATAAGCAAGGTAATCCTAATCGTGCGTTAACTGTTGCAACCGTTGTGATTGCAATCTTTAGTGGTTTAGTACCATTGGACAAGTTAGTTGATTTGGTTAATGTTGGGACATTGTTGGCATTCGTTGTTGTATCTATTGGTATTTTGCCACTACGCCATCGACAAGATGTTAACCATGACGGATACAAAATGCCTGGATACCCGGTTATGCCAATTGTTTCTGCTTTATTATCAGGATTTTTGATTACACAGTTACATGTTGAAACGTTAATTGCTGCAGGTATTTGGTTTATTATTGGTCTTGTTTTGTATATGACATACGGTATTCGTCATTCACGAATGAACAAATAGATAAACAGATAGCGTGAATTTTTAAAATTTAAAGGGCCTAATAGGTATTGACTTTGGTTTGTATCTATTAGGTCTTTTTATTTGACTATTTAACTGTAAGCGCTTACAATATTATTGGGTTGTTAATAACTAATACATGTATCTAATTTTGAGTGTAAATAGAAATAAGGTGAAGTTTTAAAGAACATAATCGATTAATAAAAACCCAGGAGGCCTCTGACGAAATATAAAGACATTACACCAGTTAATTTGGTTGAAGAGTATATTAGATTACTTATTAAGAATGGTGAGGATGGACAAGGGTTACCATCCCAAAGAGATATTGCAGAAAAGTTAGAAGTTAGTAGAACTACAGTCAAGTCAGCACTGTTACATTTACAAAATGAAGGACAAATCACTTCTCAAAGTAGGCGTGGTATACAAATTAATAAAAAGAAGGATGTTAATTTACTTAGTATGTCTTCGTTAAGTGATGAATTAGCAGGTGAAAATATAACTATTGAACATATGGATAGTCGGCTAGTATCTGTGCCAAAAAATTTACGAGATTTTTTTGGTGATTCTTTAAAAAATATTGCAGAAATTAAAAGAATTCGATACCGCAATGGTGTACCTTTTTCTTATGAAATCACGAACATAGATGAAAATAAATTTTCGGATATTACGCAAGTAAATTTAACAAATAAGTCGTTATACCGTGTGTTAAAAGAAAGCTATAATACGGTACCTGTTTATGGGTTTGAGAATATCTCAGCAACTTTGGCAACTGATGAAATAAGAATGCATTTAGATGTTGCTGAAAAGACACCATTGTATATTGTAGAAAGTTTCAATTTTGCAAAATCAGATCAACCTGTTGAACATACGGTTCAATATTTATCTGGTGAAAATTTTAAGTATCATTTTATGGCAAAGGATATTTTGGGTTATCAGAAAGAAGCAAACGATGACATTGTTTAAAACGCTGTATTTAGATTTAGCCAGTAAGATTGATAATGGTGAATATCAAAAGGGGGGTGTTTTACCGAGCGAAGGGGAGTTACAAAAAATATATCAGGTGAGCCGGACAACTGTTAGAAAAGCAGTTGATTTATTGGTAGCGGATAAAAAGATAATTCGGCGAAAGGGGATTGGCTTGTTTGTTGCTCCAAGTATGTCAAATCAAACAATTTTTGATATGGCAGGCATTATTAAGCAAACAGATATCAATAAAGAATATAAAATTTTTATTCGAGATATTTTTTTAAGAAAAGCAAACCCATTTTTTGCAGATGTATTTGATATTAATGATGATGAATTACTCTATGCAGTATCTTTCATGAATCAATCTAAAACAAGTACTTTGTTAGAAAAATTATGGTTACCATTAGATTATTTTCCGGATTTTGATATTAATACGTTAAAAGTCACACCTATTTTAGAAGTAGTTAATTCAGGCAAATTAGATGTTCAGGATTTATATCAAGATTTTCAATTAATTGAAGCATCAGAAGAAGAAGCAAAATTATTAGATATTGCAATAGGTAGTCCGTTATTTAAGATTACAAATATGTTTTCTGATAGTGATAAACAAATTATTGCGATTGAAGTAAAAATACAAGATGCTTTAAAAGTAAAATATACAATAGATTTTAACTGATTTTAAATCAGTGGGGGGTTGTAATGATTAAATTAGTGCGCGTGGACCATCGACTATTACATGGACAAGTTGCAGTTTCGTGGTTTAACAGTTTGGGAGCAAATACGATTTTAGTAGCAAATGATGCAGTAGCAAATGATGATTTTAGAAAGTCAGCTATTCGTTTGGCTAAGCCAGATAAAGCAAAATTAGTGATGAAGTCCATCGATGATAGCATTAAAGCAATTAAATCAGGTGCAACGGATAAATATAAAATGTTAATTGTCGTTGAATCTGTTGCTGACGCAGAAAAATTAATTAAAGGTACACAGGATAGTATTAAAACATTGAATTTAGGGGGAACTAAAGCGGGGGAGAATACGGTTAATTATTCTAAAACAATTAATTTAACACATGAAGATGAAGAAATACTTGTGCAACTTCAACAATCAGATGTTGATATTTATATACAACAGGTTCCAAATGAAGATCGACAAGAATTTGTTAAAAAATAATCATAAAAATTTTTAGGGGGAGTGTATTATGGGAGCAATTTTTATGGCAGTTGTGTTAGCCCTGATAGCCATGCTGGGAAATGGTGAGTATTTCTTGGGATCATCTATGCTATCACGGCCGTTAGTAATGTGTACTTTAACGGGATTGGCATTAGGTCATTTAAAAGAAGGCATTATAATGGGAGCCACCTTAGAGTTGGCATTTATAGGATCTTTTTCAATTGGTGCATCAATTCCACCAGAAATTATTTCTGGTAGTGTGTTAGGAACGGCATTTGCGATAGGTGCAGGTAAGAGTACTGCAGTTGCTTTGACATTAGGTATTCCAATTGCATCACTTGTATTGGTAATTAAGAATCTTTGCTTTATTTTTATTTTGCCATACTTTGTACATAGGGCTGATAAACATGCTGCAGCTGGAAATGCTAAGGGTGTTGATCGAATGAATATTTGGGGTGGATTCTTCTCAATTAATTTGCCAATTGGATTAGTTGTTGGAATTTCTTATATTCTCGGAAGTCCGATGATTAAAACAATATTAGATGCAATTCCAGAATTTATTATCAATGGACTAGGCATCGCAACAGGATTATTACCAGCATATGGATTTGCCTTGCTATTGAAGATGATGGTTAACAAGAATAATGTTACTTTCTTTATTTTAGGATTTGCATTGGCAGTTTATGCCAAGGTACCAGTAACAGGTGTTGCGATATTTGGCGCATGTTTGGCATTGATTCTAACAGGTTATTCATCATTCAAAGATAAGTTACATCCTAGCACAGCTACTGTGACCGATGATGCGAATAATAATCAAGATGACGGGGGAATTGATTATGAAGATGAAGAGTTCTGAGTTATTAACTAAAAAGGATTTGATGAAGACTTATTGGCGTTCATACACAATGGAATGGGCTTGGAACTATGAACGACAGTCTAATCTAGGATATATGTATGCCATTATGCCAGCACTGCGTAAGATATATAAAGATGATGATGTAAAATTCAAAAAAGCTTTAAAACGACATTTAGAATTTTTTAATATCACGCCATGGTTAAGTACTTTTCCATTGGGTATATCAATTGCAATGGAAGAACAAAATGCGTTGAAAGATGATTTTGATGAAGAGTCTATTAACAATATTAAGATTGCCTTGATGGGTCCCTTAAGTGGGATTGGTGATTCATTTTTTTGGGGTACACTCCGAGTTATTGCGACGGGTATTGGAACATCTCTTGCGATGCAAGGGAACATTTTAGGACCAATTTTATTTCTAATTACATTTAACGTTCCTGCTATATTAGCACGCTACTATGGTATGTATATTGGTTATAATATTGGTGCATCATTTATTGAAAAAGTCCAAAAAACAGGTTTGATGGACAAATTAACCTATGGGGCCTCAGTACTAGGATTGGGTGTTGTTGGGGCAATGGTGGCCACTTTGGTTACGATTAATATGCCTATGAAAATTGGTTCAGGTGATGATGCACAAACAGTTCAAAAGATATTTGATGGTATCGTACCCGGTATTTTGCCATTGCTATTTACGTTATTTATTTTCTGGCTTGATAAGCGCGGATGGAAGTCACAATATATTTTGTTGCTAATTGCAGCAATTGGTATTTTGGGCGCTTGGTCAGGATTACTAGGATAATAAGGGGGGATTTTATGAAATCAATTGAAGATTATGTTAATTTAGAGCCTTCATTCTACCAAGGTGTTCTTGATCATTATGATGATTTATTTGTTAGTACAGTAAAAGATGTTGAGGTTACTAAGATAGATAATATTGTTATATATGCAACTGGATCGAGTTCTAATGCAGCTTATGGTGCATTACCATTTATGAGTAAAGTGTTAGGGTTGCCAGTACAGATTCAAGAGCCTTCGATTTCGGAGAATTACTTGATGAATGTCAGTGAAAATTCTTTGAGTATTGCAATTTCTCAAGGGGGACATAGCTATTCTGTTGTGGAATTGGTTCAGCGTTTGCAACAGGCAGGACATGTCGTGTTTTCACTAACTAGTGAATTAGATAGCCCGTTAGCAGAGATCAGTGATCATGTGCTATCTATGGGGATGCCAGTAGAAGAAATGCCTTATGTGAGTGCGGGGTATAGCGTTGTCATTTTAGATTTAATATTAATCTCGCTAACTATTGCACGACAAAAGGGGCAGTTATCGGAAAAGGAAATAAAAGATTATTTACAACAAATCGATCAAATTGTAGAGGCTTTGCCTAGTATTATTTCAAAGTCTACAGAATGGGTAACAAAACAATTATCAATTTTTTCAAATGCAAAACGATTATCATTTGTAGGTTATGGTGCTACGTACGGTGTTGCACGTGAAGGTGAAACCAAGATAACAGAGGCAGTAAGGATTAGCGCATGGGGTAAGGAACTTGAGGAATATATGCATGGACCTTATTTAGGACTTAATAATGAGGATATCGTTATTTTTATTGAACCTAATGGAAAACTGGCTGAAAGGAGTGGCTTGTTAAAGAAGTTTTTGAATCAACATATTCAGCATGTATACACTATTTATGCAAATCATAATCAATCATTGTTAGAACATGACTTGGAATTAGATTTAGAGATTGATGAATTATTAGCATCATTATTTATGACAATACCAGTTCATTTACTTGCTTATCGTTTATCTCAAGAAAAAGGGATAGATTTACAGCATTCAGCATATCCAGATTTTGATAAAATTACGTCATCTAAAATTTAAATAGATATAAAAGGGGAGATTAAAACTATGAGAACTGTAGAAAAGGCAACATTAGTAAATAAAATGAACGGCGCATTAGCATTACGATCAGAAATTAATGATTTTGTGGATAATTTTTATAAGCAAGGGTTTACTAATATATGCTGGTTGGGAATTGGAGGCACATACGCATCATCAATGCAAGCTGTTATTCACATGAAGGAGAAAACAGCCTTAGAGACATTTTATCAAAATGCAGCAGAATATTTAGTAACAGGAAATAAGCGCATTACAGATAAGACATTAGTTATTACGTCATCAGTAACGGGTAATACTGTTGAGGTTGTTGATGCGGTCAAAGAAATTTCTAAAATTGGGGCAACAATTTTAGGGTTTATTGATGATGAAAATGCAGCTTTGGCAAGTATGGTTTCAAAGAGTATCTCATATCCCGAAAATGAACAATTGAAGTTTTTTATGGTAGCAGATCGATTCATGTATTTAACAGGAGAATTTCCTGATTATGAAGAATTTTATCAAGAATTAGACGATCATTTTGCAGAAGATATTGCAAATATTGAGGTAAATGCTGATAAATTGGCAGAACCATTTGCACAACAGCATCATGATGATGACATTCATTACTTTGTTGGTGCAGGTAATCAATGGGGGGCAACATATTCTTATGCTATGTGTTATTGGGAAGAACAACATTGGATTAAGACTCGTGCTATTGAGGCGGCAGAATTTTTCCATGGAATGTTTGAAATTATTGACCGTGATACACCCGTTACGGTGTACGTTGGTGAAGATTCACAACGTCCATTGAGTGAGCGTGTGGCAAAATTCTTACCAGAAATCTGTGGTAACTATACAATTATTGATACTAAGGATTATGAATTACCTGGCATTTCAGAAAAGTACCGTGGTACGTTGTCACCGTTTGTATTCCATGCAATTAATAATCGTATTGATGCTAACATTGAACATATTAATCGTCATCCAATGGATATTCGTCGTTACTATCGTGCACTAAAATACTAATAAAGGAGTGTCGTATGACAGCAGTATTAATTTGTACGCATGGTAATACAGGGGCAGAAATGATAAAATCTGCTGAAATGATTTGTGGTGAACAAGATAATTGTGATGCCGTTCCATTTTTAATGGGACAGTCATTAGATGAACTAAGAACAACTTTAAAGAACACGGTAGAACAATATAAAACTGACGAAGCTGTTATTTGCTTAACTGATTTAAAAGGTGGAACGCCATTTAATACCTTAGTCGCATTAAGTGAGAGCCACGCAAATATGACAGTTATTACTGGTGTTAACATCCCAATGCTATTACAGTTGTTGGTATATCGTAATCAGTTATCAGAAGATGAGTTAATTGATGATATTATAACAACTGGTAAGGAAGGCATATTTAAATTTGAAGTAACCGATGTTGAGGATGATGATTTTTAAAATTTAAAATATCGTTGATTATTAAATTATCTTAGGGGCTAATTGGAAGGAATGCTGCAAATTCTTCTATAAAGCCCCTAAGGTTTTTTATATTGTATTTGTGATAAGTAACCTTGTCGATAATGTTGTCCTTGTGCTACTATTGATTGTTAATGGGATTTATAAAATAGGAGCAAGTGTTTTGGAAAAAGAAAAAACGAATAAAGGAATGGTAACGTTTGCGTTATTTATTGCTACTTTTTTAAGTGCGATAGAAGGAACCATCGTTTCAACAGCAATGCCAACAATTGTTGGTGAGTTGCAAGGAATTTCAATTATGAACTGGGTATTCTCAATTTTCTTAATGATGAGTACTTTGACAACGCCCATTTATGGTAAATTAGCTGATAATATTGGGCGTAAACCTGTTTTTATTAGTGGATTAATCATATTTTTGGCTGGATCAGTATTAAGCGGATTATCAGCAAGTATGCCACAGTTGATTTTTTGGCGTGCAATCCAAGGAATTGGGGCTGGAGCAGTGTTGCCAATCTCGAATACAATTATTGCAGATATTTATCCACCAGAGAAGCGTGCCCAAATAATGGGGATTAATAATTCTGCTTGGGGTATTGCGTCAGTCGCAGCACCTTTGTTAGGTGGTTTAATTGTTGATAACTTTAGCTGGCGATGGGTATTCTTCATTAATTTGCCTTTTGGTGTGTTGTCGATGATATTAATTGTGGTGTTCTTAAAAGAAAGTGCACGTGTTGGTCACAGTCGTTTAGATATTTGGGGGATTGTGTGGTTATCAGTCTCAATATCAGGCTTATTATACGGTGTTGAATTGATTAACAAGACAACCATAAATTGGATTGCTGTCGTAGTTGTTTTTGCGGTAGCTATTATTGGGTTGATTTTATTTATTAGACAAGAAAAACGAGCAGCTGACCCAATTATTTTGCTTGATTTATTTAAAAATCCGACATTTGCCATTCAAAATTTTGCAGTGGGAATGATGTCAGTCTTCTTAATTGCGTTTGATGTTTATATTCCGTCATGGACGCAAGGAATATTGGGCTTACCAGCTACATTAGCAGGATTTGCCACAACGCCTAGTTCACTATTTTGGATTGTTGGATCATTCTTTGCTGGTAAAATGCTATCAAGGATAAGACCACAACAGATTTTGATGATTAGTATGGGGCTATTGGTTGTTGGTGGGACAGTTATGACATTATTGCCAGCAAACGTCTCATTTTATGTATTCTTATTCATGGGAATTTTCTTAGGATTGGGCTTTGGTATTACGGTTACAGGGTCAACAATTATTTCACAAAGTGTTGTTGCACCAGAACATATTGGAATGGCAACATCATTTAACACATTAATCCGTAGTTTGTCACAGAGTATCTTTATTTCAATTTTTGGTATTGTTATGAATCAATCATTGCTACATGGTATCTCACAACACCCCAAGGCACACTTGAATGTGGAAATGTTTAATAAAATGATTAATCCACATACAGTTGATGAATTACCTAATAAGTTGGTACCAGTGATGCATAATATTTATCATTCTGGATTGCAAAATATCTTTATCATTGCAGTTGTATGTATGGCATTAGCGTTCATCTATAACTTGAAGCATCAAGATCAAGGCATTGTGCAATAATAATATAATTTAATAGTTCGTACAATTAAAGCCGAAGATAACTTTTTATACCAGTTATCTTCGGCTTTTTTGATTTACATAAAAGAATCATCACGCCACCGTGTTAACGATTGGCGTGATGATTCTTTAAATGTGTACTAAAAATTATTTTTTTGTTCGCTTTGCTTAATCAAAAATAGTATGCGCAATATTTTCGGCATCAATTAAGTTTTTATCTGAAATATCAGGACGAGGTGAGAAAGTCGTAAACCATGACCATCCCTCTGTTGGAACGCCCCAAATAAATAATCCGGAAACTTCTTGATCATCAACATTAATGGCAGTTAATGTGTCTTTATTCATGCGAGTACCACCCACTGAATAAGTTGTGCCATCTGAGCGCGTGTATGTCGCCTCACTTAATAAACCATGATCACGTAAATTAGCTAACAAAGGATTGTCTGTGTTCGTCAATGAGAGTGCTGACAAATGTGCTTCAACCAAGTTATCAACAGTCCAACGATTATGACGACTATCTGTGACGATATAGTGTGTATCTTGGACGTTAACTTTCAAATCTGGTCCAGCAACGGTTAATAAACCGGCCTCGATTAAGGCACGCATTTGTTCAATACGCAAAATTGGTGGACCAACCGAAATTAATGAATTGAATGGATTGAAGTGTTGCAAGAACTTCTCGTATTCATCAGCATTCAGATAACCAGCATCCAAATAGTGACGAATAACTGAACGAATATCACGCAACATATCAAATGAACCAGCGTAAGGTGCATCATTGTTTCCTTTGTAAGCATCATTGATATCCCATGTTAAGTAATTCATCATGAAATCACTGTATTCAACTTCATCAGGTACATCAGCGACAGGATTAAGAATACGTTGCCAATCCATAATATATTCTTCTGCAACCCCAAATTGGCGAGCAGTTGTATTTAAATCATCACTTTCAGCCAAAGCATCCATGAAGTGATCAGCATTAAATGGCCAAGTGATACCAAAATCATTAATGGTATTACGATAATGCTTATACTCTAATTCTTTTTGTAATAATTTGAAGAAAGCATCGTAAGATAATTGACCATTATTTTCCGCAGCTAATTTATCCAAATTTTTATTTGTAAAGAATGTAGGTTTATAGCCAGCTTTAACTTTTTGATTGATACCACGTGCATGCAATGGTAGACCACGGCGTGAACCTGCAATAATATGAGGCTCATTACCAGAAGGTAGATAATATAAAACGCTATTGTTATCACGAGCGAAACGACCACCACGACCAATGGTTAGTTTGGCTAGATAGTCAAAAAAACTTAACCCTAATCCACGAAGCACAACTTTTTGACGAGCTGGAATGTCATCTAAATTAGCTTCAGCTGGATGAGTTGGCTGGATATAAAGCATATTTTTATTAGCAGTGGCAGCATCAGCAAATGTTTGTTGTTCTGGCGATAGAACGCTATCGGTCATACCAGTTGCCAAAATAACCTTATCAGCAATAAAAGATGTGTCATCATCGAGTACAACAGTATATTGTGTTTCTGTTTGTTTAACATCAACAACTTGTTTACGCTCATAAGACAAAATAACATTACCGGGTACTTGTGTGCCTAAACGCTCATAAAACCATTGTCCGTAAGCACCAAAAAGGGCACGGGATGTAAAACGGTTAGGGTTAATACGGGCAATTTCATCCAGAAAATGCTCTTTATTAATGAATTGGCGGCGCTGGACGTATTCCTTACCATATGTAATGGCCCACTCATAAAAGTTAGGACCGTAAGTGGCTGTGGCAGCATGATTTGGAACTGAAGGATCTGGGAATAATGTTAACTGGCGCGTAACTGTATTCATCAAAAAAGTAGGATCTTGGTCCGGATTCCAAACACGTCCACCAATTGGGAAATTATCATACAAGGTAATGTCAACGGGTTCTGTAATGCCTTTGGCATAAGACATAAGGCGTTCCAATAATGTTAAATTACGTGGTCCGGCACCGACTAAAACTATTTTCATTGGGTGCTGCTCTCTTTCTTAAAATTTGATAGTTCATCTGGTGAATAAATACCAATATCTTTGACGTAGATATTACCAGATCTTTTAAGGCCTTCGTTTTGCAAGAGGCCTTTTTTAGGATAGGCAAAAGTGACTGTTGCAGTGGCACGAATAGCTGAACCTAAAATACTACCAGTTGTTGCATGTAAACCTGAAGGAATATCAATGGAGACAACGGGGATGTTGGCTGAATTAACACGCTTAATCATATCGCCAAGCTTAACTGGTACATGTTTTGATAAGCCGGCACCAAATAAGGCGTCAACAATAACGGTGTAATGACGGAAATCACGCACGCGATTATGTGGTGTGATACCATAGTTACGAGCAATGTCTAATTGTTTGGCAGTATTAGGTGCAGCACGATGCTCATCCCCTAATAATAGTAGGTCAACATTAACGCCTTTTTGGGATAACATGCGAGCGACCGCAATACCGTCGCCACCGTTGTTTCCTAAACCAGCAATGATGAGTACATTAGATAAATCAAAAGCACCAGCACCTAGCACATCAATAACAGACATAGCTGCTCGTTCCATCAAAACTAGTGGATGGACACCGATTTCATCAATGGTGTAGTGGCTAAACCGTTGCATTTCTTGGGCAGTGACTGACTCAATCATGAAAAGCAACCTCCTTGTAAATTTTATATTAATAATCAATTATAACGTTCAGTGTTTATTATATCGCAACTGACTGTTAAAATGTTTCTAGTACAATATTTTTTAACATAAAGTAAGAAAAAGAGAGGAGAGATTATGGATATGCAAAAAATTCCAGAAGACATGCAAGATGTTCGCGACCGAGTTGCGTTAATGGCAGGTCGTGGATTTCCCGTATCTGAAGAAGATGTCATTAAAGAAGCATTAAAAGCCGGGTTCCAATCCATTGTTGATGAAAAAATGGATGGGAACTATTATACTGTGCGTTGGGATGAAAGTTTTAATGCGTTACAAGTGTTTGGTATGGATAATGAATTAATTGGATCAGCTGTGCCAAAAGAAGGTAGTGCTAGCTTTATTGAACAATTTGAAGCAAATGCAACTAATACTTGGTATGCCTTAGATAAGGATGCTTTAAAAATTATTGGCCGTTAAATTTAAAAATTAGTTAATAAAGCTGATTTTAAGTGCAATAATGTTATATAGTTAGTGTTAGTTTATTTATTTCGTTATAAAACGAAGGAATCTCATTTAAGGAGCAATTATTAATTATGGAAAGTAATATGCGTAAATACCTAGCGGAGTTCTTTGGAACTTTGATGTTGGTCGCTGTAGGTACTGGTACTGTTGTATTGGTTGGCCTACAAACAGGTCCACTTCCAGTTGCATTGGCATTCGGTATCGCTTTAGCAGCCGGTGCTTATGCCTTTGGACCAATTTCAGGTGGTCACTTTAACCCAGCTGTTTCTTTGGGTGCTGCCATTAATGGTCGTATCACTTGGGGCGAATTTGTTGGTTATGTGATTTCACAACTAATCGGTAGTCTTGCAGGATCAGCTCTTGTTTGGGCAATTATGCAAAGCGTTGGTGCCAACGCCACAATGATCAAGCAAGTTGGTTTTGGTCAAACTGATTATACAGCACCTGTATCATTTATTGGTGCATCTGTTATTGAAATGATTTTGACATTCTTGTTTGTTCTAGTTATTTTGATGGTAACTTCAAAGAAGGCTTCAGCATCTTCAGTTGCTGCACCAATGATTATTGGTTTGACATTGGCTGCATTGATTACAGTAGGTGTTTCAGTTACTGGTGCTTCATTGAACCCTGCACGTTCATTTGGACCAGCAATCTTCTTTGCAATGTTTGGATCAGCTACAGCTTTGACACACATTGCTGCATACTTCATCGGACCTTTGGTTGGTGGCGCACTAGCTGCACTAGTTGCTAAGTATGGTCTTGGATCAGAAGAATAAAAAATATTTATAAAATAAAGCCATGGCGAACAGAAATGCGGTGTACCGCAAAATGTTTGCCATGGCTTTTTTTGTATACTTGTTGCTTATATTGTCCGTCAAAGCGAAAATTATATCCGTTCTTTTTTAAACGCGATAAACTACCAGTCCGTCAAAAATAAATGACAAATATGTCACACACCTTCGCGTCGCTACGGCGAAGTGCCACATTTATCACTTATTTTAGACTCCAAAACGGTAGTTATATCCGCTCTTTTTTAATCATGTGCAATTCTTGCTTCCGATGCTGCTACTATTGCCGCCACGATGTCGTCGATGAAAGTATTTACACGGCCACCATTGTGTTGTTCAGCATTTAGTTGACCAATGATGCCTGGTTTGGTGCGATCTAGGTAACCAAAGTTGGTCCATGAAATCGTACCGTATACGCCAAGGATAGACATGACTAATTGTTCATCAATACCATAGGTTGAATGGTCTTGACTAATACGGTTTTGCAATGGCTCAGGTAACTGATTTGCTTGAGCAAGATCATCAATTGCCAAGCCGGTCATAATGGCATCTTGGACTTCAGTTTTGTGTAGGACATGTTTGATAGAATCAAGCGCATCTTCATGCGTCATATCTGGGATATGGTCCTTTTGACCAGCAACGGTCAGATCAGCAATGGCATCTAATGTCACACCACGGTCGGCTAGCATTTTGACAACATCTTCGTAATAATCGCGTTCAGTAAATAACATTTTTTTGGTAAACTCCTTGTTTAATGATGTCCTTATTGTATCAAATATAACAAAGAAAGTTATCATTCAGTCATTGTTAAAATTGTTTTACCTTGTAAGGAATGCTGGCGAGCCTGCTCATGCACATCACGTAGATTTGCTAACGTAAATGGTAAGATTTGACCAATCCGAATTGAAATTTTACCAGCAGCCATGTCATTAAATAAAGCCTGTAGATTAGGACGTTTACCATCAGAATAGGTGCTGGCAGCATCTATGTCAAATTCTGCAATGGCAGCATCATCTAAACCGGCTAAGCTACGTAATAGGCCACCTTTCTTCAAAATTTTAGCTGATTGTATTGAGACTCGCCCACCGATGGTATCTAATACCGCATCAAAATCAGATAGTTCATTTTCATAATCAGTGTGATAATCAATTGGCACCACATTACCTAATGACTTTAAGTAGTCAAAATCAGCCGGTTTGGCAGTTGCAAAAACTTGCGCGCCAATATTTAGTGCAGCCTGAATTGCGACTGAACCGACAGCACCTGCACCACCCTGAATTAAAACTTTTTGATCTGATTTAACATTTAAGTCGCGATGAATCATTTGATAACCAGTTGCAGCACCGATAACGGCTGCAACAGCATGCGCGTCATCAATGTTATCAGGAACTTTAGTAGCTGCTGATTGCCCGACAGGTACGAATTGTGCGTATGTTTTTTGATGGCGCGTTGCAGCAACCCGATCGCCAACTTTAAAATCAGTGACGTCTTCACCAACTGCAACGACTTCACCAATCACACTAGACCCGGGAATTAGTGGCAAGGACTCAGAAGTTCCCATGTTGCCAGCGATGAATTTTACATCATATGGATCAATTGCAACGGCATGATTTTTAACTAGTAATTGCTTTTTTAATAATTTAGGTATTTCTGTTGTAATGGTCGTCAGTCCAGTGACTGGACCATATTGATTAAGTTGAATAGCTTTCATGATGAATACCTCCTGATATTTATATACAACAATAGTTTAACTTAAATTCCTTTTTAGTGGCATAATAAAGAATAAAATCTGTATGATAAATTATTGATAGCTATTTTTTTGATAAAAATAAAAAGCAATAAAAAAACAGTTGCCAAACAATATGGGCTGTGATAACTTATGTATATACTAAATCACGAACGAAATGAGGACATATTATATGAATGAACGTAGTTTAAAATTTAATATGATGACGTCCTCTAACCTGACTGTATTACCAAACAGTTGGGTATTTTGAAGTGGTTAATTATCGCTGACGAACGCCATTCAACTTGGTAATACAGATTTACTGTACTTATCCAAGTTGAATGGCGTTTTTATTTTACATTAAGGAGAAGGTGTATGGAAGCAGGAAAAAATGAGTTAAGGCGTTCGATGGGTGTGTGGACGGGAATTTCAGTGGTGATTGGAACTGTAATTGGTTCTGGTATTTTCTTTAAGCAAGGGCAAGTTTTAGAGACAGCAGGTAGTACTACTGCTGGTTTAACAGCCTGGTTTGTTGGTGGTGTTATAACTTTAGCAGGTGGTTTGACTGTGTCAGAAGTTGGTTCAAGAATTCCTGAAACGGGTGGCATTTACATTTATATGAAGAAATTATATGGGGAATTTGTAGGATTTTTGACAGGGTGGACCCAAGTTGCAATTTATGCACCAGCAATTATTGCTTCAGTAGCTGCTTATTTTTCACAGTTATTCGCAAATTTTTTTGGTATACCCATGGAGTGGGTACCATTAATTGGGATTATAACGGTTATTTTAATTACGGCAATGAATTCATTGGATAACCGGATTGCAGGAGCCTTCCAAGTTGCAACAACAAGTATCAAATTAATACCAATTGTTGCCCTCGTTATTTTTGGTATCTTTTTTGGTAAAGCTGATGCTTTGGGTCAAACGGTAGCGCATGTCACATCAACGGCATCAGGTAATTTTGGGTTAGCAATCTTAGCAACACTGTTTGCTTATGATGGCTGGGCAACACTAGCTAATTTAGGTGGTGAAATAAAAAATCCTAGTAAGAATTTACCAAGAGCGATTATTTTTGGTTTGCTAATTGTCATTTTAGCTTATGTTGGTGTAACATACGGTATTTACCAAGCGTTACCAGCAAATCAAATTGTTGCATTAGGCAGTGAAGTACCATACACGGTTGCGAAACAAGCGTTTGGACAGGTAGGCGGTAAACTAATCGCAATTGGTATTTTAGTCTCAATGATTGGTACGTTAAATGGTAAAATGTTAGCTTTCCCACGAATGGTTTATGCAATGGCTGAAGAAGGCGTTTTGCCACGTTATTTAAAGCGAATTAATCAGGCAAAAGAACCAATAGCAGCTCTATGGACGACAGCTGGTTTGGCAATGGTGCTGATTATTTTGTCAGGTGCTGATTGGTTATCAGATATGGCTGTGTTTGTTATTTGGCTATTTTATGCAGCAACATTTTGCGGCATATTTATTTTAAGGGCAAAGGATCGTAAACAAGGAATTACATTAGATGCAAATACCTTTAAAGTCCCTTTGTATCCCATAGTACCTTTAGTTGCAATTGGTGGCGCACTATTTGTCTTGATTAATACTTTAATCGCTAGCTTCTCAATGGTATTAATTTCTTTTGTGTTTGTTGCATTAGGCATACCAGTTTATTATTATTATCAATTTAATAATAAATGATAATTGTTTGTCTTTCTGTGCAAACGGAATATGTAAATTTGCCTGTTTATTGTAAAAGTATGCGATAATAAATATACAAATATAAATGAACAGGGAGTATATCAGGATGGGAAAATATCATGTGACAAATTATGAACAACTGTCGTTTGATGATTTTAATCAACCAACTGGTTTACCAATTAATCAAAATAATCGATGGGTTGTGCGTGCTGACAATATGCCATGGCATGATTTGGAAAAGCAATATGCCATGGTTTTTAAGAGTAAACGTGGTCCTAAACCGTTACCATTTCGTTTAGTATTTGGCGCATTAATGATTCAGCAACTGTTAGAATTAACGGATGAGGAGACATTAGAGCAAATCAAAGAAAATCCGTACTTACAATATTTTGTTGGTCAACCGGGTTATGTGTATGAACGGCCATTTAGTTCATCAACATTAAGTCGTGCACGGCAACGAATTGGTGATGCAGAAGTTTTGGCAATGGTAAATGATATGGAAGCGTTAATGGCGCAAAAAGGTATTAATTCTAAAATTGGTCGACAACATTAGTCATAATAGATAAAATTAAAAGCTCTGTACTTACCAATGTGACAAGTACAGAGCTTTTAGTTAATAGATTATTTTTAATCATTGTGCGACTTACGTGCTTGAATAAAGTAAATAATTGAAAGTAAAATCAAAAAACCAGCACCAATACTTACAGAAATACGAGTATCGGGATTAATAAACATAAAGATAACAATAATAATCAATGATAATAAAGCAATGTAATTTGTTATTGGATAAAGTGGCATTTTAAATGGATGCGTTGCCATCAAATCCTTATTAGCAGCTCTAAAACGTAATTCAGAAACTAAAATAACGAACCAAGGAACCATACCTGGTAGCACACTAGAACTATAAACTAAGACAAATAAGTTAGCAGTAGATTTGCTATAAGCTGAAAAAACCGTATTTAGAATAAGACCAAGTAAAATACCCCCAGAAATCGCAAAAATTGAAATGTAAGGCACTTGATGTGATGAAATTTTAGATAAGGCTTTGGCTGTTTGACCATCCCTTGATAATTTAAATAACATACGACTTGAGCTGTAAATACCTGAATTAGCACCTGACATAGCAGCCGTTAAGACTACGAAATTAATAATACCAGCAGCACCAGAAATACCAACCTTAGCAAAAGTTTCAACGAATGGTGAACCAACAGCGTCTAGTTGATTCCAGGGATAGATAGTGACGATAACAAAAATAGCCCCAATATAGAAAATCAAAATACGCCAAACAATTGAACGAACCGATGAAATAATTGCATGTTTAGGATGTTCTGCCTCGCCAGCAGTAATCCCAAGCACTTCAATACCTTGATATGAACCAACGACAATTGATAATGCAAAGATGAATCCTTTAGCACCACCTGTAAAGAAACCACCGTGTGCCCATAAATTAGATAGACCAATGGCATGCCAATTATTACCTAATCCCAAGAAAATGACCATCAAGCCAAGAACAATCATTAAAATAATGGTGATAACTTTGATCATTGCAAAATAAAATTCCATCGTACCATATGCTTTGGCAGAGGCAAGATTAGCTAATGTTAACGTAGCAATCACAATAATACCAGAAATCCAGCCGGGCAAATGCGGCCACCAATAATTAAGATAAGTACTAACAGCAACAACTTCACTAATACCAACGACAATATATTGGAAAACATTACTCCATTTTGTCAGATAACCAGCTAAAGGATGAATGTAATTTGAGGCGTAGTCAGCAAATGAGCCAGTTGAGGGATTTATAAAAATCATTTCGCCCAAAGCACGCATAACTAGATACAACAAAATTCCCACGAAGGCATAAGCTAGTAGCACTGAAGGGCCGGTCCATTGGATGGTTGAAGTTGATCCCATAAATAGACCGACACCAATGGTACCACCCAAGGCAATCATTTGCATTTGGCCACCCGTTAAGGAACGTTTTAATTCTAATTCATCTTTGCCCTGTTTCTCTTTCATAAACCTTCTCCTTTTTGTTTAAAAAGTATACAAAAAACCCATCCAATTAACCTGCACCGCTAAAAAGGGTGTCGAGCTGATTGGATGGGTTGCTAATAATCGATAGTTTATTAATAGCACGCTAAATTCCCCAACCAGCCAAGACGGTGGTTGAGGTGGTGGTCGTTATTAAATTGTTGTTTTTAATCTGAGACTTAAACATAATAAGTGACCTCCATACGATAATTAATACCTAGAAGGATAGCATTATTATTCATTAAAAACAAGTGTTATTTTGAAAAAATTAAAATAACTGACTTGTTTATTAATCAAATAATAATAATCAAGTCAGTGTTTTTTAATATAACGTGAGAAAATTTTATCAGTTATATGCCGTTGATGAATAACTCAGCAGGTAGATAATAATAAATTTTTATAAGAGGAATACAATGCGTAAATTAACACTATGGCAAAAGATGTGTCGGCGTGAAAGTCCACAACATTATGCAGATAAAGATGGTAAATTAAAAGCAGTATTAGGTAAACGAGAAATGATGGCAATGGGTATTGGAACGGTCATCGGTGCAGGTGTCTTTACTATGCCAGGAATTGTGGCTGCTGAATATGCTGGTCCGGCAGTTGTTATTTCATTCATTTTGGCAGCCTTAATTGCGGGTTTAGCAGCTTTAGCTTATGCTGAATTAGCATCTGCAATGCCATTCGCAGGATCTGTTTATTCTTGGGCTAATGTTATTTTTGGTGAATTTGTTGGTTGGTTAGCAGGATGGGCGATTTTAGCGGAATATTTAATTGCATTAGCTTTGGTTTCGTCAGCTTGGTCGTCGTATTTTCAAGGATTTTTATCGAGCTTTGGATTTGAATTACCCAGATTTTTTCAAGCATCGGTTAACCTGAATCAGGGGACTGGTTTTGATTTGTTTGGTGCATTATCCATTTTATTGATTGGTTATTTAGCGTGTTGCGGTTTAAAGAATATTGCCCGGATTGAAAATTGGTTGGTAATCGGGAAGATTTTAGTAATTATTTTGTTCATTTTAGTTGGCTTAACAGCCGTGCAAGTGAATAATTGGGTGCCATTTATACCACAACATCAACCAGGAACACATTTTGGTGGTTTGTCAGGGATTTTAGCGGGGCGACACAAATATTTTTTGCCTATATTGGATTTGATACAATCGCAGCTAATTCAGCCGAAGTGAAGAATCCACAAAAAACAATGCCACAAGCAATTATTGGAACGTTAATTATTGCGACAGCTTTGTTTGTTGGTGTTGCAGCCGTCTTAACGGGCATGTTTCCTTATGACAGATTTTTAGATAATGCTGAGCCGGCAGCTTGGGCATTACGAGAGTCGGGTCATTTATTTACGGCTAATTTATTGTCAGTTGTTGCCTTAGTGGGGATGTTTTCGGGATTAGTTGCATTGTTAATTGGGGGTTCGCGTCTTATTTATTCATTTGGTCGTGATGGGTTGATGCCTCGTAAATTGGCGCAATTAGATCAAAAAGGATTACCTAAAACGGCAATTATTGTGATAACTATTATTGCAATCATTTTAGGCGCTGTTTTTCCAATCAGTATGTTAGCTAATCTTGTTTCAGGGGGAACCTTATTGGCCTTTATCATAGCAGGTATGGCAGTCTTACGATTACGTAAACGACCTGATATTGTACAGCATAGGTTTAAAATGCCATGGTTCCCATTCTTGCCAATTTTGACGGTATTAACATCCGTAATGCTATTATGTTCATTAAATATGGTAGCCATTTACTTAATGATTGGTTGGTTAATCATTGGGGCACTCGTTTATTTATTATATGGTAGTCGGCACACTTAATGCCATGATTAGCATTTCATTATTGAAGCTCAACGGTAAATTGCCGGTTGTGGCTTCATTTTTATTTAATGGTGTATTGAGAAAAATAAGTGTGCGATAATAAATAATAAGATATGTTTAGATAAATGGGAGAAAGCCGATGAAAAAATTATTGGTTTTAACAACAGGTGGTACAATTGCATCTACCAAAACAGCGCAAGGATTAGCGCCAGGAATTACGGCTAATGAATTAATGACTTTTGTTGTCCCACGTGATAATGTGCAGATGTCAGTTGAAAATATCATGGGAAAAGATTCGACAAATATGCAACCTGAAGACTGGTTAATTATTGCTGGTCGTATTTTAGAGCGTCAAAATGAATTTGATGGCTTTATTGTCACGCACGGGACGGATACCATGGGATATACGGCTGCTGCACTATCATACTTATTGTATGGTATAAAAAAGCCAGTGGTGCTTACTGGTTCACAAATCCCATTGGGTGAATTACAAACAGATGCCATTCGAAATTTAGATGATGCGGTTACATTTGCAAGCCAAACACACTTAAATGGTGTTTATTTAGTGTTCAATGGTTTAGTTATGATGGGAACACGTGCTGTTAAGACAAAGACAAAGAGTTACGATGCTTTTGAAAGTATCAATTATCCTTATTTAGCTAGTGTTAATGCAGGGGAAATGGTTTCATTATATGAACCAGAGACTGAGGTACAACAATTAAAATCCCACGTTTCACTCGATGCGAATATTTTTGTGTTAAAGGCTTTTCCGGGATTGTCGGTCGATATATTTGACTATCTAGTTGACCATACACATGGTGTTATTATTGAAAGCTTTGGGAACGGTGGGTTACCCTTTCAAAGACGTAATTTAATTCCGGGAATTGAAAAATTGATTGCAGCGAATATCCCTGTCATTATTACGACACAGATTTTAGAAGAAGGGCAAGATATCAATTTGTATGAAGTTGGTAAACGTGTTGCTGATGCTGGTGGCGTAACGGTCGGCGATATGAATACGGAAGCGGTTGTTGCTAAATTAATGTGGGTGTTAGATCAAACACGTGATCCACAAATAATCACACAAATGATTCAAACACAAGCATCGCATGATATTGGGTTTGTTTAACGTAGACGATTTAGGAGGGACAAATGGCAAAATTATCATATGATATTTTAGAAAAATTTGGTTCATTATCAACCAGTAAAAGTGGTTGGGAACTGCAACTAAATTTCGTACAATGGGGGGATAATCAACCAAAGTTCGATTTACGATCATGGTCACCTGATAATAGTAAAATGGGTAAAGGTTTAACATTATCTCATGAGGAGATAGTCGCCTTAAATAAGGTGCTAACGGATATCTTATCGGCTGAACATACGCCAATTATTGATAATAATACAGTTGTTGAAGAACCCGAAGAAACGGAACCACACCCTAAATGGGGTCGTTTGAATGATATGTAATTGGGAACCAAAGTTGCCCGCTACCTTAACTTAAGGATATCAATTCACTATTAATTGTGAAACTGATATCTTTTTTATTATGACGAAAAAGATTAGTTAATGACGTCATTGTTGCACGTTGTTTTGTTGTCTACACTAATAACAGTGATTTTGAAATGGGGACAAGACAATGAAAATTGCAATTATTGATGGCATGCTTGCGCAGGAACAATGGTTAGATTTGGTTATCGTAGCAGCGGGGTTAAATAATCAGGTTAACAAGATTATTGTATTAACAGACGTTATGGTACCAGACTATGTGAATCAACTCTGCCAAGCCTTGCAAGAAAATGATGATACCTGGCAATTGGTGCAACAAGAAGGCATTATGTTACTGCATAAAGAAAAAACGTTCCGTAATTTGGAACGTCAATTAATAGGCAATGGGAAATTGCATATTTTTGATTTTAATAAGATGACAATTGTTATTCCAAATATTGATAGGAAGAGGTCGTCATATTCGGCAAGTCAAATAGAGCAAATCTCGGATTATTTATATGGGCAAATGAAACCAATGTGTTTATTACCGACGCAACATATTGTTGATCATCTGATTACTAAAGGTTGGCGGTATGCCAACGCCCAGACTAATTTTGGGCCGGTTGTTTTAACCGATGCAACAACGACTAGTAAGAAAACTAGTATTTTATGTCATAATCAGCGACTATCCAATAGTATTTTGCTGACCTTGATGGCCTAAGGTTTACTAGTAACCATAATGGTGACGGTTGATGTGGCAGTTTGTTGTTGGGTCTCTTCTATAAAGATATTTACTTGCCAAGTTTGAATACGGTGACCTAATTTAATTGGCATTGCAATGGCTAATAGTGTACCTTTATCAGCTGGTGATAAGTGGTGCGTATGAATATCAACACCAACAGGCACGTGTGTGTCATCAATCATGGTTGCTTGTGCACCTAAACTAGCTGCAGTTTCTGCTAGAAAAGCGTTGATACCACCATGAACAATGCCATAAGGTTGTTTAATATTATCTGAAATGGGTAATCGAATAATCGTTTTGGTGGCTGATATTGTATCAAATTGCACGTTTAAATATTCTAAAGCATTCATGGCAAAACCTCACTTAAATAGATTGTTGTTAACCATCATTCTAATATTAATTTGGAAAAAATAATAGAAAAAGATTATACTACTAATAGTGTTTACAGAATTAAAAGACAAAAATAGGAAGTGCAGATAAATATGACAGTAGAATGGTCAACAGTTAAAGAATATTCAGAAATTTTCTTTGAGCGTACTGACGCAATCGCAAAAATTACGATGAATAATCCACGTCATCATAATGCATTTACACCAGATATGGTGCAAGAAATGATTGATGCCTTTTCAATTGCCCGTGATGATGCTTCAATTGGTGTGATTATTTTAACCGGTGAAGGTGATAAAGCCTTCTCATCTGGTGGTGATCAATCTGTTCGTGGTAATGGTGGTTATGTTGGACACGATCACATTGCCCGTTTAAACGTTTTGGATCTACAACATTTAATGCGAATTATTCCTAAGCCAATTATTGCAATGGTTAAAGGCTGGTCAGTTGGTGGTGGAAACATTTTGCAACTAGTTTGTGATTTAACAATTGCTGCTGATAACGCTATGTTTGGACAAACAGGACCTAAGGTTGGTTCATTTGATGCTGGTTATGGTTCAGGTTACTTAGCACGTGTTATTGGTCATAAGCGTGCTAAAGAAGTTTGGTTCTTAAATAAGTTTTACACAGCAAAAGAAGCTTACGATATGAACTGGATTAATCGTGTCGTACCATTGGCAGAAGTTGAGGATGCAACGATGGAATGGGCTAATATTATCCTACAAAAGTCGCCGACTGCGCTACGCTTTATTAAAGCCGCTATGAATGCAGATACTGACGGTTTGGCTGGTTTGCAACAATTCGCTGGGGATGCAACGATGTTGTATTATACAACTGAGGAAGGAAAAGAAGGAAAGAATGCCTTCCTAGAGAAGCGCGATCCTGATTTTTCAAAGTATCCAAAATTCCCATAAATAAGTGATGAGACTCGATAGGTGACCATTAATCATGGCAGCTGTTGAGTTTTTTGTCATATCGTCATAAAACGTAAAAAGGAATGAATATGGATAATTGGCTTATAAAAAGAGCACAGTTAACGCCAAACCGTTTAGCTGTTCAATATCAAGAAACAAAGCTAACTTTTTTACAAATGAAAAATAACGTATTAAAGTTGGCTTCACAATTAGCGTATTATGCTAAAACAGAAGAGCGAGTAGCAGTTATCACATCAAATAATTTACAAGGTTACTTGATGATTTTAGCTGTTCAACAATTAGGGAAGACGGTTGTGTTAATTAATCGACGCTTAGCAGCTCGTGAAATCAATTTTCAATTACAAGATGCAGCGATTAATTTAGTTGTGCAGGATGATGACTTTAATTTAGAGTTAGAAAAAGTGCAGCAGTTGCCATTTGCAAAAATTGTTGATACGTCTGTTGTAAATACGATAACACCAGTTACTGATTTTAATTTAACGGGTGTGACGTCGATTATGTACACATCAGGTACGACGGGGAATCCTAAAGGTGTGATGCAAACATTTGGTAATCACTTTTATTCAGCTATTGGTTCTGCATTAAATTTAGGACTGATGCCAAATGATGTTTGGTTAGCAGTGGTGCCAATTTTTCATATTAGTGGCTTATCAATTATGATGCGCTCATTAATTTATGGCATGGGTGTTCGGTTAGTTGAAAAATTTGATGTTAAACGAATTAATGATATTTTATTAAGTGGTGATGTGACAACAATTTCAGTGGTACCGATGATGTTAACGCGTTTGTTAGCAGCATTACCAGTAAATACACAATATCACCCCAATTTTCGTACCATGTTATTAGGTGGTGGGCCGACTGATTTAATGACCTTACAAAAAGCAACGCATTCGGGTATTGAAGTTGTACAATCATATGGTATGACGGAAACAGCTTCACAAGTGATTGCCTTGGATGCAGCCAATGCGCAACGTAAGATTGGATCTGCTGGTCAACCGTTGTTGTCAGTTTCTTTGCGCATTGCCCATCCTGATGATAAGCAACATGGTCGTATTCAAATTAAATCACCAACATTGGCTGTGGGCTATTTGAATCAACCAGAGAAATATGCTGATTCTTTTGAAGATGGCTGGTTTGATACTGGTGATATGGGCTGGATAGATGATGAAGGCTTTTTGTATATTGATGGCCGGGAAGGTGACATGATTTCATCAGGTGGTGAAAATGTCTTTCCTGATGAAATTGAAAGTACGTATGCAACGTTAACTGAGATTGCCCAGATAGCCGTCGTGGGTGTGCCTGATGAAAAATGGGGTGCCGTACCGATTGCTTTTATTACTTTTAAAGATAATAAATATTTGTCACAACAAGATTTGCGTGATTTTGGTCGTGAAATGTTAGCACATTATAAAGTGCCAGCTAAATTCTATCAACTAGATGAGTTTCCAAGAACAGCTAGTGGTAAAGTACAGCGCCATAAATTAGTTGATGCTACGACATACGCAACATTAATAAACTAACTATTTGAATTTTTTAAATGAACGTTTATAATAGTTTTTAATCTAGGAAAGGGGGTGATACGTTTTGGCAGATTTAAACAATCAACGAAACGTATCGCCCTTGTCATAAGGAAACAAGGGCGATACGTTCTGTAAGTTAGTCGTTAATGACTAACATGATTATGCAGATTGTAATTAATGCGCATGATCAGGAGCATCAAGTGACGAGCTTGGTGCTTTTTTATTACCATGATATAATCGTGGGGAAACAAGAAAATAAGATAAATGAGGTGTTAGAAATGGAGATCATTGACGTTACGCCAAATACACAAAAAGATTGGGAACGTATTTATACTGAGGCGTTTCCTGAATATGAACAACGACCAATGGCAGAATTAGTTACGTTAGTTGAACAACAAGATGCTATAAAAATGCAGGTTATTGTAGATGATCAGACCATTGTTGGTGTTGTTTATCTATGTGAAATCGGTCTATCAAAAGCATTCTTACTCTATTTTGCTATTGATGCAACAATTCAAAGTAAGGGATACGGCAGTCGTGCATTGGCGACATTGAAAGAACGTTATAAAGATGGTGTTATTTTAGAGGCCGAACAGGTGGGAACACAAGCTGAAAATGAAGAACAACGGACACGACGCTATGACTTTTATATGCGTAATGGACTTGAAGATAAGCAATTGTTATCTGAAAATTCCGGCGGTGTATTTCATTTGTTAGCAAGTACACCTGATATTAGTGCTACGGAATATTTACAAGCGATGCATGCAATGTCAATAGAAGCTATTGTACGCAGAGATGATTAGTTTAAGAAAATAGTTTAATAAGTAGTAAATTGTCAGACATTTTGACGATTTACTACTTTTTATTTGTGATGAAAATTTATTAAATATTAAATATTCCCTTTTAAGGCTAATTATTTGGTAAAATTATGATTAATAAATATCTATAATTTAGATATGACATGTATGTAAGCGTAGTCAATACAGGGTTAATACAGGACGTAGAAAGGCAGGCTTGTGTGGTATGGCACAACAAGGTTTAAAACCTAGTATCAGTACCTTTGGTATTATTTCTTTAGGTGCTGGTGGGGTAATTGGAAGTAGTTGGATTTATACAAATAGTCAATTTTTTCATCAATATGGGGCTGGTGGTGAAATTTTTGGACTTCTCGCCGCATCAATTCTAGCAATTTTAGTATCTTTATCATTTGCTGAATTATCGACTATTTATCCAAAAGCTGGTGGTGAAGTTGTCTATGGTTATGAGGCATTTGGTAAAAAAGGTGGCTTGTTTGCAGGTTGGGCATTATTAGGCTCATATTTGAGTGCTTTAGCATTTTATGTGACGGCATCAAGTATGTTGTTATCACAAATCATTCCCAAAATTGCGACGGGACCGGCATATTCATTTGCAGGTGCTAAAGTTCATTATACGGAACTGATTTTGGGCGTATTAATTACATTATTTATTTTTGCAATTAATTATCGCGGGGCTAATTTAACTAGTAACGTGCAAATTGTTTTGTTTGTACTCTTGATTTTAATTGGTATTATCTTGATTGTTGTAGGTTTTAGTCACGGTAAACCAAGTAATTTCTGGCCAGCTTTTTATGATCATCAGACTAAAACACCCGAAATTTTCCGCTTTATTTTACCAGCAATGACGTTCCTAACGGGTTGGGAATCAATTGGTGTGATGGCTGAAGAAGTTAAAACACCAGCTCGTAAGATTGGTCGTATTGTGGTGATTGCAATCATGATTGCATCAGCCTATTACTTGTTGGTATTGCTAGCATCAGCATGGGTTCATCCTTGGCAAAGTACAGCAATGATGGAAATGGGAACAGTTGATGCGTTTAAAGCTGAAGGTTTCCCAATACTTGGAACAGCTGCTTTTATTATTGCTTTCTTAGGATTAGGAACTAGTTTCTTAGCATTGTTCTCAGCGGCACCACGTTTGATTTATTCATTAGCAGAACAAAAGATTTTACCAAGTTATTTTGCTAAGGTTCACCCAAAGTATGGGACACCAAGTCGTGCAATTGTTATGACCCTAATTTTAGTATTAGCATTAGGTTGGCTTGGAAAAGGTGCCCTAACATACTTCTTGGACATTGGTGGTTTCTTAACAGCATTGGCTTGGGGAATTAACGCCTTTAACCTAATTGCTATTCGTAAAAAGCATCCTGAGTTAAAGGGTGGTTTCCGTAATAAGCATCTATCATTACCAGTTATTGGTGGTGTGATTGCTATTTTGATTGCTTTATCAACAATCATTCCCGGAACATCAGTTTCATTGGTCTGGCCATATGAATATGTTATTTTGGGCATCTGGATTGTGATTGGTTTGGTAAGTTACTTTACAGGTAAGAAATAAATGTTGTTTGAAAGAACCGTGGACATAATCACGGTTCTTTTTTTATGGCATAAAGTATATTTAAGCAATTATTGCGCATAGGTTTTATAATGAGACGAGGGAACCTTAAATATTTAAGGTTTTAGTAAGCTGATAATAGGCACTTTTTAAGGTTCAACGCTTATAGTCACATTCAAAGAGAGAAACAAGTATACGAGGGTGGTAAGTTATGGTTGAAAATACAATTAAATTATTAGTAGTTGAAGATGATTACGCGTTAAATGATACAGTGAAAGAAACAATTTCAGAATTAGGTGAAGTTGTTCAGGTTCATGATGGTGATGAGGGATGGTTTGAAATTGAATCCGGCGTATATGATGCCGTGATTTTAGACGTGATGTTACCAGGACAAGATGGTTTTACGATTTTAAAGAAGGCTAAAGAAGCCTTTCCAAATTTACCAGTCTTGATGTTAACGGCTAAAAGTGAATTGACTGATAAGATGCAGGGGTTTGATCTAGGAGCTGATGAATACGTGACAAAGCCGTTTTATAAAGAAGAATTGTTAGCACGTTTAAAGGCATTACTGCGTCATACAGGTGTATTGGGACAGGACGGTGCTTTGGAAGTTGGTAATATTCAAATTTACGTTGAACAGCATAAAGTTCTAGTTGGTAATGAAGAAATTAGTTTGCAAGGTCGTGAATTTGGACTGCTAGTTTATCTGGTACAACATGTTGGCCAAATTGTTACTAAGGACCAAATTTTTGATCGCCTATGGGGCTTTGATTCAGATACTTCTTTGACAGTAGTCGAAGTTTATATGTCTAACCTACGAAAGAACTTACGCCAAGCGGAGGCACAAGTTAATATCAAAACGTTGCGTAATGTAGGTTATACGTTAAATGCAACAAATGAGGATTAATGGCTGATACCAAAGTGGTCAAAGAACCACATTATCAGTGGCGTAGATTTAAAAAGTGGTTGCAGAGAATCCGCGCTTCGCTTCCACAAGAAGTAAAAATGACTATCTTAATGGTAGTGGGTTTTACGTTTGTGTTCGTATTAATTGGCACGTTTACAGTTAATCAGTTTAGGACGGTTATGTATGGTAATGCGCAGCATCGCGTTAGTCGCGTTTTTGATGTGCAAACCAATCGTTTTGATCGTCCTATTATTCAAACTGAAACGGCACAGATCACTGATTTTGTTGATTCCTTTAAGGTATTGAATTTACCAAAAGAAAATAAAGTTTATTTACGACAATATCGTGGCAGTTGGTATTTTTTTAATCGGCGCGGTGACGAATTAGCTTATGTGGACGTTACGGCAGAACACGAATTAGTTGAGTCATATCAAACACGATTATTTTGGATTTATGTATTGTCTGAACTTGCGCTATTGTTAATGGGGATGGCACTAACACGTGCTAATATGCGGCCGATTATGCGGTCTTGGAATCAACAACGTACATTTGTTGCTGATGCGGCGCATGAATTTAAGACACCGATGACGGTTATTCAAAATAACTTGGAACGAATGCTTGAACATCCAAACGACACCGTAATCGATCAAGTTGAAAGTGTTGCTAATGCGCTAACTGAAGTGAGACATTTAAATAATTTAACGGGTGACTTATTAACTTTGTCGCAAGCTGACGCTGATATTCCATTGTTTGCGTTTGAAGAGATGGATTTGACAACAACGATTCGTGAGGTTGGTGATATTTATGCGTATAATGCGGCTGAAAAGCAGCAAACTTTGGAAGTGGCTGTACCAGACACTATGCCAATCGTTGGAGATGCGCAACGCTTACGTCAATTACTCGTTATTCTAACGGATAATGCACAAAAGTATGCTGGTGAGGGTGCTAGTGTGAAAATTGAAGGTAAGATAGTTGGCAATAATGTCAAAATTATGGTTTCTGATACGGGACCGGGTGTTTCCGATGAAGATAAGAAACATTTGTTTGACCGGTTTTATCGAATCGATAAAGCACGGTCACGTTCGACGGGTGGACATGGTCTGGGTCTATCTATTGCAAAGTGGGTCGTACAGGGTCATCGTGGGACTATTGATATTCTTGATAATCAACCGCAAGGAACGATTTTTAAGATTTTAATTCCCAAAGGACAAAAAAGTACTTAATAAAAAAGCTTAACAAACTGAGGATTAGTCGGCATTGCCGATACTAAAGCTAAGGAATGTTAAGCTTTTTTATTTAAATTAATGGTAAGGGATGAGCATCAAATATATCAATGGTTTCATCTTCACGACCAACAATCACTTGATCGACAACGTTTAAGAATAAACCATGTTCAACAACGCCGACCATGCTGGTTAGTTCACGACCTAAGGTAAATGGGGCAGGCATTTGATTAAAGTGTAAATCAATTAGGTAATTGGCTGAGTCGGTACGGACAGGATTACCATTTTGATCTAAACGCCAAGTGGGCTTGTAACCTTTTGCTTCAAGGCGTTTAAAGAGTTGATCGGCTCCGTATGGAATAATTTCTACGGGCAAATAGTGGGTTAGATGATCTGATAATTTAGAACCATCAACAACCCAAACATTACGTTTTGAATTAACCGCAACAATTTTTTCCCAAAGTAGTGCAGCACCACCACCTTTGATAGCAGCAAAATTTTCGTCAATTTGATCAGCACCGTCGATCGTAATATCAATATGATCAACATCGTCAACGTTATGCATTGGAATACCTAGTTTGGCTGCTGTACGTCGCGTTTTATCAGAAGTTGGGACGCCCTTAATTTTAAGACCATCTTCGGCAACACGCTTTCCAAGTGCTTCGATAACATAGGCGATCGTTGAACCAGAACCGATACCGACTACCATACCATCTTCAACCAGTTCGGCCGCACGATACCCCGCTAATTTTTTCAGTGAAGTTTGATCTGTCATAAGGAAAATCCTCTTTCTATGTGTATTATTAATTATATTATCGCGCATTAAGTTAGATTTAGGCAAATCAAAAATTATAAAATGTTACACTAAGTAAATAACTTTTAAAAAGGTGGCAAATTTTCATGATTGAAATGTGGGATGATGATAAAATAAACGCTTTTCAAGCAACTTTATTAACTTGGTATGATCAAGAAGGTAGGTCAACACTACCATGGCGTCAGGATAGAGAACCGTATCATATTTGGGTATCTGAAATTATGCTACAACAAACGCAGGTTCAAACAGTGATACCCTACTTTGAACGATTTATGGCAACTTTCCCAACGATTAACGATTTGGCTATGGCGCCAGAGCAGTTATTATTAAAAACATGGGAAGGGTTAGGCTATTATTCAAGAGTGCGTAATATGCAAAAAGCAGCGCGCCAAATTATTGATGATTATGCCGGTAGTTGGCCAGATAATATGCAAGAATTGCAAAAATTAGCTGGCATTGGTCCTTATACGGCTGCAGCAATTGCAAGTATCGCATTTGATGAACCAGTACCAGCGATTGATGGCAACGCTTTTCGGGTTTTTGCACGTTTATTTAAAATTGATGCTGATATTGCACAACCTAAAACACGTAAAATTTTCTTTGAATTGGGACAACAAATTATTGATCAAAAACGACCGGGAGATTTCAATCAAGCTATTATGGATTTAGGGTCATCTTATATGACGGCTAAAAACTATGATAGTGAGCATTCACCTGTTAAAGCATACAATGCTGCATACTTAGATGGTACAGAAGCGTTGTATCCTGTTAAGTCTAAGGCACCAAAACCTAAGCCGGTGACCTATTTTGCAATCGCAGTTAAATCTCCAGCGGGTTATTTGTGGGAACAACGACCAACAAAAGGTCTGTTAGGTGATTTTTGGATGATGCCGTTATATGCACTGACGGATTTTATTTTAGATAATGATGCGCATTGGACTGAAGAAGAAATGATTCAGGCAACCCAAAAACGTTTGGCAGCAGATTATGGTGTTGTTGCTGATTTAAAACGGGTTCCTGGTCGCCCAGTAACTCATGTGTATACGCATTTAAAATGGACGGTCACGATCTTAACAGCTACAGTTAAAAAGCAAAATTTGCAACGTGGCCAATGGCAAACGATGGCTGATATTCAAAATGATCCACAGCCAAAAATACAAGATAAAATTTGGCAACGTTTAAAATAAAATAGCGGCTACTACAAGTGGGCATGTGATACTATCTAAGTATTAAAGAGGGGATAAGGTATAGAAATGGCGCAAAAAATATTGTTGGATATGGATCCTGGTATTGATGATGCAGCGGCATTATCAATTGCATTAACAGATGATGCATTTCAAGTGATGTTACTTACGACAGTAGCGGGTAATGTCTCAGTTGATAAAACAACCCAAAATGCTTTGCGTTTGGTTGAGTTTTTTCATCAAGAAAATGTGGTGCCAGTGGCAGCTGGGGCATCAGCACCACTAATTAAAAAATATGTTGACGCATCTGATATTCATGGTGAATCGGGGATGGCTGGTTGGGAATTTCCAACAGTTAAAACGACTGTTCTACCAGAACATGCAGTTGTTGCAATGCGTCAGGTTTTGATGAATAGTCAAGAAAAAATGACAGTGGTTGCAACTGGGGCATTTACTAATATTGCGTTGCTAATTCGTATGTATCCGGAGGTATTACCTAAAATTGCGCAAGTTGTTGTAATGGGTGGTTCTTTAGGAGTAGGAAATGTCACCAGTGTTGCAGAGTTCAATGTATACACAGATCCGCACGCAGCTCAAATTTTATTGACATCTGGCTTATCAATTAAGATGATTGGGTTAAATGTCACGTTGCAGGCTTTATTGAGTAAAGAAAATATCAATAAGTTGGGTGGAATCAATCAAACTGGTAAGATGTTGCAAGCTTTATTTATGCACTATGCTGATGACCAAGATGGTGCAAAACCAATGCACGATGTGAATACTTTGTTTTATCTGGCACAACCAGAAGCTTTTGTTTTTGAGGACTACGCTATTGATGTCATCACACAAGGACCAGCTAATGGGGCAACTGTCGCAACAAAAGATCATAACACAAATGTTAGCGTTGCCACATCAGTTAATGTTGAAGCGTTTAATAAGTGGTTTATGACAAAAATTACGGCAATTTAGTTTGTGTTTCACGTGGAACATTAATGTGGCACATGACAGATTCAACTCAGTCATACTATTGAATAGATAGGCATTTTGCGGTATTCTTTTAGTATTGGAATCAGTTTGGAGAATGATAATGAATCCCGAAAAATTTGCGGCGGCATTACGCGATAAAAACATTATTTTAGATGAGAAACAACTAGCACAATACCAAACGTATTATGATCGATTGGTAGCAGTTAATGAACATATGAATTTAACAGCCATCACGGATCGAGATGAAGTGTATTTAAAGCACTTTTACGATTCGTTAACTTTAGCATGGGCGTATCCTAAATTACAAAGTGAAAAACTTAGCATGATTGATGTTGGTGCTGGTGCTGGTTTTCCATCACTACCATTAAAAATCGCGTTTCCACAATTGAAAATTACAATTATTGATGCTTTAAATAAGCGGATTAAATTTTTACAAGAATTAGTTGATGAATTAGGTCTTGAAGATGTAACTGTTATTCACGCACGGGCAGAAGAATTTGGTCAAAAGAAAGCACCTAACCGTGAACAATATGATGTAACGACTGCACGTGCACTAGCACGCTTGAATGTATTAGGTGAATTAACGCTACCATTGGTTAAAGTAGGTGGTGTGCTGTTAGCGATGAAAGGTAGTGCGGCCAACGAAGAACTTGAAGAAGCACAAGGTGCGATAAAAAAACTAGGTGGTAAAATTGGCGAATCAATGCCAGTTAACTTACCAAATGGTGATCCAAGAACAATTATCGTAATTGAAAAAGTTGGATCAACACCAAACCGTTATCCACGAAAGCCAGGGGATCCAGCACGTAAACCATTGTAGAAAGGAGAAAATAATGGGACACATTATTGCATTAGCAAACCAAAAAGGTGGCGTTGGTAAAACAACGACTACGGTTAATTTAGCTGCTGCATTGGCTAATTTTGGTAAAAAAGTATTAATTATTGATACTGATGCCCAGGGAAATGCAACTTCAGGAACCGGTGTACATAAATCTAATATTGAACAAGACATCTATGATGTATTGATTAATGACGTACCTTTGATGGAAGTTGTTCTACCAACATCACATGAGGGTGTTGATATCGTACCAGCGACAATTCGTTTGGCAGGCGCTGAGTTAGAATTAGCACCAGTTATGGCACGTGAATTACGTTTAAAAAATGCACTTGGTGATGTTCGCGAAAAATATGACTATGTATTGATTGATAATCCCCCTTCATTGGGACTTGTTACGATTAATACTTTTTCAGCTGCAGATTCAATTTTAATTCCAGTACAGGCAGAATATTACGCATTAGAAGGCCTTGGCCAATTGATGAATAATATGAAATTAGTGAAGCGACACTTTAATCCTGATTTAGAAATTGAAGGCGTTTTGATGACAATGGTTGATCCACGTACGAATCTATCTGCTGATGTTGTAGAAAATGTCCGCGAGTACTTTAATAGTGAAGTATATGATACGGTAATTCCACGTAATGTACGGCTGTCAGAGGCACCTTCACGTGGATTGGCCATTATTGATTATGATCCTAGATCAAAGGGTGCTGAAGTTTATACAAATCTAGCAGAGGAGGTCCTTAAATCTCATGGTGAAATCTAAAAAAACAGGTTTAGGGGGTCTTGGCGCAAAAGGTGGCGGCTTAGGCGCATTGTTTGCTGACCAAGGGTTAGATAATACAGTGAATGGTAGTGATGAAGTTCGCGATATTGCAATTGATAAAATTGTTGCAAATCCTTTCCAACCACGCCGTGTTTTTGATCAAAACAAATTACAAGAACTAGCAGATTCAATTAAACAAAATGGCGTGCTACAACCAATTATTGTTCGCCATAATCCTAAAAATAATAGTCAATACGAATTACTAGCTGGTGAACGGCGTTGGCGGGCATCACAATTAGCTGAAATGACGACTATACCAGCAATTGTCCGCAAACTAGATGATGATCAAATGTTGCAAGCGGCTATTTTGGAAAACTTGCAGCGTGAAGATTTAACGCCGTTAGAAGAAGCACAGGCTTATCGTGACATGATGGATGGCCTTAATCTGACACAAGCACAAGTTGCTAAACGACTAGGAAAAGCACGTTCAGCAGTAGCCAATTTTTTGCGGTTATTGAATCTACCAGACGAAGTGAAAGACTTATTAAATGCAGGTCAGTTATCAATGGGACAAGCGCGAACATTGCTAGGGCTACATAATAAACGGCGTATTACGCCAGTTGCCAAGCGTGCCATTGCTGAGGGTATGACGGTTAGACAATTAGAACAATTGGTAAATAAATTAAACGAACAAGCAACTCCAACGAAAAATCAAGCAAGTCTTTCACCTTATATTAAGGCATCAACAACAGCGCTAGAAGATAAATTCGGTACGAAAGTACATATGACACGCAATCGTAAGGGTGCTGGTAAGATTGAAATTACATATTTATCAGATGAAGATTTAAATCGGATTTTTGATATGTTAAATATTGACCTTGATGAGCAATAAGGAGGCAGCAATGTATAACTTATATGATGTTGTTGAAATGAAAAAGCCACATGCTTGTGGCGTCAATGAGTGGCAGATTATGCGTGTTGGTGCGGATATGAAGATTGTGTGCCAAGGTTGTCAACGTCAAGTTGTTATGACCCGTCATGAATTTGATAAAAGATTTAAACGTGTATTAAAAAGTGCACAAGAATAAAAAAGAGAGATAGGTAAATATATAATGGCTCTTACAGCAGGAATTGTTGGCTTGCCAAACGTCGGCAAATCAACGTTATTTAACGCAATTACTAAAGCAGGGGCAGAAATGGCTAATTACCCATTTGCTACCATTGAACCCAATGTTGGCATGGTTGAAGTGCCAGATGACCGTCTAGATCGTATTCAAGAATTGATCCCAGCTGATAAAGTTGTGCCAACGACTTTTGAATTTACGGATATTGCCGGTATTGTAAAAGGGGCTTCACAAGGTGAAGGACTTGGTAATAAGTTTTTGGAAAACATTCGTCAAGTTAATGCCATTGTGCATGTCGTGCGTGCATTTGATGATGATGATATTACCCATGTTTCAGATAAAGTTGATCCGTTAGATGATATTGAGACAATCAATACAGAGCTTGTGTTAGCTGACTTGGAATCAATTGACAAGCGTTTTAGCCGTGTTGAAAAGGTTGCTAAGTCTGCAAAGGATAAAGAGGCTATTGCAGAACTAGCAGTTTTGGAACAATTGAAGCCA
Organism: Weissella sagaensis; assembly: GCF_010306265.1. NCBI lineage: Bacteria > Bacillati > Bacillota > Bacilli > Lactobacillales > Lactobacillaceae > Weissella > Weissella sagaensis. The sequence goes on along the minus strand of NZ_BLKA01000001.1, from coordinate 348,506 downwards.
GCTTTAGAAGCTGGTAAGCCAGCGCGCTCAATTGAATGGGATGATGATGAACAAAAAATTATTCATAATTTGTTCTTGTTAACATCAAAGCCGGTACTATACGTTGCCAATGTTGCCGAAGACGATATGGCGGATCCAACAGCGTCTGAGTACTTCCAACAAATCAAGCAATATGCTGATGAGGAAAATGCTGATGTCATTGGTATTTCTGCACGTGCTGAAGAAGAAATTGCTGAAATGGATGATGAAGATAAAGCCGAGTTCATGGAATTGCAAGGCATTACCGAGCCTGGATTGAATCGTTTGATTAGAGCAGCCTATCACATGCTTGATTTGCGAACTTTCTTTACCGCTGGTGGTAAGGAAACACGTGCTTGGACATTCCGTGCTGGTATGAAGGCGCCACAAGTTGCTGGTGTTATTCATTCGGACTTCGAACGAGGATTTATTCGTGCTGAAACATTCTCATTTGAAGACCTTGATAAGTACGCATCATTGAAGGCAATCAAAGAGGCGGGGCGCCGTCGTTCAGAAGGAAAAGAATATGTTGTACAAGACGGTGATATCATCGAATTCTTGTTCAATGTTTAATTGGGGGAACTATGACAGAGTCAAAGGAACAAACACAAGTACAGGATACAAAGCTGACGTTGCCAACAGTACAAGAACTGGCAACATCTGGATTAACGAAGCGTAATCAAGAGTTTATCCGTCAAATGGTTATTTTAGCTAATGGTGATGACACCAAAGCACAATTAATTACTGAAGTTGGGGCTAAGTTATTAACAGCACAAAAGACTGGTCAAACGGCACGTCAGTTGTATAACTCACCAGCCGAAGCAATGGGATTAAAAACGGTTGAAGAAACACAAGCAGAATCACGCGGCTATGCTAGCTATGGTTTTTGGCCACTAGCAATTGATAATGCAATTGCATTCTTTATGATGTTTAGTTTTATGTTCGGGTTAACTTTGCTATTTAGCCGCAATACCGCTTCAATGCAAGGGTCTGGCGGGGCTGCTGGTATTACATCATTAATCTTAACGTCAATTTTGGGTGGTGTATTCTTCTCGGCTGTAACGTTAATGATTACGCCACGTCGTGATGGTAAGCGTGTATCAATGTGGAAGAAAATTTCTGTAACAGTTGGTGCGTTTGCAATTTGGTTCTTAGCATATCTTGGATTTGCTTACCTACCACCAATTATCAATCCATTATTACCAGGTTGGGTTTATATTATCTTTGCCGTATTGGCATTCCTTGGTTTCCGTTACTGGCGTTCAAAGACGGGAATACGTGGTGGGTTCTTAGGAACAAACAACACGCAATCACGTTCTAAATAAAAGCTAGTTACAAGAGACAGTGGGGATAGATTAATGAAAATTTTGATTGTTGATGATGATCATGAAATTGCTGAACTACTAGAAATTTACGTTAAAAATGAAGGCTACGAGCCGGTAATTGCTAGCGATGGTAAGGAAGCAATGACTAGAATTCGCACAAATCCAGATATTGGTTTGATTATTTTGGACATTATGATGCCTGAAATGAGTGGAACCGAAGTTTTAAAAGAAGTTCGTAAGGATAATCCAGTACCAATTTTGCTATTATCTGCTAAATCAGGGGCAATGGATAAAATTCAAGGATTAATTACGGGTGCTGATGATTATGTTACAAAGCCGTTTAACCCATTAGAAGTTATGGCGCGTGTCCGAGCGTTATTGCGCCGTGCGCAAAATGGCTTGTCACAGGCAACGCCTGAAGTGTTAGATGTTGGTCCGTTGACAATTAATAAAGATAGTCATGAGGTAAAAACTGCAGATGGCGTAGATATTAATCTAACGGCTCTTGAGTTTGGTATTTTATATTTGTTAGCATCCCATCCTAATCGTGTGTTTAGTGCAGATGATATTTTTGAGCGTGTTTGGCAGCAAGAATCAGTTGTATCAGCCAAAACAGTTATGGTACACGTGTCACACCTGCGTGATAAACTTGAAGCTGCTACTGGTGGCAATCAGGTTGTTCAAACGGTTTGGGGCGTCGGTTATAAAATCGAAGTACTCTAATAAAGGAAGGCAGTGGGGATGAAGCTAAGAATACTGAGTTGGCTTGAATTAACGGTCAAGACAGTGGTTTCTGCCCTGCTTTTTGTATGCACAGGACTAGGCATTGTGTTGCTGTTACAACCACATTGGCAAAGTCATAATTTATGGGCAGAGGTCAATATAATTGCACGAGAATTACCAATACTCGTCAGTGTTATTAGTATTGTTTTATTAATACTTTGGCTATTTTTGGTGCGACGGTTCTATCAACAAACAAAGTTAAATGATTTAACTGCCGCCGTTCATAATTTAGTGCCACAAGTTGGCGATACAAAAAGTCCGGGTTTAGCCGCGAAACGTTTTGGCCATCGTTTTCAACCGCTAGTGAATAACATTAATAATGTTTATGAAGCAGCACAGCAAGCGATTATGGAAGAACATGCAATCGAACGCTCTAAAGATGAGATGGTGACAAATGTGTCCCATGACCTGCGAACACCATTAACATCAATTTTAGGTTATCTTGGTTTGATTATTAATGATAAGGACCAACAAAAACTTAGTCATGAAGATATTATGAAATATGCGAAGACAGCATATGATAAGTCTGGTCAAATGAAGTCGTTGGTAGAAGATTTATTTGATTATACGCAAGTGCGTCAAGTTGATTTTAAGCTTCATTGGGCACCATTGGATTTGGCAGCCATGCTGCAACAATTAGCTGTTAATTATGAATTAGAAGCCAAAGAAAAAAATGTTGTGATATCAGTCGTATCCAAGCCAACTGTTATTGAAATGATGGGGGACCCAGATCGCCTGGCTCGTGTTTTTATGAATTTAATTAATAATGCGCTAAAATACGGTGAAGGTGCGACCTTTATTCGATTAACAGCTAAAATTTTGGCTAAAGATAATGAAGTTGAAGTACGCGTGACAAATAATGGTGCTAAAATTCCAAACGAGTCACTAGAGCGATTATTTGATAGATTTTATCGAGTTGAAAGTTCACGTAATGTTAAAACAGGTGGTACTGGACTTGGGTTAGCAATTGTTGATGGTGTAGTTGAAGCACATGGTGGCCGTGTCAGAGTTGAATCGGATGATGAGCTGACAAGCTTTATTATTAACTTGCCGCTGATGTCAGAAGATTAAAACTTATTATAAACTGGAAGGGTTTTAACAATGACAAATAATAAAATAGCATTTAAGGGTACCCAATTAATTTGGGCAACCATTAGTTTGATCCTGTTTTTAGTGATGAGTAGCATGGTGATGTCTAATAGTGCGTTAATTAATCATTTTGATGATAGTGTGACGCAATGGATTCAGACGTCATTTGGGTTGCCAAAGATGGACTACGCACATGGGCTATTTAATAGTTGGATGACGTTTAGTGCTACGTATGGTGATGCGAAAACCATGGTGATTATTACCTTTATCGTCGCGATTGTATTGTTTATAAGACGCTACCATATTTTATCGCTATGGTATTTGGCAGTTGTTGGTACAGGTGGTTTATTAGGCATCATGATGAAAAATGTGATTGAGCGACCACGACCACAGGGGCATTTGCCAATTGATGATGGCTTTTCATTCCCCAGTGGGCATGCGGTTAGTGTAACATTGGTATGCTTGGCATTAGTATTAATTTTCATACCAATGTTAAAGAAATCCTGGGTAAAAATCTCGACATATACAATTGTTTTACTATTTTGGTTTAGTGTTTTGTTTTCAAGAATATACTTCAGTGCACATCATCTAACAGATGTATTGAGTGGTGTCGTTTTAGGTATTTTTTGGATCTGTATTGCCATGGCTATTTATGGCATGGTTAGTGGTTGGTTAAAAGCAGCTATCTTCAAAAAGTCAAAAATATAATATAAAAACAAGAAAGCCTGTTAGTCTAACACACAAAGATGTTAGACCAACAGGCTTTTATGTTGTAATAAAAAATTTGAAAAATAAAAAACGCTTGCCAAGACGAGGCAGCGTTAAAAATTTATTTTGTTGTTGGCACTTCTTTGATGGGGTGCTCTTGTTGTAGTGTGGCAAGTAATTTTTCAGCTTCAAGCTTGTGGAAGAGAACATTTGCAGCTGATTGCATTAATTGTGCTTCTACGGATGCCCCCTCACTGGGAATATTGGTAGGGTTTTTGAAGTAACCCAATAGTGTGTCGACAAAGGAATTAAAAGCATTTTTAGGATAGTCATTAGCTGTTATTTGATCAATAGCAGCACGGATTTGATCTAGTGAAAAAATGGGCTTTAATAATGAAATAATTAAAATATCAGCAATTTGGAGTGTTTGATAACGCTTCTTTACAGGTGCAATAATCATCTTCTTTTTAACATAATTATTAATCATTGTTGAAGTAACCGTAGGTAATTCTAACGGTGTTAGAACGGCATTGATATACTCAACGACTTGATCCATATAAAGATCAAAATTAGGTAAATCATCCCAATGTGGAAATAGAATATCCTCAAAGTTATTTTTTTGTAGGTTGTTTTCAGTCACTTTAGTCACCTTCAATTCATTATTTGCTGTGTAAGCAATATTATACCACATCTAGACTGTAAAACTAAATAACACGATTGTATAAACTATTATATAATTCTTTTACCACTATAATAGGTGACATTAATTAGGACAAGAAGAACGGCCTTGTGGTAGTATGGAAACAATTTGATTTTTGAGTATAGGAGGTAAATGAGTATGCAAGAATTTATGGCGCTGAATCGTAATTTAAAGTTAAGGACGTTAACAGTTTTTTTAACGGTCTTATTAGGTAGTTCGATTGGGCCAAATATGACAATTTATTATGTGCAATATTTTGGGGCTTTTATTTCAGGACTTTTACTGATGATTGTATCAGTAGCTGGCTTTATTGCCGGCTTGTATGGCGGTCATTTATCTGATGTCTGGGGGCGAAAGAGGACCATGTTAACTGGTTCAGCATTGATTATCATCGGCTATGGGCTAGCGATGTTTATGAATGCACCTTGGTATACAAATCCATATGTCACATTTGTGGGCTTTTTATTAGCGTCAGTTGGTGCTTCCTTTGCAGATCCGGCAGAACAGGCAATGATGATTGATGCTTCTACGATTGCTAATCGAAAATTTGTATATGCGTTGATTTATTGGGTGCTTAATATTGGCGTTATGATTGGTGCAGCAATTGGTGGGTGGTTCTTTAGAGACTACCTATTTGAATTATTAATGGGATCAGTGGTAGTTGGTTTTATTAATGCATTTATTATTAAATTCGGTATGGCAGAAACATTAGATATGAACCATATACAAGCTAATTCGTCTGTGTGGAGCGCCGTGAAATCGTATGGGCAAGTTTTATCTGATAAACGTTATGTGTTATTTATGTTCGGGTCGATTTTTTCGGTAGTGATTTACTCGCAACCTGATTTTTATTTGGCAGCACATTTAACGAAATCATTTAATGATTATACTTTTATGGGCATTCATTTTTATGGTCAACGTATGCTGTCGTTCATGTTGGTTATTAATACAATTTTAATTGTATTAGTAATGAATTATATTAATCGTTTTACAAACAGATGGGCATTACGTCGGAGCTTTGCATTTGGGACTTTTTTGCAAGGGTTTGGTTTTGCGATATCATTCCTATTGCATGATTTTTGGCCGCTAATTATTGTGACGGTTGTCTTTACGTTAGGAGAAATTATAAATGTACCATCAAGTCAGACAATGCGTGCTGATATGATGAATCCAGCTAAAATAGGGGCTTATTCGGGCGCATTTGCAGCAACACGGCCGGTCGGTAATATTGTAGCCGGTTCAATGGTATCACTATCTCAGTTTACGAATGATTTAGGAATGGCGGGTGCGTTGATGATTGGAACATTTATTGCGATTGTAACAATTATGAAAGCCTCTAAGATGCCAGCGCGTTTTGACAATTAATCATACTAGAATAAATATTATTTAAAAACAGTAAATTACCAATAATAGGGTGATTTACTGTTTTTTTATGTAAAACAAAAAAAGCCAACAAGCGTAATCGCTCATTGACCCTTTATTAGCTGGGATAGCTGGATTCGAACCAGCGAATACACGGTACCAAAAACCGATGCCTTACCACTTGGCCATATCCCAATGATGAAATGGGGGCTATAGGATTCGAACCTATGAACCCGAAGGAATGGATTTACAGTCCACCGCGTTTAACCAGACTTCGCTAAACCCCCATATATTTAAGTAATACTTAGTATCACCTCAACGAATATATACTATACAGAATTATTATTTATTTGTCAACACTATTTGAATAAGTTTATTTAGCCAACTTTGATAAAAGTTATCGGCAGTCCATTCTTGTAAGTGATGACGATTATAACCAACACTAGCATTATAGTATGTTAGTCCCTTTTTTTGGCGGGGCGGGACTGTTATATGAACATGACCGTAAAAAACGTGTTGCACATTCGGATATTCAGCCAGTAACAGACCTGTTTTCGTTGACCCCAAGACACCATTAACCATGGCCCAACGTGAACTTGGATCAGGATAGTATAGTTCATCATTAATAGGTGAAAAATGTGTGAAAAAAATGACTTGTTTATGGGCGTTTAGCGCATCATCTAATAATTGATGCATCTGAGTATGTCCTAATGCCATACGCTCAATGTCACTCATCGGTTGATCAATGACACGATCATAATAAAATCCAGAACGGAAACGAACGATTGCGGCTGGATCAAGTAGTGGTGTAAAACTATAATCATACCAGCCGTTATGACCAATGATGCGCCAATTAGAATTGGGGATATCAAGGTATTGATTATGTAAGTAGAGGGGATCTAATGCTGTTTCTAATTCATTAAATGAAATATTACGTCCCATATCATGGTTACCCGCAATAAAGAGCACTTTGGTTTTTTGGCCAAGCGCATTTTGTAAATCATGGACATAATGCAGTGATTTTTCAAAATCGTTGAATAAATCACCAGCAATTAAATAATAATCAGGTTGTAATTGATGCAATGCTGTTGCTTGTTGATGTAATGATTGGGCAACATCTTGTTTGTTAACGTCAAAATGATTATCACTGGACACGATAATTTTAGTCATGTTACTACCTCTTTTTCACACAATATCATAATCTTATTATAACAAAAGGGGCAAAAAGTTAATGTAAAATGAAAACATCCTTGTCGAAAGTTACATTTGCGAGTAAAATTTAACAAGTGACATTAGATTGTCCAGAGTAGAAAACAGAATTTGAATAAGGAGCTTTTTTCATGAAAACGGAAAAGAAATTCCTGGGACAACCATACGGTCTAAAAACATTATTTATGACCGAAATGTGGGAACGTTTCAGTTACTATGGTATGAAAGCCATCTTGCTATATTACATGTGGCATTTAATTAGTACTGGTGATTTAAATATTACTAAGGCTACAGCTGCATCAATTATGGCCATTTATGCATCAATGGTTTATCTATCAGGAGTTGTTGGTGGTTTCATTGCTGATCGTATATTAGGACAACGACGAACAGTATTTTGGGGTGGTGTATTGATCATGTTTGGTCACATTGCATTAGCGTTGCCATTTGGTGCGGTTGCAATGTTCGTCTCAATGGTACTAATTGTTCTTGGAACTGGATTATTAAAGCCTAACGTTTCATCAATGGTCGGATCATTATATGATGACAATGATAAATCACGTGATTCAGGATTCTCAATTTTTGTGTTCGGAATTAACTTGGGTTCATTTATTTCGCCATTATTAGTTGGTTGGACACAAGAAAATATTGGGTTCCATGCCGGATTCTCATTGGCCGCTATTGGTATGTTCTTTGGGTTGGTACAATATCATTTCGGTGGTAAGCACCTTCACGAAGATTCAAACTATGCCCCTGATCCATTACAAGAAGAAGAAGTTAAGCCTTTGATTTTAAAGACTATCCTAGGTGTTGTTTTCTTCATCTTAGTTGTTATTTTGATGAACTTGATGGGTTGGAATAGTTTGCAAAACTATATTAACTTACTAGCAATTGTTGCAATTTTGTTGCCAGTATCATATTTTGTGGTTATGACAACTTCAGCTAAGGTAACAAAGGAAGAACGCTCACGAGTATTCTCATATATTCCATTATTCTTAGCCGCAGTATTGTTCTGGGCCATTGAAGAACAAGGATCAATCGTTTTGGCAACGTTTGCTGCTGAGCGAGTAGATACATCATGGTTCCCAGCATCATGGTTCCAATCATTAAATCCATTATTTATTATGCTATACACACCATTCTTTGCTTGGTTGTGGGTTAAGTGGCAGAAAAATCAACCATCTTCACCAATGAAGTTCGCTGTTGGTTTGATGTTTGCTGGTGCGTCATTCTTATTGATGGCAGTACCTGGTACTTTGTTTGGTACTGATGGTCATGTTTCACCATTATGGTTAGTTGGTTCATGGGCTTTGGTTATCATTGGTGAAATGTTGATTTCACCAGTTGGTTTGTCAGTAACGACTAAACTAGCACCAAAAGCATTTATGTCACAAATGATGTCAATGTGGTTCTTGGCATCTTCAGCTGGTTCAGCATTGAACGCTCAGTTAGTTACTTTGTATTCAGCAGATAATGAAGTTGCTTACTTTACATGGTTCGGAATAGCTTCAGTTGTACTTGGTATTCTATTAATTTTCTTAGTACCACGTATTAAGCGATTGATGGCTGGTATACAATAAAAAATTTTAAACAGCTTATACATTTGTATAGGCTGTTTTTTAATGTGAAAAATAATTTTAAAAAAATGCTTGCAATATGTATTTCTACTTGGTATGATATAAGAGTTGTCAGGGGCATTAATGTCAGACAGTTATATATGGGGGTTTAGCGAAGTCCGGTCAAACGCGGTGGACTGTAAATCCATTCCTTCGGGTTCATAGGTTCGAATCCTATAGCCCCCATTTCATTATTGGGATATGGCCAAGTGGTAAGGCATCGGTTTTTGGTACCGTGTATTCGCTGGTTCGAATCCAGCTATCCCAGCTAACAAAGGGTCAATGAGCGATTACGCTTGTTGGCCTTTTTTGTTTTATTTATTATGATTTCATCATTAGTAAAAATTGGTTTTTAATCGTATAATTGAGAGATATGATATTGACGCAGATGTTTAATATATCACCATAAATGATGATTGTAATATGTTAAACTTTAATGAATATAATTTAAGAAAGGTGATTTATGTTTACTAATTATGATTTAAAAAAGCAAGCGAAAACATACGTTAGTGGTGAAAATTTTGGGACAGCACTCAAACTATCGATTATTTTAGTTATTTGGCAAGTTATATCATCAGTACGTGAAAATTTAGAGCCATCAGGAAATATTAATCCTGAGGATATTCAATCGATGAGTGGGGTGGCTTCCAAAACGTTTGCGTTGGGGCTGCAAGTGTTAACGACCAGCATTCTAGCTGAAGTATTAGTTGGTATTTTTACATTGGGTGTCACTTTTGGTTTTGTTGAATGGCATCGACGTAAAAAAGCACCAGAACAACCTGTCAAAGTGGGACTAAAGTTTTTGAAGTCAAAAACGATTGTTGACGTCGTTGTGTTATTAGGGGTTCGTTTTATTTTTACATTACTTTGGACTTGTTTGTTCATTATTCCAGGTATTATTAAGACATATTCATATTCACAAGCAACCCTATTATATGCAGAGGATGTTCGAGCTGGTCGTGAAATTACTTCAATTACGTCATATTTAAAAAAATCAGAAGAAATGATGCGTGGTTACCGGATGAAGCTTTTCTGGTTACAGATTAGTTTTATTTTATGGTGGATCTTAGTTGGAATCACTTACGGAATTGCTGGTTTCTATGTTGTGCCTTATTATCAAGCAACGATGGCCGAATTTTACTTGGCTGTACGTCATAATGAACCAATTAGCCGAGCAAAAATGCATTTTGATGAAAATGATGAATTGTAAGAGGTAACCGTTTTATAAAAAATCACGAAGTTAAAGGGATTTAATTTTATATAATTTTAGAAGTGTTTAGGAAGAGAAAAAATGAGCCAAGATGTTACAAATAAGCCACGTTATATTACGGGATTTGATGGGCTTAGAGCAATTGCTGTTATTGGAGTAATCATATTTCATTTATGGCCAGACGCATTGCCTGGTGGATGGATGGGCGTACCGTTATTCTTTGTTTTATCGGGGTATTTAATTACAGATTTATTAATACAAGAATATGATCGTAATGGTCGGATTGATGTGCTAGCTTTTTACAAACGTCGAATTAAACGTTTGTATCCGGCACTGGTCATAATGTTGTTTGGTACAGCAACTTATATTGCTTTATTTGCCCGCGATTTGCTTTATAATTTACGGGCAATTATTGGTAGTAATATGCTATATCTTTACAACATTTGGGCAACCAAGAATGGTGATTCATATTTTGATTCTTGGGGTGGTTCATCGCCATTTACTCATTTATGGTCGCTATCAATTGAAGGCCAATTTTACTTAATTTGGCCAATTATTGTGATGTTATTGTTAGGATTACGTATTCGTCGTATTTCAATTGGGTTTACTTTAATTGGTGTTGCAGGTATTTCAGCCATTTTGTTAGGGATTTTGTACGATCCAATGAACATTAATCGTGCCTATTATGGATCAGATACCCGTGTCTTTGCCGTGTTATTTGGTGCTGCCTTAGCATTTGGATGGCCTTCAAAACGAATGAAACAGGTTTTGTCACCACGTGTGAAACGCAATCTAAATACTTTAGGTGCGATTGCCTTAACGTTAACCATTGTGATCTTTTTTGGATTAAATGGTGAGTGGCGTATGACTTACATGGGATTGATGTTTGTGGCGACTGCAATTATGACAAGTTTAATTGCAATTACAGCGCATCCGGCTTCATTTTTAAGTCATGCATTGGATAATAAATTTTTTAATTATTTAGGAAAACGGTCATATAGTATTTACTTATATCAATTACCGGTGTTTGTGTTTTTTGATCGATTAGTAAAGCAGCATGATACATTTTGGATGGATTGCTTGAAGATTATCATTGTTTTATTACTTGCTGAATTAAGTTATCGCTACGTTGAAAATGTTTTCCGTCATATGAAACAAAGTAAACCATGGTACACAGCATTTGTTGCACAACGTAGCGTACAAATGACTATTGTCGTTGCTTTGTTGCTAACACTGGGGACCGGTTATGCAGTATCTGCTCAAGAGACCGCACATGCTAAGCCTAAAAACACGTTAGAGAAACGATTAGATACTAATAAGGATCGCATTAGTCAGGCTAATAAAAAAGTGGTCGAGCAAGCTAAAAAAGCGAATAGTAAGAAAGCAGACAGTCATAAGATTGATCCAAAGACACTTTCGCAAGCAGATCGCGATTTGATGAGTAAATATAGTTTGACAGCTGACCAATTTTCAGCATTACGGGATCAACGCGTTACTGCAGTTGGTGATTCTGTTATGGTTGATGTGGCACCTGATTTACAAGAACTTATGCCAAATACTGTGGTTAATGCAACCGTTGGACGGCAGGCATATTCAATTCCAGATATATTGGACTCTTACGAGAGCCAAGGTCTGTTGTCACAAAATGTCATTATTTCTATTGGAACAAATGGAACCATTGGTGAAAATGATTTTAAGAAAGTGATGGACCTTGTTGGTAAAGATCGCCAGGTATTTTGGATTAATGGCTTTGCTAATCGTGACTGGGTTGATAAGAATAATAGTTTCTTGTCTAAGCAAAAAAATCAGTATAAGAATCTGCATATTATTGATTGGGCAGCGCTTGTTAAAGATCATCCAGATTGGTTAGGGGATGACAAAGTACATCCTAATCAAGAGGGTTCATTACAATACGCCAGCCTAATTGCTAAAATTATGGCAGATGTCTATAAAGATACTGATAAGTAAGATTTAAATTAAATAAATTATTTAGAAAAGCAACGTTCATGGTTTTGAGAATGTTGCTTTTTTATTGTCTTGCACTAACTAATAGTACGTGTTATTATTAACTGGTTAATTAACCAGTTAAGGAGATTGAGAGTAATGACAAATGACTCATATGCAAATCAAGTTGATAATTTTTTAAATCGTTTAAAATTATCTTCTGAAAATCAGCGCGAAATTTTAATTGGCGTTAATGAAACAGATATTACAACGACGCAGGGGCATTTATTAATGTTGCTTGCACAAAATGGACCACAAACAAATTCTGAATTGTCACGGGCACTACATGTATCAGGGGCCGCTGTTACGAAGGCCATGAAAAGTTTATATAGTCGTGATGAGGCTATGGTGAATGTTGTGCCAGATGAAGCAGATCATCGCGTTAGTCGCTGGTCACTAACGACTCTTGGTATTGCGATGGCTTCAGCGCACACGCAGCGACATCGGGAAACTTTAGCAGAGTATGAAAATCTTTTAGATAATTTTTCGGAAACTGAGCAGCAAATTATTAGTGACTTTCTGTCACAATTATTAGAACGTTTGCCTGGGGGAAAATCATGACATCGAAAAAACAACGTTTTATTTGGGTACCGATTTTAATTGTTATTATTTTATTAGGGATTGTTTTTTATCAAGTTTGGCAACGTAAGGAACAGACAACTAAGCCAGTGGAAAAGAATCAAATACAAGTGGTGGCGAGTTTGGATAGTTATGGTGAAATGGCGAAGGCTGTTTTGGGTAACGCAGGCAGTGTTGTGAGTGTGATTGATAAGCCGACAATGGATCCACATGAATATGAACCAACAGCTAGTGTGGCTAAACAATTTGACACAGCAGATGTGATTATTTCTAACGGTGGTGGTTTTGATAATTGGAGTGTAAATTTTGCTAAACAAAATAATGAGGCAAAACATATTAACTTGGCCAATGTTTACCATTATAAAGATGGTGAAGGTGGCGGCAATGAACATTTTTGGTATAAAACAGATATTACAACTCGGTTGCCTCAAAAATTAGCTGCGACATATGGTCAATTACTACCAGCAAAAAAAGCTTATTTTGAAAAAAATGCCCAAGCTTATCAAAAAAAGGCTAATAAATTAATTGATTGGCAAAAGCGAGTAAAACAGCATCTTGATGGGAAAAACTTATTAGCAACTGAACCAGTTTTTGATAATACGTTATTAACGTTAGGTGCAAATATGAAAGATACCAAATTTGCCCAAGCAATTGAAGAAGGTGATGATCCGACACCAACTGATGTCCGCCAATGGCATCAATTAATTGATCAAGGACAGATTGCAGCGGTAATTGATAATCCGCAATCTACAGGTAAATTAGCGACGCAGGGGGTAGATTATGCAAAAGCGCATCATGTACCTGTTGTCAAAGCTCGTGAAACAAAACCGGCAGACACGACGTATATTGATTGGCAAATTAATCAATTGAAGGCATTAGATGAGGCGTTATTGAAATGATTATTTTAGATGGTAAGGATATCGGAATTAAATTTGATGACCGGTGGCTTTATCAAAAAGTGAATTTTAGGCTAGAACAAGGCCATAATTTGGCGCTAATTGGTGACAATGGCGTGGGGAAAACCACGATGATTCGCGCAATGTTAGGTAAAGTACCGTTAACAACCGGAGAGTTTATCTGGCATGATGATAGTAATCGAAAAATTGCGTATGTACCGCAATATCGTCCTGATATGCAGGCATTTCCTTTACGAGTGAGTGACTTTGTTGCCTTAAATTTTGATCAAGGACTACGACCATGGTTATCCAAATTGGAAAAACAACGATTAACGGCGATTTTGGCAATTACGAATTTAACTGAGATTGCAGATCAACGGATTGATAATGCATCTGGTGGTGAGCGGCAACGTGCTTATTTAGCTCAAGCGCTTGTACAAAATCCAGATATTTTAATTTTAGATGAAGCAACGGCTAATTTAGATAATGTGGCTAAGTACGCATTAATGGATGTTGTGAAAAACTATCAACACCAATATCAATTAACAGTCATAATGGTGAGTCATGATATTGATATTATGAAAAAATATGCCGATGAATATTTATTACTAACAAAGCACGGCAGTGAATATGAAAAAATTGATCAATTGGATGTTGCTAAATTAAAGGAAGGAGGACAAATTCTTGTTTAATTTTCCATTTATGCAACATGCATTGATTGCAGGGACGTTAATTGCAATTATGAGTGGATTAATTGGTCCATTTATTGTTGCGCGTCGTATGTCTTTTTTGGCACACACATTAAGTGAGATTGGTTTTGCAGGGGCCTCATTCGCCTTATTTATGAGTTGGTCACCTTTGGTAGGAATGTTATTGTTTTCCGTTGTTGCATCAATGAGTGTCGGTGGACTAGGGATTAAAGAACAACGTTCAGAATCACTTATTTCAGCTGTGAGTGCAGTAGCAATCGGATTAGGGATTGCATTTTTATCGCTATCTGACAAGAATGCTACTGCAGCAACGGGAATTTTATTTGGCTCAATTTTTAGTATTAATAAAGGGGATGTTTTAGAAGTTGCAATATTAGCAATTTTAGTCATTTTAGTTACTTTGTTGATGTTTCGACCACTTCGACATTTTGCCTTTGATTACACGACAGCAAGTTTTAGTTTAAAAAACTTACAATTAATCGAAGTGTTGTTCTTAGGATTAATGGCTGTAACGGTAGCTGTTTCAGCACAAGTTGTTGGTTCGTTATTAATTTTTATTTTAATGATTTTACCAGCCAGTTCGGCAATGAGATGGGGACGAACAGTGTGGCAAATTATTGGTTTGTCCATTTTATTTGCTGTTGTTGGTGTCTGGCTAGCACTAGGGTTGTCATTTTGGTTAGATCTCCCAGTATCATTTTTCATTGCATTAATTGAAGCCATTATTTATTTTGTCAGTCTAAGTCGGAAAAAGTAGACGAATAATACGCTGATTCAGGCATTAAGCTTGCGTATGAATAGGGCATTTGATAAAGTTATAATTGGTATGCTTGTTTAAAGCAGATGATAATAGATGAATAAAATAGCGCAATAATTTGTAGGAGAAGAGATCAAATATGTTAACAGTTTCAAATGTATCAGTGGCTTTCACTGGTAAAAAATTGTACGATGATGTGAATTTAAAATTTACACCAGGTAATACTTATGGCATTATCGGAGCAAATGGTGCAGGTAAGTCAACTTTCTTGAAGGTTTTGGAAGGTAAATTACAACCCACGACGGGTAATGTTTCAATGGATACTAATGAGCGTATGTCATCATTGGTACAAGACCACTTTGCGTTTGATCAATACACAGTCTTAGACACTGTTATGCAAGGGCATAAAGAACTTTATGATGTTAAAAATGAGATGGATGGCATTTACTTACATGATCCATTTACTGATGAAGATGGCATCCGTGTTGGTGAATTATCAGCACGTTTTGAAGAATTAGATGGTTGGACAGCTGAAATCGAAGCCAGCCAACTATTACAAAATATTGGTATTCCTGAATCACAACACCAAACACTCATGTCAGACCTACCTGAAGTTACCAAAGTTAAGGTTTTACTAGCACAAGCCTTGTTTGGTAATCCGGATATTTTGATTTTGGATGAGCCTACTAACGGTTTAGATACCAAGACAATTGCTTGGTTGGAAGACTTCTTGGCTGATTATCAAAATACTGTGTTGGTTGTTTCCCACGACCGTCATTTCTTAAATGCCGTTTCAACAATGATCTTAGATGTTGACTTTGGTAAAATTAAGTTATTCGTTGGTAACTATGATTTTTGGAAGCAATCTTCTGAATTAGCACAACGTTTACAATCACAAGCTAATGCTAAAAAAGAGGAACAGATTAAAGAGTTGCAAGACTTTATTGCACGTTTCTCTGCTAACGCATCAAAGTCAAAGCAAGCTACTTCACGTAAGAAGCAGCTAGATAAAATTACACTTGATGATATTCAACCATCATCACGTAAGTACCCATACATTAATTTTGAGATTTTACGTGAAATGGGTAATGACATGTTGCGTGTTGAAGGTGTCTCAAAAAGTATTGATGGTGTAAAGATTTTAGATAATGTCACATTTACAGTTAACCCCAATGAAAAAGCATTGATTATGGCTGAAAATGACGTGGCTTCAACGATGATTTTGGATATTATTGCAGGTAAGGTGAAACCAGATGCTGGTAAGGTTACTTGGGGTGTTACGACAACACAAGACTACTTAGCTAAGGATATGGCAACTAACTTCCCTAACCCAGAACGTCCTATTTTGGACTACCTACGCGATTTTGCCTCAAAGGAAGAAAGTGATAATACTTTCCTACGTGGTTTACTAGGTCGTATGTTATTCAAGGGTGAAGATGCCGAAAAGACATTGGATGTCCTTTCAGGTGGTGAGAAGGTTCGCGTGATGCTATCAAAGTTGATGCTAACCAAAGCCAACGTTCTAATCTTGGATGATCCTACCAACCACTTGGATTTGGAATCAATTACATCATTGAATGATGGCTTGATTAACTTCCAAGGTGGGTTAATCTTTACATCACATGACCGTACATTTGGTCAAACAATTGCTGATCATGTTATTGTGGTTTCAGACCAAGGTGCAATTGACCGTGCTGAAACAACGTATGATGAATTTATGGCTCACCCAGAAGTGCAAAAGCAACTGGCTGCTAAAAATATTGTATTGTAAACATTAGTAAAATAAATTAAAAAGCCAAGCAGTAAACGAGAAAAACGTTTATAGCTTGGCTTTTTTAGTGTGGATAAATTGATGATTTATAGTGAAATAAAGATAAAAAGATGAAAAAATTTGTATGTTTAAAATAAAATTCTTTTAATTTGTCCGTACAATATGCTATAATAAAAACCGTTGATGAAAGCGATTACAATTTTTGTGATAATTTGAGTTAAATGAATGCTGATATTTAAGCATTAGCTCATTAAAAATAAGTAATCAATTTCAATGTTTATTTATAATCATGTAGGGGATACATGGTGTTGGAGGGATTATTTCATGTCTGAGAAGAAAATTTCTAGTAAATTTATTTACTTCTTTGGAGCCTTTGGAGGTATCTTATTTGGATACGATATTGGTGTTATGACTGGTGCGTTGCCATTCTTACAAAGTGATTGGAACTTGTCTGGTGGTGGTGTTACTGGTTGGATTACATCATCATTGATGTTAGGTGCTATCTTTGGTGGTGCTATTGCTGGACAATTATCTGATCGTTTGGGACGTCGTAAGATGGTTCTTTATTCAGCTATTCTATTTATGATTGGATCTGTATTGGCTGGAGTTTCGCCACATAATGCAGTTGGTTATCTAATTTTCACCCGAGTTATTTTGGGAATTGCAGTTGGGGCAGCTTCAGCTTTGGTCCCTGCTTATATGTCTGAAATGTCACCAGCTGATCGTCGTGGTAGTCTTTCAGGAATTAATCAATTGATGATTGTTTCTGGAATGTTAATTTCTTATATTATGGACTTCTTGCTTAAAGGTTTGCCCGAACATTGGGCATGGCGTTTGATGTTGGCACTAGCTGCAGTTCCTGCTTTGATCCTATTTTTAGGGGTATTACGTTTGCCAGAATCACCACGTTTCTTAATCAAGACGGGAAAGACTGACGAAGCACGCCAAGTTTTGTCTTGGATTCGTAAGCCAGAGGAAATTGATGCTGAAATGGCAGCAATTACAGAAACAGCTGAAGTCGAGCAAAAAGCTGAAAAGTCTACAACTTGGGGATCTTTGTTAGAAGGACGTTACCGTTACCTCGTTATTGCAGGTGTGACAGTTGCTTTCTTCCAGCAATTCATGGGAGCTAATGCAATCTTTTACTACATTCCTTTGATTGTTGAAAATGCAACCGGACAAGCAGCTGCAGATGCACTACTTTGGCCAGTTGTTAATGGGGTTATCTTGGTATTAGGTGCGCTATTCTATATGGCAATTGCCGAAAAGTTTAACCGTCGTCACTTGTTAATTTTAGGTGGTACTGTGATGGGACTTTCATTCATCCTACCAACAATTATTAACATGTTTATGGATACAAACCCAATGATGATTGTTGTATTCTTGTGTATATTCGTTGCCTTTTATGCCTTTACTTGGGCACCATTGACATGGGTATTGGTTGGTGAAATCTTCCCATTGGCAATTCGTGGCCGTGCATCAGGATTAGCATCATCAATGAACTGGGTAGGATCATTTATTGTTGCCTTGGTTTTCCCAATTATGACAGCTGCAATGTCACAAGAAGCAGTATTTGCTATCTTTGGTGTTATCTGTTTAGCGGCCGTTTTGTTCATTATGTTACGTGTTCCAGAAACACGCGGACATTCATTAGAAGAAATCGAAAAGCTAGGTGCAGAAAAGAACGCAAAATAATTGATTGTAAGTTTAACTCAGTATAGAAATTATACTGAGTTTTTTTGTGGTTAAACTAAAGTTAATTGTAAGAAGTAGATTTATTAATAGACAAACAATCGATAATTATTCTATACTTTAACCTAATGTTAATGTGAGTTTAGTAAGTGAGGAGTAGTGAATATGCAAGATCTAACAAGTGGAAAACCCACTAAAGTTATCCTGATGTTTGCCATCCCGCTGATGATAGGGAACATGGTACAGCAACTGTACAATATTTCTGATACGCTGATTGTTGGGCAGACATTAGGTGTTAATTCATTGGCTGCAGTTGGTGCAACAGGAAGCATTCAATTTTTAATTATGGGTTTCGTACAAGGATTTAGTTCTGGAATGGCGATTATTACGGCGCAACGATTTGGTGCACAAGATGTACGTGGTGTACGAGAGTCATATGCAACTAGTATCATTGCTGGGGTAATCATGTCGATTATTCTAACTGTCGTTAGTTTGGTATTTTTAGACACCTTACTAAACGTGATGCAAATGCCGGCTGCAATTTATGATGAAGCTAAGCTCTTTATTGGTATTATTTTGGCTGGAACCATTATGACAATGGGATATAATGTCATCTCAAATGCGATGCGTGCGGTGGGAGATAGTAAAGCGCCGTTATATTACCTAATTATAGGTATGATTGTTAACGTGACGTTAGAACTATTGTTGATTCTAAAATTCCATTGGGGTGTTGAAGGGGCAGCAACAGCAACGGTGTTTGCGCAATTCGTCTCAGTTGCCATTTCACATTGGCATATTACAAAATATAACGATACATTAAGGCTTAGTTGGTCGGATTTTAAATTACCAGCGGGTGATTTGAAAAAACATTTGTTGGCTGGGCTACCAATGGGATTCCAGCAATCAATTATTGCGATTGGAGCGGTAACATTAGCAACCGCTGTTAATACATTAGGAACGGATGCTGTTGCTGCGAATACGGCGGCTTCTAAGGTTGATCAAATTAGTACGCAACTTTTGATGTCAATTGGGGTTGCAATGGCTACTTATACGGCGCAAAACTTTGGTGCTGGTAAGTATGATCGTATTCTAGAAGGTGTTAAAAAGTCGCTAACAATTTCAATTAGTTTGAGTTTTGTCCTTGGTGCAATCGAAGTTATCTTCGGTCGTCAATTGGTTACGTTATTCGTCGGTGCTGGGCAACATGAAGTGATGAATTTGGCGCAAGAGTTTTTCTGGGCAAATGGACCATTCTACTTTATTTTAAGTACATTATTCATTTTGCGTTATACATTGCAAGGATTAGGGGATGTACGAACACCAACTTATGCTGGTATGGGTGAAATGGTTATGCGTTCAGTTACTGCCTTTTCATTAGTAGCTTGGTTTGGCTTCTTCGGAGCTAGCTTAGCTAATCCATTAGCATGGTTAGGATCATTATTATTCTTGATTCCGGCATGGCGTCGTATGGTTAAAAAATTAAGAGGCATGAAAAGTGCAGCTTGATCAGGATAAATAAACAGTGTTATATGAAATAGCAGGCAAGGAAAACGAATGGTTTCCTTGCCTGCTATTTTTTGCATTAACTATAAAATAATTTCAAGTTTATATCTTGATCATAGTTTCCAAAACCTTTACCAAATAAAGTCATACCACCTTTATGGCATTATTCCGGTTTCATAGATGAATTACGAACAATGATATCTGGTTCATAAATGATGTCATGACCAGGTTGTCCATTGATAATATCAAGAAGTATCTGGGCAGCATCGCGCCCCATTTTACGTTTAGGATGACGATTAGTTGTTAGGCTAGGCGTCATGTAAGATGATAAACCGTAGTCATCAAAGCCAACAATCGCAATGTCTTCAGGGATTCTAAAACCAAGTGATCTAATTAGATCAATGGTTTGTATGGCTAAAGAATCATTATATAGGGCTAACGCCGTTGGACGATTGGGCATTTCCAAATAAGTCTCGATTTTATTTAAAATTAAGGCGTTATTTTCCTCATCATTTGATTGGTACATGATGAGATTACTATCCAACGCGTAGTCAGGCTGAGTTTGAAAGGCCTTATAAAAACCTTGCATACGATGAGCGCCCTGAATATCATCAACTTTAAAGACGCCTAAAATACGTTTGTGACCTTGTGAAATAAGGTGCTCAACTAATTGAGATTCGGCTTCAATATCGTTAATGCCTAAATAATTGAAGTTGAGGTTATCATAAGTAGAATTAATGAAAACTGTCGGAATGTTCAGTTTTTTAATTTGATCGTACAAATCTTTATTAGGATTTGGTAATGCTGACATCGTTGGTTCAATGATGAGGCCACTAACGCCACTTTCAATGATGCGTAATAAACTACGACGTTCACGATCGAAAGTGTTGTGGGTATTACTGATAAATAAAGCATACCCAGCATCAGAAATCACTTGGTCAATCCCGCTGATGATTTCTGGGAAAATATAATCCGCCAGATGGGTTGTGACAACACCAATCACTTTGTTTTCAGTTTTAACAGCTGGTACTTTTTTCCAATCATTTACATACATCCCATCACCTTGAATACGATATAAGTAGTGTTCTTGTTCTAGACCTGCAGTAGCACGTCTAACGGTGTAACGGCTCACATTGTATTGTTCAGTTAGGTTTGCTTCAGTTGGTAATTTATCACCGATTGCAAATTTACCAGAAATAATATCATTGCGGAGCCCTTTTTTGACGATGTCATATTTTGTATCCATAATGTGCCCCCCGTTTTTTAAACATAGATAATAAGTCCCATTATACAAAAAAATTCACCTATAAAAAAGTGCGCAATAACCTGGTCTGATAAGGAATTAAAAACCAAGCTATTATTTGTACATACAAATTTTTGGGTTTTGACTTGATTTGTACGTACAATTGTTTTATTATAATACTTGTAAACGGTTACAAATACGAAAAAGTTCTCATCTGAAGGGAATAAAGTAATGAATAAAGAACAAATTCAAGAACAAATTACAACAGGGAAAGCCGCTTTGGGGGTTGAGTTTGGTTCTACTCGTATTAAGGCAGTACTGGTTGCAACTGATTATTCAGTTATTGCAGTTGGTAGCCATAATTGGGAGAACAAACTTGAAGGTGGTGTTTGGACATATTCATTAGAAGATGTCTGGACAGGTTTACAAAGTGCTTATAAAAATTTAACAGAAGTTATTGATGATGAATATGGTGTGAAAGTTACACGTTTGGCATCGTTTGGTATTGCAGCGATGATGCACGGTTATTTAGCCTTTGATAAAGATGATCAATTGTTAGTGCCATTCCGGACTTGGCGTAATGCGATTACTGGCCAAGCAGCGGCGGAGTTAACAGAAATGTTTGACTTTAACATTCCACAACGTTGGAGTATCGCCCACTTATACCAAGCAATTTTAAATCAAGAAACTCATGTGAAAGAAATTAACTTCTTCACAACATTAGCTGGTTATGTTCATTGGCGGTTGACTGGTGAAAAGGTGATTGGTATTGGGGATGCATCAGGAATGTTCCCAATTGATTCAAACACAAATGACTATAATCAGGAAATGATTGATCAATTCAGCTCATTAAAGACAGTCCAACAATATTTGTGGGAACTACGTAAAATTTTGCCAACAATTAAATTAGCTGGTGAAGAAGCTGGTAAGCTGACTGCAGCTGGTGCAAAACTATTAGATCCATCTGGTACTTTGCAACCTGATGCGATTGCTGCTGCGCCTGAAGGAGATGCTGGAACTGGTATGGTGTCAACTAACTCAGTTAAGCAACGTACTGCTAATGTATCTGCTGGAACATCTGCCTTTGCAATGGTTGTTTTGGAAAAAGAATTGTCACAAGTCAATGAAAATATTGATATGGTGACAACGCCAGATGGGTCAGCCGTCGCTATGGTGCACATTAACAATAGTACGTCAGAGATTAATTCTTGGGCGCGTGTCTTTACAGAATTTGCTGCAGCCATTGGGGCAACGGTAACTGGTGGTGAAATCTTCAGTGCATTGTTTAACAGCGTATTAAAGGCTGATCCTGATGCTGGTGGGTTACTAAGCTATGGATATCATTCAGGCGAAAACATCACAGGAATGGCTGAAGGACGACCAATGTTTGTCCGGACACCAAATGCGAAGTTTACTTTGGCAAACTTGATGCGCATGCATATATATAGTGCCTTTGGTGCCATGAAGATTGGCTTGGATGTATTGGCTAAAGAACAAGTTGCCATGGATTCGGTCATTGCACAAGGTGGTATTTTTACAACACCAGTTGTTGCACAAAAGATGTTGGCAGGTGTGATGAACACCCCTGTTACATTGATGAAAAATGCAGGTGAGGGTGGCCCATGGGGAATGGCCGTCTTATCACAATTTGTTACCAATCATGCAGCTAATCAAACATTAGCTGATTATCTAGATAACGATGTCTTTAAATCTCAAGAAAGTACAACAATTGTACCCGATCCAGAAGATGTTGCTGGCTTTGCAAAGTTCATGGCACGTTACGAAGCCGGTTTGCCAGTTGAGCAGGCTGCGATTGATCAGATGCCAGTTGTTGAGGAGGATTAGTTAATAATGTTAGAAGATGTTAAGCAACGTGTTTATGATGCTAACATGGCTTTGCCCAAGCATGATTTAATTAAGTTTACTTGGGGAAATGTTTCAGAAATTGACCGTGAAAGTGGTTTGTTTGTCATTAAGCCTTCAGGGGTGCCATATGATGAATTAAAGCCTGAGGATATGGTAGTTGTTGATCTTGAGGGTAAGATTGTCGAAGGTGATCTTAATCCATCAAGTGATACGGAAACACATCGTGTCCTTTACAAGGCATTTCCAGAGGTTGGTGGGATTGTGCATACGCACTCACCATGGGCGGTGTCATTTGCTCAGGCTGGTATCGATTTGCCAGCTGCCGGTACGACACATGCGGATACATTCTATGGGGATGTACCGGTTGCTCGCCAGATGACTGATGAAGAAATCAAAGGTGAGTATGAGTTGGAAACAGGTAATGTGATTGTTGAAACATTTAACAAACGCGGGATTGATCCAATGGCTGTGCCAGCTGTTTTGGCACAAGATCATGGACCATTTACCTGGGGACCAACTGCCGATAAAGCTGTATATAATGCAGTGGTGTTGGAAGAGTCAGCTAAAATGGCTTACCATACATTGATGTTAAATCCGCATGGTATTCATGTTTCACAGGCACTATTAGATAAGCATTATTTGCGTAAGCATGGGGCTAATGCTTATTACGGTCAAAAGTAGACGTTTGGTTGTTGTTATTTAGATATTTCAGGGGGAAATGAAATAATGTTAAGCACAGAAAATTACAAGTTTTGGTTTATTACAGGGTCACAATTTTTGTACGGTCCAGAAGTATTAGATAAGGTAGAGGCAAATGCGAAGGATATCGTTGATAAGTTGAACGAATCAGGTAAGCTACCTTATCCAGTAGAATTTAAGTTAGTTGCAACGACTTCAGAAAATATTGCTGAAGCAATGAAGGAAGCTAACTACGATGATTCAGTTGCCGGTGTTATTACATGGATGCACACTTTCTCACCAGCCAAGAACTGGATTCGTGGAACGCAACTATTGCAAAAGCCTTTGCTACACTTTGCTACGCAATACTTAGAAGAATTGCCATATGATGACATTGACTTTGATTACATGAATACAAATCAATCAGCCCACGGTGATCGTGAGTATGCATTTATCAATGCACGCCTACGTTTGAACAATAAGATCGTTTATGGTCACTGGTCTGATGAAGAAGTGCAAGCACAAATTGGTAAGTGGATGGACGTTGCAGTTGCCTACAACGAATCATTCAAGATTAAAGTTGCTGCATTTGCTGATAAGATGCGTAATGTTGCGGTTACTGATGGTGACAAAATTGAAGCACAAATCAAGTTTGGTTGGCGTGTAGACTACTGGGCAATGGGTGACTTAGTTGCTGAAGTTGATGCAGTTAGTGATGAAGATATTGATGCTAAGTATGAAGAACTACAAGAAGTTTACGACTTTGTTGTCGGTGATAACACACCTGAAAAGTTTGAACACAGTGTTAAATATCAAATCCGTGAATACTTTGGTTTGAAGCGCTTTATGGATGCTCGTGGTTATACGGCATTTACCGATAATTTCGAAGATTTGTACGGTCTAGAACAATTACCAGGTTTGGCAACACAAATGTTGATGGCTGAAGGTTACGGATTTGCTGGTGAAGGTGACTGGAAGACTGCTGCATTAGCACGCTTGATGAAGGTTATGTCACACAACAAGCATACTGTCTTCATGGAAGATTACACACTTGATTTGCGTAAGGGTCACGAAGCTATCTTAGGATCACACATGTTAGAAGTTGATCCAACAATCGCTTCTGACAAGCCACGAGTTGAAGTTCATCCAATGGACATTGGTGGTAAGGCTGACCCAGCACGTTTGGTCTTCACTGGTATGGAAGGGGATGCTATCGACGCAACCCTTGCTGATTACGGTGACGAATTCAAGTTGATGTCATATGATGTAAGTGGTAACAAGCCTGAAGCAGAGATGCCATTGTTACCAGTGGCCAAGCAATTATGGACACCAAAGCAAGGTTTGCGTGATGGATCAGTTGGTTGGTTGACACTTGGTGGTGGTCACCACACAGTTCTATCATTTGATATTGATTCAGAACAATTATCAGATTTGTCAGCTTTGTTTGAATTAACATATGTTGATATCAAGTAACACGCACAAAAAAATCTAAAATCTCATTAAAAAAATCTAAAATCTCTCATATTTAAATTGTCGGTAATGGTGTGTCGTTAAAACATATTGTTACTGACTTTTTATGTTATCTGGTATGATATACCATTGAGATGTTAACATATGAATAAGACAAGTTTGCATTTAAAAAGGGGAACAAGAAACACAATGGATATAACGACGAAACTTCAATTAGCAGACGGTTATCAAATGCCACAACAAGGTCTAGGGTTATATAAAGTAACAGATCAAGAAAACTTAACGCAGGTGGTTAAAACAGCTTGGCAAACAGGATACCGTTTGTTTGATACGGCACAAATGTACCAAAATGAAGCTGAGGTTGGAAATGCTTTGCGGTCATTAGACGTTTCTCGAGAAGACTATTTTGTGACAACAAAAGTTGCTGAAAAGAACCAAGGTTACGATGCGACGCTCGCTTCAGTTGAACAATCATTAAAAGACTTGCAAATGGATTATGTGGACTTATTAATGGTTCATTGGCCATTGCATGAACAATTCTTTGATACTTGGCGTGCATTTGAACGATTGCAAGAGGAAGGCTTAGTGAAGTCTCTAGGAACCTCAAATTTTGGTATGATTCATTTGCAATATTTAGCGACACAAGCCAATGAAATGCCAGTAGTTAATCAAATTGAAAACCACCCTCATTTGGTACAACCTGAATTACGCAATTTTTTGCGAGAAAATGATATTGTGACGCAGGCTTGGGCACCGCTTGGGCGTGGTTCTGTTTTGGCTGAACCGGTCATTATTGAAATTGCTGAAAAATATCACAAATCACCAGCTCAGGTCGTTTTACGTTGGCATTTAGCGAATGGAACCAGTATCATTCCAAAATCGGTACATCCACAACGAGTAATCGAAAATGGGGACATCTATGACTTCTCACTAACAGTAGAAGAAATGATGACAATTGATAATTTGAATAATTTTACTCGGATTAGTCAAGAACCAGAACAAGTATATGAACGTGGTAGCCAATATCCTCACCATTAACAAATAAGACTAATTATAAGCGCGTGGGACGAAAGATGTTCTAAAGCCAGTTGTAACGTGACCAACTTAAATAGCGTTACAATAAGGTTTCAATCTGTCGAAGCACGTTTAAAGACGTTGGGACTAAAGAAGATGTTCCAACGTCTTTTTGTTAAAAATATTTCAACTATAAGTCTGCAAGCTTTTTACATATAAAATAATTTGTGTCCCAATCTTCTTATTTTTTAGCAATTAATGTGACATTTTAACGGATTCAAATCGTTAGTATAGATGTCAGCAAAATAGCTGATGTTTTGAATGGCCATTCGATAAAAAAACTAAGGAGATTTCATGATGGTAGAAAATAAGTCAAAGCAGACAGAGGCGATTAAGGTAAAGATTGTCGGTAAGGGACCCCATGATTTAGTCGTAAATCGGCAATTTTTTGTCAAAAAGGGCACGACAGTTATGGAGTTGTCAGAACTAGCACGGATTATCGAGTTACTTGGTGCTGAAGACACAATCGAGAAGATTATTACAGTGGATACGAAAGAACATGCATTGATAACCACAAAAGTTAGTCAATAAGGAGGAAGTTGTGATGGATCAAGTACTGGAATTATCATTTATGACTAAAGGTGATGGTAATGCGTCAACACCAAAAAAGGTAACGGTGATGAAGTTAAAAAATCCGGATGTCAACCTGACCCAGGAGGTTGTGTATCAAGCGATGTTAAAGTTAGCTGATTTATTATTCTTAGTAAACGCAAAAGGTGAGTCGATGACGCTAGGCACACCTTATATGGCACAATTGGCCACTACAAATAAAAAAACACTTTTTGAAATGACACCAAAACGCGTTTAATTAAAATGAAAACACTGGATATGACATTTTACAATGTATATATTCAGTGTTTTTTGTATAATTAAAACTAATTAAGGTGTTTTTTGAATTTTTATTGCATAAACTATCGTTAAGTGCTAATATTTATACATTGATAACGAATGGTAGTTGGGCAGTAGTCGTTGGGATAGATGAAAAAGATGATTATATTCTTTTTTATTGAATAAAAATGTGCTTGTAAGCAATTTTAATCCGGTTTATTGCATATAATTTCAGTTACTATTAGTGTTTTATGAATCAGCAATAGATGGGAGTCAAAATATGGCAATTTTAGAAATAAAAGATTTACATAAAGAGTACGGTGGTAATACAGTATTAAAGTCAATTAATGCTGGCGTTGAAGAGGGTGATGTTATTGCAATTTTAGGACCTTCAGGTACAGGGAAGTCAACGTTACTACGTGAGTTAAATATGTTAGAGCACCCAACATCAGGTGCTGTGATTTTTGACGGTCAAGATATTACACAAGCCAATGAAACACAACTCGATAAGATTCGACAGGATTTGGGAATGGTTTTTCAAAGTTTTAATCTCTTTCCTAATATGACTGTTTTAGATAATGTCAAAATTGCGTTGGTAAAGGTTAAGGGTGTTGCTGATAGTGAAGCAACTAAAACAGCTGAAAAATTCTTGGCAAAAGTAGGTGTAGCAGATAAAGCTGATGTTTATCCAGCATCATTATCAGGTGGACAACAGCAACGTGTGGCAATTGCCCGGGCACTGGCCATGAATCCTAAGATCATGTTGTTTGATGAACCAACATCAGCGTTAGATCCTGAAATGGTTGGAGAAGTCTTAAAAACAATGCGTGAATTAGCACAAGAAGGTATGACAATGTTGGTCGTAACGCACGAAATGGGCTTTGCTCGTGAAGTGGCTTCAAAAATTTGGTTTATGAGTGATGGTGAAATGACAGCTTACGATACGCCAAATAACTTTTTTGAAAATTCGGATTCAGAACGTGTACAAAGTTTTTTAGCGAAGATGTTGTAAGAAAGGCATTTTATTTATGAAAAAATGGGTAAAAAAATTAGTCATGTTAGCCATGACTGTTGGTTTAGTAATGAGTAGTGGGCTAGGTGTTGTAGGCATTTCATCTGTAAGTGCTGCGCAATCTGATCCAACGTTAGACCGGATTAAGAAGTCGGGCAAGTTAGTTGTTGGAACGTCAGCTGACTATGCGCCATATGAATTTCATACAACTGAAAATGGTAAAGATAAGATTGTTGGATTTGATATTGCTGCAGCGCGTGAGATAGGTAAGCAACTTGGTGTTAAAACTGAAATTCAAGAAATGAGTTTTGATGCTTTGCTTGGTGCAGTTAAAACAGGCAAAGTAGACGTGGTTGTTGCCGGTATGACCGAAACGCCAGAAAGAGCACAAGAAGTTAATTTCTCAAAACCGTATTTTGTTGATAAAAACGTTGTGTTAACTTTGAAAGAAAATAAAGATAAGTGGGCAACCTTAGATCAACTACGTTCAGCAAAGTTAGCTGCGCAAGTTTCTTCTAAGCAGGATGACTTAGCACATGAATTAACTGATAAAAAGGTTGTTTCATTGAAAAAGATTACGGATGAAGTGACCCAATTAACCCAAAAGAAAGTAGATGGGGTTGTTGTTGCAAGCACAACTGCTAAGAGCTATCTAGAACAAAGCAATCAATTCGTTGTGTCACCAGCCAAACTACCAGGGATTAGCAATGGTTCATCTGTTGTTATGAATAAGAATGCCACGGTCTTACAAGCAAAAGTTAATAAGATTTTGGATGATCATATTATTGGTGCACCCTTAAAGAAAATGCAAGATGATGCAATTAAGCAAATGAATAAAAAAGAGTCATTTTTCCACAAGTATGCACCTTACTTTATTAAAGGAACAGGTTATACAATTGGTTTAGCTGTTATTGGGGTGTTATTCGGTATTGTATTAGGTATTATTTTTGCTTTGATGAAGTTGTCATCTGTCAAAGTTTTAAGATGGCTAGCTGCTGCTTATATTGAAGCAGTTCGCGGTGTACCATTGTTGATTCAAGTCTTTATTGTTTATTTTGGAACGCAAGCAATTGGGCTGAACGTGTCAAGTTTCTTAGCTGGGGCAATTGCCATGTTCTTAAATTCAGGTGCTTATGTTGCCGAAATTATTCGTTCAGGAATTCAAGCAGTGCCTAATGGTCAAACTGAAGCAGCGCGTTCATTAGGATTTACCAAGGGACAAACGATGCGTTACATGGTGTTACCACAAGCCATTAAGAATATTTTGCCAGCTTTGGGTAATGAATTTGTTACAGTTATTAAAGAAGGTTCAGTTGTTTCCGTTATTGGGGTGGGTGAATTAACTTTCCAAACTTCAGTCGTACAAGGTGCCTCATTCAAGCCATTTATTCCACTGATGATTACAGCTGTTATTTACTTCGTTTTGACATTTGGTATTAGTCGTTTGTTGAATTTGTTTGAAAAGAAATTACGTAAGTCAGATAAGACTTTGGGCTAATCATGTAGATTAAAAAAATAAAATAATTATTTTAAAATAAGACATCAACCTACCGTTTATAAAATGTTAGATTGATGTCTTTTAAATATAATTTAAAAGCTGTAACTGTAACATCTTTTGTTATATTCTTATATATGTAAAAAATACAAATTGGACTAACATATTAAGATAGATAAATAGTGAGGAGCGGCATAATGGCCAAGAAAAGACGGATTAAAAAGATTTTAGTTGAACAAATTTTAGATAAAGCAGATATTCCCTATGAAACGATTGTGTTTTCTGGTGGTATGCAACGTAATCAAGCTGAATTAGATGCGTATGGACTAACTGATCACGATATTTATAAAACATTAGCTTTAGAAGGTAATGTTACTGGACCTGTGATTGGGATTGTACCAGTTGATGATCATCTGAATGAGAAAAAGTTAGCTGCTGTATCAGGTAATAAGCGTGTTGACATGATTCCAACAAAGGATTTACAAAAAACGACCGGGTATGTGCATGGTGCTAATAATCCAGTTGGCATTTGGCAAACGAAGAAGTTTCCAATTTATTTTGATGAAAGTGCCAAACAAGCAGGTATGATTACAATTTCAGCTGGTGAAATTGGTCGGTCAATTCGCATTGATGCAGTTACGTTAGCTGAATTTGTACATGGTCAATTTGCACCTATTCGTACGGACGAATAAGGATGATGGAAACAATGATTGGTCGTTCAATAATTTGGGTACTTTTGATTTTTTTAATAATGCCTTTAGTCGCAAGTTATTGTATTTCATGGTTAACGATGAAGTCGCAACAGCATTTAATGGTGCGCTTTGGTCCACGTGCACCTTTTATTTTTAGTTGGTTGGGAACAATCGTGCATGAATTAGCACATGCATCATTAGCGCTGTTATTTGGGCATCATCTTGATAAAATCGTGTTATTAACAAATCCATTTAAGCCAGACAAAGACAGACGATTAGGTTATGTAGATCATTCATGGCATTCACATAATCTTTATCAACGTCTAGGTAATTTTTTTATTGGTTTAGCACCAATGCTTGTAATTTCGTTGGTTACTGGGGTTATAACGCAAATTTTATGGCCTAACTTATTTGACATTCAAACATTGGGTTGGCATATTTTTGTAGGTGTACCTGGTTGGCAAATTGTGATTTGGATAGCTTTGATATTCAATCTAAATTTAGGCATGAATATTAGTCCAGCTGACTGGCATAATGTCTGGCAAGGCCTTACAGTATACATAATCGTTTTGTTAGTTGTGGGTTTAGTTATTGGATTGTTTATTTTAGATGATGCGTTGATTTGGGAAACAGTTGGCAGTTGGTTAGCCATGACGTGGTTGATTAATTTGGGTATTAGCTTAGTTATTATGAGTCTGACAAGTCTATTAGTATAGCGAAATGATGGGGGAATGCTATGGCATATGGTGAAACAGAAAAGTTAGCACGAATTAAAGAATTTACGGAAAAAGTTTTGCAAAGTGACAAGACAGGCCACGATATGACACATATTGAACGTGTATTGGCAATGACTCAGCACATATTGGCGACTGAGCCAACCGCAAATGCTTTTGTTGCACAAACAGCAGCCATTTTACATGATACTTATGATGACAAATTATTTGAGGATGTAGATTTAGCAAAAAGTCGTGTAATAAAGTTATTGACAGATATTGCAGTACCAGCTGAACAACAAGTTGAGATTTTTAATATCATTGACAATATGTCATGGAGTAAACAACGATTTGGGGAACCAGCAAAATTATCGTTGGCCGGTAAAATTGTACAAGATGCAGATCGCTTAGATGCAATTGGTGCGATTGCGATCGCTCGCGCCATCCAATTTGGTGCCATTAAAGGCGATGCTTTATATGATCCGACGATGCCACCACGTCATATCACAACGAAGGCGTCATATCGTAAAGGTGACGGGAATACCGTTATCAACCATTTCTATGAAAAATTATTTCTACTTAAGGATTATTTGAATACGCCTGAGGGACAACGAATTGGTATTGAGCGTGATCGTATTATGCATGATTTTGTGAATCAATTTGAAAAAGAATGGCAACAAAAAGATTATTAAAATAAGAAAACAAGGAAGTGGTCGATCAAGTTTTGGTTGGACCACTTTTATGTTATGATTATACCTTGTAACGAACAGGAGGTTAAAAATGGCCCAAGAAGTCCTATACATGAAGGTGCTTAATGATTTAAATAGGCGTATAAACGCCCAAGAGTTCCCCGATTTAAAACTGCCAGATGAACGGTCTTTAGCGACTTCATATGGTGTTTCACGTAGCTCAATTAAACGTGCTTTAAATGTGTTAGTGAGACAAGGTATTATTTTTAAAAAACGTGGGTCGGGCACGTTTGTTAATCCACTATATTTAAAGAATCAGGGGATGTTTCATGCAGTTGGTCATAACTTAGGTGTTTCTGATGCTTTTCGTTTCAATGGTGAGACGCCCGCAATTAAATTGTTAGTTTTCGAAAAGGATGCTGCCAATGAAGAAGATAAAGAAGCGCTGTTTTTAAATGCGTCAGATGAAGTTTATCGTATTAAACGGTTGCGTACTTTGCAAAATGAGGCTTTTATGATCGAAAATGCGGTTATTCCAGCTAAACTATTACCAGCATTAACAGCTGAAGATATGACGCATTCCATGTTTCAATATGCAGAGCAAACGACAAAGCGAGCTGTTACAAAATCATTTATGACGATCACGGCAGAGCCATCACAAGATGAAGATCAAAAGTATTTACAGTTAAATGCTAATGAGCCAGTGGGAATTATGTCTGGTGTGTTTTTCTTGGATGATGGGACCCCCTTTGAAGTCGGTCAAATGCGCGTTCATTACAAATATATGCGCTATAATAGCTTCGTTAGTTTGGATGGTGAATAGACTATTTTTTGTACCGTAATTGGAACGGTCCAATTGAGAGTTTTTTATTGTACCTAGGTTCAAAATCTGTTATTATAATACTTGTAATCCAGAAGATAACTTCTGCGATATAACCTTTCTCAAAAATAAAAGGAGATTTAATCAAAATGGCAGTAGATTTTGATTCAAAGGCATATCTAGAAAAGGTAGACGCTTGGTGGCGTGCTACCAACTACCTTTCAGCAGGTATGATCTTTTTGAAGAGCAACCCATTGTTTTCAGTAACTAACACACCAATCCAAGCGGATGATGTTAAAGTAAAGCCAATTGGTCACTGGGGAACTATCTCAGGACAAACTTTCTTGTATGCACACGCTAACCGTTTGATCAACAAGTTTGACTTGGACATGTTCTACATCGGTGGACCTGGTCACGGTGGTCAAGTTATGGTTACGAACTCATACTTGGACGGTACTTATACTGAAAGCTATCCTGAAATTACACAAGATGTTGATGGTATGGCACGTTTGTTCAAGCGTTTCTCATTCCCTGGTGGAATTGGATCACACATGACTGCACAAACGCCAGGTTCATTGCACGAAGGTGGTGAGTTAGGTTACTCACTATCTCACGCAACTGGTGCTATTTTGGATAATCCTAACCAAATTGCTTTCACTGTTATTGGTGATGGTGAAGTTGAGACTGGTCCTGCAATGACTGCATGGCACTCAATCAAGTTCATCAACCCTAAGAACGATGGTGCAGTATTGCCAATCTTGGACTTGAACGGATTTAAGATTTCAAATCCAACAATTTTCTCACGTATGAGTGATGAAGAGATTACAAAGTTCTTTGAAGGTTTGGGATACTCACCACGTTTCATCGAAAATGATGATATTCACGATTACATGGCATACCACGAATTGGCTGCTAAGGTATTCGATGATGCTATTTCAGACATCCAAGCTATTCAAAAGGCAGCCCGTGAAGACGGTCGCTATGCTGATGGTGAAATTGCTGCATGGCCTGTTATCATTGCTCGCTTGCCAAAGGGTTGGGGTGGACCTACTCACAACGCAGCTGGTGAACCAATTGAAGACTCATTCCGTGCTCACCAAGTCCCACTTCCTTTGGCACAAGGTAAGATGGAGACTTTGCCAGAATTCGAAGAGTGGTTGAACTCATACAAGCCAACAGAATTGTTTAACGCCGATGGTTCATTGAAGGAAGAAATTGCTGCAATGGCACCAAAGGGTGACAAGCGTATGGCAGCTAATTACGCAGCTAACGGTGGTCGTCGTCGTGGTGATGCACCTACTGATTTGACTTTGCCAAATTGGAAGGACTTTGCTAACGAGATTACTGCTGAAACTCGTGGAACTGAATTGGCAGATGGTAGCAAGAACATGGACATGAATGTCTTGTCAAACTACTTTGCTGAAGTTTCAAAGTTGAACCCAACTTCATTCCGTATCTTCGGACCTGACGAAACGATGTCAAATCGTTTGTGGGGTATGTTTGAAGTAACTAACCGTCAATGGATGGAACAAGTTAAGGAACCTAACGACCAACACCAAGCACCTGAAGGTCGTATCTTGGACTCACAATTGTCAGAGCACCAAGCTGAAGGTTGGTTAGAAGCTTACACATTGACTGGTCGTGTTGGTGTCTTTGCATCATACGAATCATTCTTACGTGTTGTGGACTCAATGATTACACAACACTTCAAGTGGTTGCGTCATGCTTCAGAACAACCATGGCGTAATGATTACCCATCATTGAACTTGATTTCAACTTCAACTGCTTTCCAACAAGATCACAACGGTTACACTCACCAAGATCCTGGAATGTTGACACACTTGGCTGAAAAGAAGGCTGACTTTATCCGTCAATACTTGCCAGCTGATGGTAACACATTGTTGGCTGTCTTTGGTCGTGCATTTACTGAACGTCACAAGGTTAACCACGTTGTTGCTTCAAAGCAACCACGTCAACAATGGTTCTCAGTTGATGAAGCTGAAGAATTGGCTACTGAAGGAATCAAGGCAATTGATTGGGCATCAACTGTTGCTGAAGGTGAAGATGCAGATATCGTCTTCGCATCAGCTGGTGTTGAGCCAACTATCGAAGCGCTTGCTGCATTGCACTTGATCAATGAAGCATTCCCAGCCGTTAAGTTGCGTTACGTAAACGTTGTTGAATTGCACCGTTTGCTAAACAAGAATGGTAAGATGAACCACGAACGTGCATTGTCTGATGAAAAGTTCAACGCATTGTTTGGTGAATCAGGAACACCTGTTATGTTCGCATTCCACGGCTTCGAAGATTTGATCGAATCAATCTTCTACGAGCGTCAACACTTAGGTGCTCACGTTCATGGTTACCGTGAAGATGGTGATATTACAACCACTTACGATATGCGTGTATATTCAGAATTGGATCGTTTCCACCAAGCTAAGGAAGCTGCACAAGTTTTGGCTGCCAAGGGTGTTATTGCTGCTGATGAAGCAGAAGCCTTTGATAACAAGATTGATGCTATCTTGGCAAAGCACTTCGAAGTTACTCGTAACGAGGGACATGATATCGAAGAGTTTACTGACTGGAAGTGGACTGCTTTAAACAAGTAATCTACTAAGTGGATTAGTTTAAATCAATAAAATAGAAAGCTCATAATTACTACTTTTGGTGATTATGAGCTTTTTTTGGTATAATTTAAAAAGGTGAATACGTTTTTTGAAGGAGAAAAATCATGATTGTCTTGTTGGTATTAGGGATTGTTTTGCTAGCTTATGCGGCAATCCAAGGAGTGGTGCATCATCAAGTAAGGTGGGTACCAATTGTTGTCGGTTTATTGTTGACTATTTCTATGGGCTTTGGCGTACGTCATGCGCAAGGACAACATTTTTTGATGTCAGAAGTTCCCTTGACAAAAACACAAAAGATTCAGCCTGCCGTTACAGTTAATGGATTTCATTTAATTACAACTGAGCAAGGAGCTGAAAATCGGTTACGTTATACATATAAGACGAATGACAAAACATACCAAACATTAACACAACAAGCTAAAGCGGAGGTTGTTGCTGGCAAAAAGGCATCGTTGAAGACCACAGTGATGACATACCAAGCTAATTCAACTTGGCGTCGTTTTTTGTTGTTAGGACAGGATACTTTAGAAAAGGGGACAACGACTTATAAGTTGACGTTACCTGAAGGGTGGTATGTTGTACCAGCTAATAAAGTTGATGACTTACAAAAGATGGTGCAAGACAACGAAAATCAATTAGCTAATCAAGTTCGTGATGAAATCAATAAAGAAGTGACAGCGAAAGTAAAAGCAGATAAGGATTTTATTGATGATAAAGCCGGGCAAGATAAATTGAAAAATAATGTCGTTAAAAAAGTAACGGCTGATTCAAATAAGCAATTGAAGGTTGATATGATTAATCAGATTGCACAATGGCAAAAGAATAATTAATTTAGATGACAGATAGAACACGCTAAGATTGATAATCTTGAACGTGTTCTTTTTTATAAATGAATTTAAATTTTAGTGAAATATGTTCGGAAATGATAAAGTGTGTTATCGTATTTTATAAGAAAAAATAGAAATTTGAGGTGAAACAATGGGGACTCGTCAACAAGATGATTTTTATGAAGCCGTCAATGAAGACTGGATTGCACAAGCAGTGATTCCAAATGATAAATCACGTACGGGGGGATTTATTGACTTAGCTGATGAAATTGAAGAATTAATGTTAGCTACAACTGATAAGTGGTTAGCAGGTGAAGATGTGCCTGATGATAAGGTGTTAAGTAATTTTATTAAATATCATCACTTAGCTTCTGATTGGGAAACACGTAACGAATTAGGAACGCAACCCGTAAAACCGTTGATTGCGCGCTATCAAAATTATGATTCATTTGCCGAATTTGCAAATGATATAACTTCTTTGGAAAAGGCTGGTTTACCTAATGCTTTGCCATTGGGTATTGCACCTGATTTTAAAGATGCGCAAACTTACGTTCTTTGGGCGGATGCAATGAGCACGATTTTACCTGATACAACATACTACGAGCCAGGTCACCCACAAGGTGCTGATTTATTGAAAACTTGGCGATCATCACAAGAGGCTTTGCTAGCAAAGTTTGATTTTAATACTGATGAAATTAAAGACTTATTGGATAAAGCAATTGCATTTGATGCACGCGTTGCCAAGGTTGTCTTGAGTCAGGAAGAATCAGCAGAATATGTAAAGCTGTACAAACCATACAAATGGGCTGATTTTACGGCTTTGGCTCCTGAACTACCATTAAATGAAGTTGTTACGGCTATGATTGGTGAAGAGCCGGATATGGTTGTGGTACCAGAAGAGCGCTTCTGGCATGCGGCTGATCAATTTTTCTCAGAAGAGGCATGGCCATTATTAAAAGCAACTTTGATCATTAGCATCGTTAACGCTTATACAGGATATTTATCTGATGATGTTCGTGTATTAGGTGGTGCATATGGTCGGGCTTTGTCAGGTACCCCAGAAGCTAAGAGTCAGAAAAAATCAGCTTACTACTTAGCAGAGGGGCCTTTTAATCAAGCGCTAGGTTTGTGGTATGCACATAAAATGTTTTCATCAGAAGCAAAAGCAGATGTGGAAGACAAAGTGACAAAGATGATTAATGTGTATAAAGAGCGTTTGCAAAATACAACTTGGTTGCAACCAGCTACGCGTGACCAAGCTGTTGTGAAATTAAACGCCATTAAACCACATATTGGTTATCCAGAAAAGTTACCAGAT
The DNA here is from genome assembly GCF_010306265.1 of Weissella sagaensis. Taxonomy (NCBI): domain Bacteria; kingdom Bacillati; phylum Bacillota; class Bacilli; order Lactobacillales; family Lactobacillaceae; genus Weissella; species Weissella sagaensis. The sequence continues at coordinate 311,225 of NZ_BLKA01000001.1, read as the reverse complement.
TATTATGAAGATAAAATTGTTGATGAGGGAGCTAGCTTGTTAGAAGCAGCGCAAAAGTTTGGTCGCCAAGGCGTTGCACGTGAATGGGCTAAATGGCATCAAACAGTTGATCGTGATGAGTGGCATATGCCAGCACACATGGTCAATGCTTACTATGATCCACAACAAAATCAAATTGTCTTCCCAGCAGCTATTTTGCAAGCGCCATTTTATAGTCTTGACCAATCGGATTCAGCTAATTATGGTGGTATTGGGGCAGTTATAGCGCATGAAATTTCACATGCCTTTGATACCAATGGTGCTTCGTTTGACGAACATGGTAGTTTGAATAATTGGTGGACGGATGAAGACTATGCTGCCTTTAAAGAACGGACTCAAAAAGTTATTGAACAATTTGATGGTTTAGATTCATATGGGGCAAAGGTGAATGGTAAATTAACCGTTTCTGAAAATGTTGCTGATTTAGGTGGTTTAGCAGCTGCTTTAGCGGCTGCGCAACGCGAAGAATCATTTTCTGCTAAGGAATTCTTTAAAAATTGGGCAACAATTTGGCGAATGAAAGCACGTCCAGAATTGATGAAGTTCTTTGCTGCAGTTGATGTGCATGCACCAAATAAAGCACGTACGAATGTGATTGTGTCGAATTTTTCTGAATTCTATGAGACTTTTGATGTACAACCTGGTGATAACATGTATCGTGAACCAGCAGATCGTACGATGATCTGGTAAAAATACTAATTAAGATAATGCAACAAAAGATGCAGGGTATCTAGCTGTGAAACGTTGTATCTTGATGGTTTGCTAAATGCATGACATTAAGGGCCAAATCTTTTGTAATACGTTTAAAGGACATTAATCGATTAGATTAATGTCCTTTTTGTCTTTAAAACGCTATAGTTGTTAGTACTTTTTAGTTGACGTTTGTAAACCTTAGACGTTATACTTATTACAGTTACAAATGTAAACGAAGGAGATGATGGATAATGCAAGCAAGCGATATGTCGAATGCCGAATGGCAGTTAATGCGTGTGATTTGGACAGTAAAAGAAGCAACTAGTAGTGAAATTATTACAGCAATCAGACAAAAGAAAGATTGGTCGGAATCAACAATTAAGACATTACTGCGTCGTTTGGTTCAAAAAGAAATGTTAACGACAAAGAAAGCTGGTCGACGCTTCATTTATCGTCCGTTAATTGCTGAAGATGCAGCGATGATTCAAATGACATCTGAAGTTTTTGAACGTTTATGTAGTATGAAAAAAGGACATACTTTAGCTGAATTACTAACAGATATGACCTTGAGTAAGTCAGATATTATGCTCTTACAAAAAGTATTAGAACAAAAAATTGAAACGGCCCCTGCATCAGTTGCCTGTGACTGCTTGGGACCAAATTCATGCGAACAGTGTACTGAAACAGTATAAGGAGGGGTGAAGATGATTAGAATCATTGTATTAATTATTGGTTTGATATTAATTGGCTTTATTGTTTGGTGGTTCTTTGGCAAACATGAAACCCAAACAGAATCAGCTGCTATTACTAATGATCAACAAGATATTAATGTTTTGGTAAAAGGTGGTTATTCGCCAGAGCAAGTGGTATTAAAGCAAGGCGTACCGGCACAACTTCACTTCAAAAGAACAGATCCATCAAGTTGTTTGGATCATGTGGTTTTTCCGGATTTTGGCATTAATCAAGCATTACCGGAAAATGAGACACAAACCATTCAAATTGATACCAGTGAAGCTGGTGAATATGAGTGGGCATGTGGTATGAATATGTTTCACGGTAAGGTTATTATTAAATAATTTATTAGCTAAAGAGGAGATTACTAAGATGAGTGATGTACAAAATATTAATGTAACTGTTGCAGGTGGTTATGAGCCAAGCGTTATTAATTTAAAGCAAGGTGTGCCAGCGCAAATTACTTTTACGCGAACGAGTACACAAGGTTGTTTGGATGTTGTTCACTCTAATGCGTTGAATTTTGAAACAGCATTACCAATTGATGAACCTAAAACAGTCATGATTCCAACAAAACAAGCAGGTGAATTTAACTTTAGCTGTGGCATGGACATGTTCCATGGCACCATTCATATAAAGTAGGTGATATTATGAATATAACGACACGGTTTTGGGTTTCGTTAATCTTGTCATTACCAATGTTGCTTGAGATGATCCTAATGCCATTTACACACTGGATGTTACCAGGTGGACAAATGACAATGCTAATCTTAACGACGATTGTTATGTTGATATCGGCACGACCATTTTTATCTAGTGCATGGGCATCATTTCAAAAACACCATTCAAATATGGACACCTTAATTGCTGTTGGAACTGGTACGGCATACCTGTATAGTATTTATGCTATGTTTACAGGCAGAGCGGTTTTCTTTGAAAGTGCTGCTTTTGTCATTACGTTCGTGTTACTTGGTCAAGTCTTTGAAGAAAAAATGCGTCATAATGCTTCGTCGGCTATTGAAAAATTGATGGATTTACAAGCCAAAGATGCACTAGTAAAACGAAATGGTGAATTTGTCAGATTACCATTGGCAGAAATTGTCACAGGTGATTTAATCAGTGTTAAGCCTGGTCAAAAAATTGCGGTTGATGGTGAAATCGTGGCGGGTTCATCAACAATTGATGAAGCTATGGTTACTGGTGAAAGTATGCCAGTAAGTAAGCGCGTTGGTGATGATGTTATTGGTTCAACGATGAATATGTCGGGAAACTTTGTGTTTAAGGCTAAAAAAGTTGGTAATGACACCATGTTAGCGCAAATTGTTACGCTGGTTAAAAAAGCCCAATCAAGTCAAGCGCCAATTCAACAATTAACTGATCGTGTATCGGATGTTTTTGTTCCAATTGTGTTAGTGGTTGCAGTGTTAACCTTTTTAATTTGGTATGTTTTCATCGGTCATGATGTTGCTAATTCATTGATTTTTGCAGTGTCTGTTGTTGTAATCGCTTGCCCGTGTGCGCTTGGTTTGGCGACACCAACAGCGTTAATGGTGGGTACTGGACGCGGCGCTAAAATGGGCATTTTAATTAAAGATGGTGAAGTTCTAGAGCGGGCAAATGATATTGATACCGTTGTATTTGATAAGACGGGGACAATTACAGTTGGTCAGCCTAAAGTAACTGATATTATTGGGGAAAATCAGCAAGTATTAATGGTAGCTGCTCGTTTAGAAGCAGGCTCAGAGCACCCGTTAGCATTGGCAATTTTAGATGAAGCAGAGCGGCAAAATTTTGCAGTAACTAGTGTTGAAAATTTTGAGGCCTTATCTGGTAAAGGCGTACAGGCCTTGGTTGATGGTCAGCGAGCTTTTGTTGGTAATGAACGCTTGTTAACTGATTTTGAAGTAACCGATGATTTGAAGCGTAAAATGGCACAATTACAAGATGAAGCAAAAACAGTCGTATTAGTTGGCTTGCAACAAAAAATCATTGGGTTGATTGCTATTCAAGATACACCTAAAGAAACTTCTGAAACAGCGATGTCCTTATTAAAAGATCGCGGGTTACGCACAGTGATGTTAACTGGTGATAATGAACATGTTGCGCGAGCCATCGCAAATGAGGTTGGTATCGACGAAGTTATCGCAAATGTTCTCCCTGCTGAAAAAGCTGATCAAATTAAGGCTTTGCAGGTAGATCATACAGTTGCTTTTGTTGGTGATGGGATCAATGATGCGCCAGCATTAACGACGGCTGATGTAGGAATTGCCATGGGTGCTGGTACGGATATTGCGATTGATGCAGGGGGGATTGTCTTAGTCAAAAATGATTTACGAGACGTAAACACAGCATTGGCATTGAGCGAAAAGACGTTTAATCGGATTAAGTTAAATTTGTTTTGGGCCTTCGTCTACAATGTCTTGGGTATTCCAGTAGCAGCTGGTGTATTTTATAGTTTTGGGTTTATATTAAGTCCAGAAATTGCTGGTGTTGCCATGGCATTGAGTTCATTGTCAGTTGTGATTAGTTCAGTATTGCTGGGTAAAACAAAAATAGTAAACAATTATTAATACAAAACACTAAGTTTTCAAAAAATGGAAATTTAGTGTTTTTTTGTATATTCACAAGCTTAATGATTGGGAAATTATGTAAGCGTTTTTATTGTTAATTAATTCACAATAAACCGAATTTAGCCATTTTATGAAAGTTTGTGAACTAAAACAAAATCAAGCTTAAACGCCTAATTAATAACGTTTTATAGTTGACGTTTAGTTTATATTTGCTATAATTAACATTGTTCAGTAATGAGCAATACGATTAAATCAGAACAATCTGAGAGGTATAAATCATGACTACTATGAATAAAAAGAAAAAAGTGCTAACACCTGATGAAAAAGCTGCACATTATGCAGCTGCTGAAGAGATGACTAATAAATTAGTTGATCAAGCAGCAATCGCTTTACAAAAATTTGCAACCTATACACAAGAACAAGTTGATAAAATTGTTGCAGCGATGGCCTTAGCTGGTTCTGAAAATGCATTATTGCTTGCTCATGAAGCATATGAAGAAACAGGACGCGGTGTCATTGAAGATAAGGATACTAAAAATCGTTTTGCGTCTGAATCTGTTTATAACGCTATTAAAAATGATAAAACTGTCGGTGTTATTTCGGAAGACAAGATAGCCGGAAAAGTTGAATTAGCAGCACCTTTAGGCATTTTAGCTGGAATTGTTCCAACAACTAACCCAACCTCAACAGCAATTTTTAAGTCAATGTTAACCGCAAAAACAAGAAATGTGATTGTGTTTGCTTTTCATCCACAAGCACAAAAATCATCATCACATGCAGCTAAGATTGTTTATGATGCAGCCGTTGCAGCGGGGGCACCGAAGCATTTTATTCAATGGATTGAAACACCTTCAATTGATGCAACAAATACATTGATTAAAAACCCAAAGATTGCATCAATTTTAGCGACTGGCGGACCTTCGATGGTCAATGCAGCCTTACATTCTGGTAATCCATCAATGGGGGTTGGTGCTGGAAATGGTGCAGTCTATATTGATAAAACGGCTAACGTTGATCGAGCCGTATCTGATTTGTTATTGTCGAAACGTTTTGATAATGGTATGATTTGTGCTTCAGAAAATTCGGTTGTCATTGATGTTTCAATTTATGATGAGATGTTGCAAAAATTACAAGAACAAGGTGCATACTTAACGCCTAAGCAGGATTATCAAAAGATTTCTGATTTTGTCTTTAAACCATCAGCAGATGGCTATGGTGTCACAGGACCAGTAGCTGGTCGTTCAGGTCGTTGGATTGCCGAACAAGCTGGTTTGAAGTTGCCAGTTGATAAGGACGTTTTGCTATTTGAACTTGATAAAAAGCACATTGGGGAGCCATTATCATCAGAAAAGCTAAGTCCGTTACTCTCAATATATAAAGCACAAGATCGTGATGAAGCTGTTGAAATTGTACGCGCATTATTAAACTACCAGGGGGCAGGACATAATGCAGCAATTCAGATTGGTGCGCAAGATGATCCATTTGTAAAAGAATATGCAGACCGTGTTGAAGCATCAAGAATTTTGGTTAATCAACCCGACTCAATTGGTGGTGTTGGTGATATTTATACCGATGCATTACGACCATCACTAACGTTAGGAACTGGTACTTGGGGGAAGAATTCATTGTCGCATAATTTGTCTACGTACGATTTATTAAATATTAAAACCGTTGCTCGTCGTCGTAATCGCCCACAGTGGGTACGATTGCCTAAGGATATTTATTACGAGACAAACGCCATTACTTATTTGCAAGAATTACCAGATGTTGATCGGGCATTTATTGTTGCAGATCCCGGTATGGTAAAGTTAGGATTCGTTGATAAAATTTTAGATCAATTTGCATTACGTGAAGATCAAGTTAAGACATCATTTTATGGTTCAGTTAGCCCTGACCCAACTATTTCACAAGCAATTGATATTGCTCGTCAAATGGCTGATTTCAAGCCAGATACGGTTGTTTTGCTTGGCGGTGGTTCAGCATTAGATGCAGGTAAGATTGCCCGTTTCTTATACGAATATTCAGCAACTAAGCCTGGTATTTTATATGATGATGATGGTTTGAAGTCATTATTCCAACAATTAGCACAAAAATTTATGGATATTCGCAAGCGAATTGTGAAGTTCGAACATCAACGTTTAACACAAATGGTGGCTATTCCTACAACATCAGGAACGGGTTCAGAAGTTACGCCATTTGCGGTAATTACTGATGATGAAACACATGTTAAATATCCATTGGCTGATTATGAATTAACACCACAAGTTGCTATAGTTGATCCTGAATTTGTGATGACTGTGCCAAGTAAGACAGTTGCATATTCTGGAATGGATGCTTTGTCACACGCCCTAGAATCATATGTTTCAGTGATGTCATCTGAATTTACACGTCCTTGGGCATTGCAGGCCATTAAATTAATTTTTGATTACCTAGAAGCTTCATATCATTATGATGCAACGCAACCAACTAAGGAAGGTGAATTGGCACGAACAAAGATGCATTATGCATCAACCTTGGCTGGTATGTCATTTGGAAATGCGTTCTTAGGATTAAATCATGCAATAGCACATAAAACTGGTGGCGCTTTTGGATTACCACACGGACTAGCAATTTCAATTGCAATGACCAATGTGATCAAATTCAATGGTGTAACTGGTAACGTGAAGCGCACGCCTTTCCCACGTTATGAAACATATACGGCACAAAAAGATTATGCTGATATTGCTCGTCACATTGGTTTGACAGGTCAAGATGATGCAGAATTGGTAACAGCTTTAATTAATAAGATTAAAGAATTAGCAGGACATCTTGATATGGACTTAACGCTATCTGGTAATGGGGTTAAAAAAGAAGACTTTGATCGAGAATTGTCAGGGTTGATGGATTTGATTTATAATGATCAGACAACACCAGGAAATCCACGACAACCAAAGTTGAGCGAAATTAAACAACTATTAAATGAACAATTTTAAACATTAAATATGAATCAACGTACGACTATGCCAGTCATTAGTCGTGCGTTTTTTTGTTATAATAAATGCAATGAGAATTTAAAGAGGAACGGTGGCAAAATGAAATTTATATCATGGAATATCGATAGTATCAATGCGGCTGTTGAGCATAAATCTGCCCGTGGTGAAATGACGTGGCAGGTATTGCAAGATATTGCGGCACAACAACCAGATGTTTTAGCAATTCAAGAAACAAAACTAAAAGCAACGGGCTTAACTAAAAAACAAGCAACGGCGCTTGATGAGTTATTCCCTGGTTACCATCGGTATTTACGTATGAGCACGGGTCGTTCTGGTTATTCGGGAACGATGATGTTATCACGCCAAGAACCTATTAGTGTTACGTTACCAGAAATCGGTGCACCTGGTGAAATGGATATTGAAGGACGCGTTATTACACTTGAATTTGAAAACACCTATGTTTCCACAGTTTATACACCAAATTCAGGGAGCAGTCTAGCACGTTTGGATGATCGACAGGCTTGGGATGATGCTTATCGGGCATATATACAACAATTAGATGCACAAAAGCCGGTTATTTTTTCTGGTGATTTCAATGTTGCACACCAAGAAATTGATTTGAAAAACCCAAAATCAAACCATAAAAAAGCTGGCTTTACAGATGAGGAACGTGAGCATTTTGGCCGTTTGCTTGATGCGGGATTTACGGATACATTCCGTTATTTACATCCTGAAGAAAGCGGTGTTTATACATGGTGGGCACAGATATCAAAAACATCAAAAATCAATAATTCTGGTTGGCGTATTGATTATTATTTAACGTCAAATCGTTTAGCTAATCAGTTGTCTGAATTATCGGTTATTGATACAGGAGCACGCCAAGATCATGCGCCAATTATGTTAACGATGACGGATGATTTTAAAATATAATCATAAAAAGCGAGGCATAACAAGTATCTGTTTATGCCTCGCTTTTTTATTAATTAGGCAATAAAAAAACGTATCTACTTTATAAAAAGTAAATACGTTTACGTGTAATCAGATTACTGATCTCTAAGTATAGCCCAACAGGGAGTCGAACCCTGGATTCCGCGCTGAGAACGCGACGTCTTGACCACTTGACCATTGGGCCATGATGATAATATTTGTTAGCCGAAGCTATTTAGAAATAGCCCAACAGGGAGTCGAACCCTGGATTCCGCGCTGAGAACGCGACGTCTTAACCACTTGACCATTGGGCCAATATCATCACTTGTATATTAACAACAATAATTAACTATACATGTAAAGTCTATAGCTGTCAATATGAATGTTTTATAAATCATAAATTTTATTAAATCATAATTGAAACTAGGCAACTTAATGAGTATTAATAAACTTAATGATACAATTATATATAACAGACTAACAGCAAAGAGGGATAAATAATGTCATTTAATTTATATTTTGTACGACATGGGCAAACAATTTTCAATCATTATGAACGTATGCAAGGATGGAGTAATGCGCCATTGACGGATAAAGGTATCTCAGACGGATATGCAGCTGGTGATCGTTTAGAAAACATTCGCTTTGACGGTGCTTACTCATCAGATTTGCAACGTGCCATTCAAACAGCTGAATTTGTTTTGTCACGTAATAAGCAGAGTGGTGATTTGAAAGAGCCGGAGCAATTACAACAATTCCGTGAACAATTCTTTGGCTTTTTTGAGGGATTACCTAGTAAAAAAAGTTCACAACTAGTTGCTGAAAAGAATGGCTTCCAAAACATGGATACTTATGGTGATCTAATGGCTAATTTAAGTCAAGATGAAGTCATGGATGCGATGCATGCGGCTGATCCAACTGGTGATGCTGAAGACGCACAGATGTTTTGGGTACGAGTAGAAAAAGGGCTAGAACAACTCCGTCGTAACACACGTGACGGTCAAAATGTCTTAATCGTTTCACACGGCACATTGATTCGTAATTTAGTGGCCAAGTATGCTTCACACGAACAAGCAGCTGAAAAGCCTGAAAACGGATCAATCACAATTTTTGAAGTTTCTGATGAAGGCATGAAGCTAAAAACTTATAACGATACAACAACGAAATGGTAAAACATATATGATAGAAAATGAGCAACATCCTAAACGCCAAGTTATTTTAGCAGGTTTAGATCAGCAAAATGAAAATTTTGACTATGAAATGACTGAATTGGCTAATTTAGCAGCGGCAAATAATATGATTGTTGTTGGCCAATTGATTCAAAAGCTGGAAAGACCTAATGCATCAACCTATTTTGGTAAGGGTAAAGTAACCGAATTAAAAGAAGCGTTAGAATATTATGGTGCCGAAATGGTGGTAACTAATGATGAATTATCACCATCACAAATTCGTAATCTTGAAGCTGGCACACAAGCCGATATCATGGATCGAACAGCCTTGATTTTGGATATCTTTGCATCACGAGCTAAAACAAAAATTGCTAAATTACAGGTTGCGATTGCACAACTAAAGTATCAATTACCACGTTTACGGACATCTATGAATGTTCGTCTAGATCAACAAACAGGTGGTGGCGGTGGTAGTTTTACGAGTCGTGGTGCTGGTGAAACCAAGTTAGAAATGAATCGTCGTCATATTCAACACCAAATTTCATTAATGCAAGCTGAATTAACGAACATTGAGGCTGATGATGAAACACGGCGTGCTTATCGTGCTAAACAAAGTATTCGTAATGTTGCTTTAGTGGGTTATACTAACGCAGGTAAGTCAACGATTATGAATGCCTTAGTAAAGCGATTTGGTGATAATAAAGAAAAAACAGTATTTCAAGCAGATATGCTGTTCGCAACGTTAGAGACGTCAGTGCGTAAAATTCAGTTACCAGATAATCAAAATTTCTTACTATCTGATACGGTTGGATTTGTGTCAAAGTTGCCCCATGGGTTAGTGGCAGCTTTCCGTGCAACATTAGCTGAAGCAGCTGATGCTGATTTGTTAATTCAAGTTGTGGACTATGCAGATCCACATTATCAAGAGATGATGGCGACAACTGCAAAAACATTAAAAGAAATTGGCGTTGGCGACATTCCAATGGTGACTGTTTATAATAAAGCTGATCAAATTCCGGAACAAGCATATCCTGATCGTACGGGTGATACGTTGATTTTATCAGCATTAGATTCAAAGTCACAAGATGCTTTGGTTGATGTTGTTAAAGAACATATTTTTGCTGACTATATCACAACAACATTGCATATTCCATTTAGTGACGGGCAACTTGTTAGTGAATTAAATGAGCAGGCAACGGTACATGAATTAGATTATGATGAGTCGGGGACAGTTATGAAAGTGACGTTAACCCCAATTCAAGTTGCTAGATTTGAAAAGTATCAAGTAAATGAATAATAATTAATGGTGACACTTAAAAGGCGCTGGCTAACATTCGAAGAGAAGTTAGCTAGCGCCTTTTTGATTTTTACTGCGGGTGTTTTCTGTTATGTGCCTTACGATAAAGAATGGCCAATAAGTAGTAATAGTCATGACGATACTAATGTTTATAGCTGTCAATGAAGTAAGGTATCATAAAGCATGTTACACCATATTATCTTGTCTTTTAAATATAAAAAGTTGCGTTCTCATAGTGGTAAACATTTTCTGAAAAATCAAATATTTCCCCACTAGTTGTATAAAATGTTTCTTGAACGGCTAGACCAAAACTACCTTGCGGCAAATTTAATTTATCACTTTCAAATGCAGTTAATTGCCGTACTTTAAAGTACTTATCAGAAAAGCCAACGTTGATTTGATAAGCATCTGAAATATGGTGAAAAATAGATGCTTTGGCAATTTCTTTATTTAGGAAGGGAACAAAATTAGTATTATAATTAGAAGTCTCAAAGCAGAAAATCTTACCATCCTGTGTTTTTAAACGTTGTACTTTAAATATTGGCGTGTCAATTGCACACTGTAAGTGACTAGCGACTGATCGTGTTGGATATGTTTTTTCAACAGTGACATCTGAATTATCTAATTTTGTTTTGGTGAAATCAGTTGTCCAACCGTGACTGACATTAAAGTTAATAAAATGCTCATCTGGAATATCACGTACGAAGGTCCCACTACCTTGTACTTGATAGATAAAGCCATCCCGTTCTAGCTGATCTAATGCTTTCAAAACAGTTGTTTTACTAGCACCATATTCTTGAATTAGTTTAGTCAAACTTGGTAAGGGGTCACCTTGTTTGAGGTGATTAGATTTTATGAATGAAAATAATTGTTCTGCAATTTTTTGATATTTTAACATGCCCGCGCTCCTTTAGTGACTATATTATATCGAATATTAGCATTTTTAACAAAATAATGAAAGCGGTTGCAAAAGTGTGAATGCACTGTTATAGTGTACGTATACAATTTATTAATTAGATTTATCGAGGAGGAACTCATGGGACTTAAGTTAGCTGATAATTTTTTGTGGGGTGGTGCTATTGCGGCACACCAAGCTGAAGGTGCATGGAATAAAGACGGTAAAGGGGTTTCGATTGCAGATATTTTAACCGCTGGTGCCAATAATAAGCCACGCGAAATTACAGATGGCGTCATTGCAGGTAATAATTATCCTAATCATCATGGTATTTATTTCTATGATACGTATAAAGAAGATTTAGCTTTGATGGCTGAGATGGGTTTTAAGGCATTTAGAACTTCCATTGCGTGGACGCGTATTTTCCCAAATGGGGATGATGCTGAACCAAACGAAGCCGGCTTAAAGTTCTATGATGATATGTTCGATGAGATGAATCGTTTGGGGATTGAACCAGTGATTACGTTAAATCACTTTGAAATGCCTTATCACTTAGTCAAAGAGTATGGTGGTTGGTCAAATCGTAAAGTGATTGATTTCTTTGTTAAGTATGCAACCACAGTCTTTACACGTTATAACGGTAAAGTGAAGTATTGGATGACGCATAATGAAATATCAAATCAAGCTAATTTAGATTATGATATGATGAGCGAATTCATGATTTGGACAAATTCAGGATTGCAGTTTAAAAAGGATGCAACAGCAACTGAAAAGCTGGCTGGTATGGTCCAAGCAGCACACTATGAGTTGGTTGCAAGTGCTAAGGCTGTTCAGATTGGGCATGCGATTAATCCTGAGTTTGTTATTGGTGGTATGTTGAATGTTGCCCCATTATATCCAGCTTCACCTAAGCCTGCTGATATGTTGGCCACACAAAAGGCACGTCAGTTGCATGACTGGTTTTCGGATGTTCATATCCGTGGGACTTATCCAGCTGAATTTGAAGCATTTGCTGCACGTACCGGTTATCGTTCCGACATTACACAAGCTGATCGTGAGGTTTTAAAGGCTGGTAAAGTTGATTACCTGGCAATTTCTTATTATAACTCAACTGTAATCAAGGCAAAAAGTGATGCAGATACTGATTTTGAGGATGTTCAGGGTTATGAAGTGGTACAAAATCCTGAAGTACCTGTTTCGGATTGGGGATGGGCAATTGATCCACAAGGGTTGCGTTATACCTTGAATGAATTGAACGATCAATACCCAGGATTACCAATCATGATTGTTGAAAATGGTTTTGGTGCTTATGATGACGTTATTGATGGTAAGGTGCATGATCAATATCGTATTGATTATTTGAAAGCACATATTGCTGAAGTTGAAAAAGCAGTTGTAAAAGATGGTATCCCAGTTATCGGTTATCTATCATGGGGACCAATTGATATTGTGTCAGCTGGTACCGGTGAAATGAGTAAGCGATACGGGTACATTTATGTTGATTTGGATGACATGGGTGAAGGGTCAGGTAAGCGTCTACGTAAGGACTCGTTCGATTGGTACAAGCAGGTTATTGCTTCTCATGGTACCGATTTATAATTTTAAAAGAGGATAGAAAAATGGCAGACAAGAAAATTATGCTAGCATGTGCAGCAGGGATGTCAACATCATTGTTAGTGACAAAGATGCAAGAAGCAGCTAAGGCAGGAGGCAAAGATTATGAAATTTTTGCCAAGTCAACGGCTGATATTGATAATGAGTTATCATCTAGTGACAAGCCAGATGTTTTGTTGCTTGGTCCACAAGTTAGCTTTATGAAGAAAGAAGTTAAAGCCAAGACAGATGCAGCAGGTATTCCAATGGATGTTATTAATAAGATGGATTACGGCATGATGAAAGGTGACAAAGTTTTGGCTACTGCTGAAGCATTGTTGTAGTAATTTTGATTGGGGGACTTAGACATGGATGACGCACGTATGGAAGTTGTCATGGGATTGATTATGCATGGTGGTAATGCTAAAGGTCAAGCTTACCAAGCCATTCAACTTGCTAAAGATGGCAAATTTGATGAAGCTGATGAGGCGATTGCAGCTGCTAGTCAAGAATTAAAAGCGGCGCATGATGTACAAACAGATATGCTAACGAAAGAAGCGCAAGGTGAGCATACTGAAATCGATTTGTATATGGTACATGGTCAAGATCATTTGATGAATGCAATTACGTTTAAGGATATGGCTGTTGAACTAATTGCTTTGATGAAGCGCGTTTCAGAGTTGGAGGACAAATAATAATATGAGTTCAGGTTATAAAATGCCCGATGGTTTTCTTTGGGGTTCTGCAGTTGCCGCACACCAATTAGAAGGAGCTTGGGATGTTGATGGTAAGGGTGTCTCAATTGCTGATGTGATGTTAGCAGGTAACAAAGATACACCACGTGTTGTAACCGACACAGTTGAACCAGGCGGGAACTACCCTAACCATCGAGGAATTGATTTTTATCATACGTATCCACAAGATTTTAAGATGATGAAAGAATTGGGATTGAAGGCTTTCCGTACTTCAATTGCGTGGACACGTATTTTTCCAAATGGTGATGAGGCGGAACCCAATGAAGCTGGTTTGCAGTTTTATGACAACATGATTGATGAAATGTTGGCTAACGATATTGAACCAGTTATCACACTCAGTCATTTTGAAATTCCTTACCATTTGGTAACAGAGTATGGTGGCTTTAGTAATCGAAAGGTTATAGACTTCTTTGTTAAGTTTTCTGATACAGTTATTCGGCGTTATGGTGATCGTGTCAAGTATTGGATGACATTCAATGAAATTACTAATCAGACAGCATGGATGGATCCGCATCCAATGTTGCAAAATTCTGGCTTGAAAGATTATAAGGAAGATGAAGCACAGGAATTAATGTATCAAGCTTCACATTATGAGTTAGTCGCTTCAGCATTGGTAACCAAACATGCCCATGAAATTGCGGCTGAGCTACATGCTGATATCCAGGTTGGTTGCATGTTGTCAATGAATCCTGTTTATCCAGCATCAACAAAGCCTGAAGATATTCTGATGGCACAGCGTGCAATGCAAACGCGGTATTACTGGGGTGATGTTCATGCAAATGGTCATTATCCGAACTGGTTAAAGAATTTCTGGCAACATAAAGGCTTCCATTTAGATATAACTAAAGAAGATGAAACAATTTTGGCAGAAAACACAGTTGATTATGTGGCATTTTCTTACTACATGTCATGGACAGTATCAGATACTGGTGATGAATGGTTAGAATATAATGAAGACGAAAACCATGGTGATAATCCATTTTTGGAGAAATCTGATTGGGGATGGCAAATCGACCCCGTAGGTATTCGCTGGGCAATGAACTGGATGTGGGATCGTTGGCACAAGCCAATGTTTATTGTTGAAAACGGTTTTGGTGCTTATGATAAGTTAACTGAAGACAACCAAATTCATGATGATTATCGTATTTCATACTTCCAACGTCATATTAAGGCAATGGAACAAGCTGTTGCGTTAGATGGGATTCCACTTTATGGCTATCTACCATGGTCAGGTATTGATGTTGTATCTGCTTCAACAGGTGAGATGTTAAAACGTTATGGTTTTATCTATGTTGATTTAGATGATATGGGCGAAGGAACTGGTAAACGATATTACAAGGATTCGTTCAAGTGGTATCAAAAAGTTATTTCATCAAATGGAGCTGACTTAGGTTAATGTAACAATAACAGGTTTTAAATATATAAATAAGAAGGAAAAGATTATGGCAGGATCAAGTAGTGTCTTGAACGAGAAGATAATTCCGTTCTTCCAGAAAATTTCTGGTTCACGTCATCTAGTTGCGTTGCGTGACGGTATGACTGCTGCAGTTCCAATGATTATTATTGGATCTGTCTTCATGATTATTGCACAGTTCCCTATCCAAGGTTATCAAGACTTTATGGCTCATACATTTGGAGCTAATTGGGCAACAGTTGTACAATATCCAACTAATGCATCGTTCCATTTGATGGGACTAGTCGCAGTTGCAGGTATTTCTTATAATTTAGCGAAAAGTTATCGAGTAGAAGCTTTTTCATCGATGATTGTAGCGATTGGGGCCTTTATTTTAACCATTCCACTTAAAACCGACAAAGCCGGGGACATGTGGATTCCATTAAAGCAATTAGATTCATCAGGATTATTTATTGCGATTTTGGTTGGTTTGTTCGTAACTGATTTGTATGTTTGGTTAGTTCACAAGAATTTGACAATTAAAATGCCATCAAGTGTGCCACCTGCTGTCAGCAATTCATTTGCTTCATTGTTCCCAGGAGCCTTAGTATTAATGGTTGTTTGGGTTATTCGAATGATTGTTGAAGCGACACCAATGGAGAGCATTCCGAATATCATTACTTTCGTGTTGCAAGATCCATTAAGTCATTTGAACAATTCATTGCCAGGGGCAATTGTCGTCGAATTGATTATCTGCTTGTTGTGGTTCTTTGGTATTCACGGATCTAACACGGTTAGTGGTGTGATGATGCCAATATGGCTAGGGGCGATGTCACAAAATGCAGCTGCCGTTCAAGCAGGTAAGGAAATCCCTAACATTGTGACGCAACAATTTTACGATAACTTTATTCATATGGGAGGATCTGGGGCAACACTTGGATTAGCCTTTATGATTGCTTTCTTATCAAAGAGTAAAGAGTTAAAGACGTTGGGTAAGTTGGTTGTTGGACCAGCAATGTTTAACGTTAATGAACCAATCATCTTCGGTATGCCAATTGTTATGAATTATAAGATGGTTTTGCCATTTATTTTGGCACCAATGGCCAATGTTATCACAACGTATACAGCTATGAGTACTGGATTAGTGGCTAAAACAATGGGAATCATGGTTCCTTGGACAACGCCACCAATTATTTCTGGGTACTTAGCAACAGGACATATTTCTGGTGCAGTTATGCAAATTATTAACATTGTGCTTGATGGCGCTATCTACTATATATTCTTTAAGTCAATTGATAAGGATCGTTTGAAGGAAGAAATTCAAACTAACGAAGCTGCTTAACATGATGTGCAAAAAAAGATGTTAATTTGTCTGAGATAATTGAGAATTTAACATCTTTTTTTCGTGATTTTAACGCATAGTCAATTTATTGAAAACGCTTGCAAAACAGTGCATGTACTGTTATATTAATGGTATTAATTAATAAAAAAAGAGGGAACGTATCATGGCAGATAAGAAAATTATGCTAGCATGTGCAGCAGGAATGTCAACATCATTGTTAGTGACAAAGATGAAAGAAGCAGCCAAAGCTGGTGGTAAAGATTATGAAATCTTTGCTAAGTCAACAGCAGATATTGATAATGAATTATCATCTAGCGAAAAGCCAGACGTTTTGTTGCTTGGTCCGCAAGTTAGCTTTATGAAGAAAGAAGTTAAAGCTAAGACAGATGCCGCAGGTATTCCAATGGATGTTATTAATATGATGGATTATGGCATGATGAAGGGTGACAAGGTCTTGGCAGCTGCCGAGGCATTGTTGTAGATTATCTATGAAAAACTAACAGGCTTTAAACCTACCAAAATAATTGGCAGGTTTAAGGCCTGTTAGTTTTAGAATTAGCTTTTGCTAGACAGGGGGATTATATGACAAAGCGACAATTAGGATTATCAATTTATCCAGATCATAGTGATTTTGAAGAAGATAAAGCGTATTTAATTTTGGGACATCAGTATGGCTTTACACGCATTTTTATGAGTATGTTGGAAGTTAGTGGTTCGGCAGCAGAGACTAAGTTGAAGTATCAACGTATTGTGGATTTTGGTAATGAGTTGGGTTATGAAACAATTATTGATGTTTCCCCACGTATCTTTGATCAATTGCATATTTCATATGACGATTTGTCTTTTTTTAATGACTTACACGTTGCTGGTATTCGATTAGATCAATCATTTGATGGTGCAACTGAGGCACTTTTATCATTTAATCCCTACAACTTAATTATTGAGTTAAATGCAAGCAATGACGTTGATTATCTGAATAATATTATTAGTCATCAAGCTAATGAACCCTTTATTTATGGTTGTCATAATTTTTATCCTCAGGTTGGTACAGGACTACCTTATGACTACTTTATTGCATGTAGCAAGCGATTTAAAAAATATGGTATCCATACTGCAGCCTTTGTTGCTAGTCAGGTAGGGACTATTGGACCTTGGAATGTCAATGATGGGTTACCTACTTTAGAAATGGATCGCCACTTACCGATTGACGTTCAAGCGAAGAATTTATTTAGTACGGGCTTGATTGATGATGTGATTATTGGGAATGCCTATGCCAGTGAGAAAGAATTAGCTAGTTTAAGTCGCTTAAATCGTTATCAATTGACTTTGCCGGTGATTTTTAATGACGATGTGAATGATATTGAAAAGACCATTGCATTAGAATCCCAACATTTCCGCCGTGGTGATATTAATGAAACCGTTATTCGTTCGACAATGCCACGAGTTACGTATCAAGCAGTAGCTAATCAACCGCATGATAATAGCCAACAATTTGAGCGTGGTGACGTGTTGATTGGTAATGATGATTTTGGTGTTTATAAGAATGAATTACAAATCGTGTTAGAACCACATAGAGAGCCCCGTAAAAATAAGATTGGTCATATTAGTGACGATGAAATATTTTTGTTGGACTTTATTAAACCTTGGATTAAATTCCAGTTAACAGCAGCTGATTAGTTATGAATCATTCAAGGTTACTAGTAATAATGACGCTAGCTTTTGATTTAGAGTAATCAAGGTTAGCGTCGTTATTCGTTATAATAGTTTTTGAAAAATTGTGAACTAAATTAACAAAAATGACATAACAAGTGATACAATATCGTACTACACGGATAAAAATTAAATATTTGGAGGAATAGCAAATGAAGTTGTTAAAGCCTTATTGGAAAGGCTATAAATTTGACCTAATGATTGCTATCTTAATGGTTGTAATTTCATCAGTTGCGATGCTATTGCAACCCACATTGTTAAGTAATATTGTCCAAGCTATTACAGACGATAATTTGAATAAAGTTAATCAAATTGGGCTACAATTATTAATTTTAGCAGTGATTGGATTAGTGGCAGGAATTGTTAATACGATTTTTGCTGCGCGTGCATCACAAGGTATGGCGGCTGATGTACGTGAAAGTGCCTATCGTAAAATTCAGACATTTTCATTTGCGAATATTGAAAAGTTCTCAGTTGGAAACTTAGTTGTTCGATTAACTAATGATGTGACACAAATTCAAAATGTTTTGATGCTAGTGCTGCAACCACTAATGCGGATGCCGATTCTGTTTATTGGTGGCTTTATTTTGGCAGTACGTTCAATTCCACAATTATGGTGGATCATCCTTGTTATGGTAATTTTGGTTGGTTCAGTTGCTTATTATGTGGCAACGCATATTGGTAAAAAGTTTGGCCGTATTCAAGGGTTGATTGATAAAGTTAATAATAAAGTTAAAGAAAACTTGCAAGGTGTGCGCGTTGTTAAGTCATTTAACCAAGAAAAGTCTGAAGAAGAGCGCTTTACCAATGTTTCAGATGAGTTAAAAGACGTCAACATTGAAATTGGTTATTTCTTTGCCATGGTTATGCCGGCATTTATGTTTATTGGGCAAGGATTAATGGTAGTCGCTATTTATTTAGTTGGAAATATGGTTGATACTGATCCGGGCTTGTTAGCGCAAGTTACTGGTTTTACTAATTATATTATGATTATCATGAATGCCATTATTGTTGGTGGGATGATGTTATCATTTGCAACACGTGCGCTAGTATCAATGGGTCGTATTCAAGAAATTATGACAACTGAAGCAGAATTGTCATATCGCGAAGATGGTCAGAAAATTACAGATGGTCGTGTCGCATTTGATAATGTTAGTTTTACGTATGATGGTGAGGAAAAGCCAACACTTAAAAATATTAGTTTTACGACTGAATCTGGTCAAATGATTGGTATTGTTGGTGCCACTGGATCTGGTAAATCAACATTGGCACAATTGATTCCCCGCATTTATGATCCAACATCAGGGTCAGTTAAAATTGGTGGTGTCGATTTAAAAACTGTTGATGAATCTTCATTACGTGATGCCGTTGCTTTTGTACAACAAAAAGCAACACTATTTTCAGGAACTATCGCCGATAATTTCAGGCAAGGACTAGCAACAGCTGACGAATCAGATATGAAACGCGCAGCTGATATTGCGCAAGCATCTGAATTTATTGAACAATATGATGATAAATATAACCATGTGGTGGAAGAGCGTTCAGCTAATTACTCTGGTGGACAAAAACAACGTTTATCAATTGCTCGAGGTGTCATTGCGTCACCTAAGATACTGATTTTGGATGACTCAACGTCTGCATTGGATGCACGTTCGGAAAAATTGGTTAAAGAGGCGCTCGATGAGCAATTAAATGAAACAACAACCTTTATTATTGCTGAAAAAGTTTCATCCGTCATTAATGCAGATAATATTATTGTATTGGATGAAGGAAAATTAGTTGCTTATGGCCCACATAGCGAGCTATTAGAAACATCACCTGTTTATCGTGAAATTTATGAAACACAAGAAGCAAAGGAGGTGCGCCACGATGACAAATAATTTGTCTGAATCAATTCGTTTCTTTTCACATTATTTGAAGCGGTTTAAGTGGTCTTTGCTAGCGATTCTTGTTTTGACAGTCACAGCAACTTGGTTACAAGTTAAGGCACCAGTTTACATGGGACGTTCAATTACGGAATTATCAAAATATTTGATGACCTATCTAAATCCCGTTACAAAGAGTCAAGCTAGTTTGGCTGATTTCCATCAAGCTTTGTTCTTGTTTGCCGGCTTTACGTTGATGATTTTAATTGCACTATTTTTAAATGCTTTGACGCAAGCAGTTGTTGCACCAAAATCAGTTAATGATATGCGAAAAAGTTTGTTTGCTAAGTTGCAACGAATGACGGTACGTTATTTCGACAATCACCAAGACGGTGAAATCTTATCACGCTTTACATCTGATTTGGATAATATTTTCAATGCGATGAATAACGCTGTTTTTCAGATATTGCAACAAGTGGTAATGTTCATTGGTGTTATTTGGATGATGTTTAATGAGAGCCCTAAGATGGCAACTGTCACGATGGCCTCAACACCAGTTGTTATTATTGTTGGTTTTATCATTATGATCCAAGCTAAAAAGTATGTTGATATTCAACAAGCTGAAGTGGGTCATTTAAATGGTTATATTAATGAACAAATTAATGGTGAAAAAGTAATTATCACGAATGGCTTACAAGAAAAGTCAATTGCTGGTTTTATTGAACATAATAATAAAGTACGTCATGCAATGGTTTATTCACAAGCATGGTCGAATACATTAAACCCAATTATGCAAGGTTTGGGATTGGTTAATTTGGGAATTGTGATTTTCTTTGGTGCGACACAAGCTTTATCTGGTGATGTCGCATCACGGGCAGCCGGGCTAGGGTTGATTGTGACATTCGTATCGTTTTCACAACAATATTTCCAACCAATTTCACAAATTACGTCACTTTATAATATGATGCAACAAGCGATGACAGGTGTACATCGTGTTAACGAAATTTTGGCACAAGATGATGAAATTAAACCAGCCGATGGTGTGCAGTTTAATGGCATTAAGAATGATGTTAAATTACAAGATGTTCATTTCGGTTATAATCAAGATCGTGAAATTATTCATGGTATTAATATTGATGTTAAAAAGGGTGAAATGGTTGCGTTAGTTGGTCCGACTGGTTCGGGAAAAACAACGGTGATGAATCTGTTGAACCGTTTTTACGATGTGACTTCGGGTGCTGTGTTATTTGATGGGGTTGATATTCGTCAAATGGATTTGACCGCATTGCGTGATCACGTGGGTATTGTGTTACAAGAATCAGTGCTATTTACTGGAACAGTTCGTGATAATATCACTTTTGGTAAGGAAGATGCAACTGATGAAGAAGTGATTGATGCGGCTAAGCAGGCAAATATTCATGACTTTATTATGACATTAGAAAATGGTTATGATACCCAAATTTCAGATGAAAATTCGGTATTCTCAACTGGTCAAAAACAATTGTTATCAATTGCGCGTACGATTTTGACAGAACCAGATTTATTGATTCTAGATGAGGCAACGTCAAACGTTGATACTGTTACAGAAGAACGTATTCAACGTGCGATGGATAATGTGATTGCTGGCCGAACAAGTTTTGTGATTGCGCATCGTTTAAAGACAATCTTAAATGCTGATAAAATTGTTGTGCTAAAGGATGGTAATATTATTGAACAAGGTAACCATGAGAGCTTGTTAGCCCAGGATGGTTTCTATGCTAGTTTGTACAAGAATCAAATGATGTTTGAGTAAAAGTAAAATTATAAAAGAGTTGTCATGCAAGCACGTTAAACGGGTTGTATTGGCAACTCTTTTTTATTTGCTTTTTAATATAGTGAAATAAATCACAAAAAATAATTGAAAGCGCTTGCTAAATTTAGGAATACCATTGTAAAATAGTCCTATAGACAGGTAAACATTGTGTTATTTGAGAGGGGATAAACTTATGGGAAAATTTACGGATAAAGTTGCAATTGTTACTGGGGGTGCTTCAGGAATTGGGTTAGCTTCTGTAAAAAGCTTATTGTCTGAAGGGGCAAAAGTTGTAATTGCTGATTTTTCTGATAAAGGTGATGAAGTGGCTGCATCATTGGGGGATGAGAGTCGCGTTTTGTTTGTTAAGACTGATGTCACTGTTGAAGAAGATGTTAAAAATGTTATTGAAAAAGCAGTGAGTCGTTTTGGTTCACTAGATATTATGGTTGCTAATGCTGGAATTGCCCGTGATGGTAATATTACCGATATGTCATATAAGCAGTGGTCAGATACCATTGATATTAATTTGAGTGGCGTGTTCTTATCTGATAAATACGCCATTGAACAAATGCAAAAGCAAGGGCACGGTGGTGCTGTTGTTAATATGGGATCAATTCACAGTTTTGTCGGTAAAGTTGGTGTGACAGCTTATGCATCAGCCAAAGGTGGTGTCAAGCTATTGACACAAACGTTAGGTGCAACTTATGCATCTGAAGGTATTCGTGTTAACGCAGTAGCACCAGGTTACATTGATACACCATTAATTGCTGGTGCCGATAAGGAAGCATTAGTTGCTTTGCATCC
This sequence comes from Weissella sagaensis, assembly GCF_010306265.1. Classification (NCBI taxonomy): domain Bacteria; kingdom Bacillati; phylum Bacillota; class Bacilli; order Lactobacillales; family Lactobacillaceae; genus Weissella; species Weissella sagaensis. The sequence goes on along the minus strand of NZ_BLKA01000001.1, from coordinate 288,674 downwards.
AGCAGGACGTTTGGGTAAGCCTGAAGAAATTGGTAAGGTTGTTTCATTCTTGGCAAGTGATGATGCATCATTTGTTAACGGGACAACATTGCTAGTTGATGGTGGTTATACAGCAATCTAAATAAATAATAAAAAGAGGTTTAGAAAAATTCTAAACCTCTTTTGTTATGCCATTTAATTTATTTTGGCATAATCATTTAATTCTTTAATATAAATGGCTTTCTTTTCATCGCTAATCCATGATGTCTCAAATGCATTACGAGCGAGTTTGATGATTTGTTCTTTGGTTAAATCATAGGCAGTTGCTAATGCGTAATAGTTATCCGCAATATACCCACCAAAGTAAGCAGGATCATCAGAGTGAATCGATACTTTCGCATCACGTTCTAACAACGACAAGACTTCGTCACCTTTCATCTTTGGTGAAACATAGGTGTTTGAAAGAGGGCATGAAGTTAAACCAATATGGTGTTTAACGACAAAATCAACTAAGTCAGGATCTTCAACGATATTTGTACCGTGATCAAGACGTTCAACGTCCATTAATTCAAGAGCTTGCCGAATGTGTTCAATTGAATCTTTTTGATCAATATCACAGTGTGCAGTCAAATGTAGACCAGCTGCCTTAGCATCTTCGAATTGACGTGCAAATTTTAGCGGCGGATTATTATGTTCGTCAGAGTCGAGACCGACACCGATGAACATATCTTTGTAAGGTAAAGCTTGTGCAAGGGTTTTACGCGCAGATTCCTTTGAAAAGTCACGCAAGAAACACATGATTAAATCAGCGTCAATATTTAAAGCACGGGCATCTACGATAGCACGATGCAAACCATTAATGACGTCTTCAAAACTAACGCCACGACTAGTATGTGCTTGAGGATCAAAGAAAATTTCAACGTGGCGAACGTTGTTTTTAGCAGCACGTTGTAGATAGTTAAAAGCTAATTCATAAAAATCTTGTTCATGTTGTAAAACATTCATTGCTGGATAATAAACACCCAAGAAGGAAGCTAAGTCATCGTATTCGTAAGTCTTTTTAACTTCATCGATTGTTTCTTGTCCGATATTAATATGATTGCGTTTGGCTAATTTTAATTTTAATTCTGGCTCTAGCGTCCCTTCGATATGCAAATGAAGTTCGGCTTTTGGCATGTTTTGTGTAAACTCACGTGTTACAGTCATAACGTTTATTGTTCCCCTTTTGCTGTTATAATCACTATACAAACTGATTTTACCATTGTTTTTATATTAGTCAACTTTCAAAATACGAACTTTTGGTATTGAAATTACTTTTAATGTATGTGATAATTCGATTTGTTGATTGAAAGTTTTCATGAAATCAAGAGGAGATAGAGTAATCATGAATGAGTTTGATGGGTCTAAAGTACAACCGACTGGTTTTTTAGATAAGTTTTTCCATGTTTCGGCGCAAAATTCAACGGTTAAACGTGAAATATTAGCCGGCGTTACAACGTTTGTATCGATGGCATATATCTTATTTGTTAATCCAAGTATTTTGGGTGCTGCAGGTATGGACAAAGGTGCTGTGTTCACGGCAACTGCTTTAGCAGCAATTATTGGTTGTGTGTTGATGGGGGTATTAGCAAATTATCCGATTGCCATTGCACCAGGGTTAGGTGATAATGCGTTCTTCGCTTTTTCGGTTGTTTTGGGGATGGGAATTCCTTGGCAAAAAGCGATGGCTGGTGTGTTTGTTGCATCAGTTTTGTTTACAATCTTGTCATTTTTAAAAGTACGAGAAGTTGTCATTGATGCAATACCACAAGATTTAAAATATGCCATGGCTGCTGGAATTGGTATTTTTATTGCTTTCGTTGGCCTACAAGGTGGTGGCCTAATTGTTGCTGATAAGTCTTCGTTAGTAGCAATTGGCTCATTAACTGTACCAACAACTTGGTTGACGATTGCCGGCGTCTTTATCATTGCTATTTTAATGGCTAAGCGTGTACCAGGAGCGATTTTTATTGGGATTGTAGCGACAGCAATTATTGGTTTGGTAACTGGTTTGATCCCGATGCCTGAACACCTTATTTCGATGGCCCCTAGTTTGAAGCCAACATTTGGTGTGGGGGTTACAAATTTACCGTCGATGCTTGATCCTCAAATGTGGGCAGTTGTTTTAGTATTTTTATTGGTTGCATTTTTTGACACTGCCGGAACTTTGATTGGCTTAGCACAACAAGCAGGTATTATGAAAAATGGTAAGATGCCACGTATCGGTCGCGCCCTAATGGCTGACTCACTTTCAATGTTAGGTGGTGCTGTTATGGGAACGACACCAACGGCTGCTTATGTTGAATCTTCTGCGGGTATTTCAATGGGTGGTAAGACTGGTTTAACGTCAATTACGACGGGTGTATTATTCTTGTTTAGTTTGCTCTTTTCACCATTGCTAGCTGTTGTTACGAATCAGGTGACAGCACCTGCGTTAATTGTTGTCGGTGTCATGATGGCATCATCATTACGTGAAATTCACTGGGATGAATTCGAATTAGCACTCCCGGCATTTTTAACGGTTGTCGGTATGCCACTGACGTATAACATTTCATACGGAATCGCTTTTGGATTTTTGACTTATCCAATCTTAATGACAGCTGCTGGTCGCCGTAAGGAAGTGAATGGCATTATGTGGGCAATGTTAATTGTCTTTGTTGTATTATTGTATGTTTTAAATGTGTTACCAAAACAGTAATTAGGGAATGGGGAGTAAAATGACGACTTTAGCAGAATTGGGAAATTATATTGATGCTGGGGCAGCAAAGATTGCAGCCGATATTGTAATTGAAAATGGTACCTTGGTAAATGTAGATACGGCAGAATATTACAAAGCAAATGTTGCAATTTATCACGATCGCATTGTTGCAGTGGACGCTGATGTTTCAGATTATCTTAATGAGGATACGAAACATATTGACGCAACGGGCAAATATATTGTGCCAGGGCTAATTGATGGGCATATCCACGTTGAATGTAGTAAATTGAGTTTGACACGGTTCGCACAAGCAGTTGTGCCTCACGGGACGACCAGTATTGTATCAGGTTTAGATGAGTACATTTCAGTGGTTGGTTTAGACGGATTAACGGAAGTGTTTGATGAATTGGCTAAGTTACCGATGAAAGTATTCTGGGGATTACCTTACAAGACACCTTATACGATTCCAGAATCAACAGTTGCCTATAATGTTACTGGTGCAGACCATGATAAATATCAAGCTTTAGAACAAACGTATGGTGTATGGGAAACTGTCCGAGAATCTATTCAAACAAAAGACGAAGATACGCTGCGGGCAATTTTAGCAGCACAAAAGTATCATAAGCCGATTTTTGGTTGCTCACCTATGGCTACGAGCAAAGACTTGAATCAATTTTTGATGGGCGGTGTCCATATTGATCATGAAAGTTATAGTCATGAAGAATTTTTAGAAAAAGCACGTAAGGGGTTACACGTTGTTATTCGGGAATCATCAGTTACAAAATTTTTGGCTGAAAATATTAAAGCCATTACCGAAAATACAGCTAATGTTGCGCGTCATACGAGTTTTTGTACTGATGATGTTAATGCACACGATATTTTGACACATGGTCATTTAGATCATATGGTTAAACTAGCCATTCAAGCGGGTGTTAGTCCAATGACAGCTATTCAAATGGCGACGATTAATGGCGCAGAAGCTTATCATGTTGATGATCAGATTGGTTCAGTTGCACCAGGCAAGCAAGCAGATATTTTGTTGGTTGATGACCCAACTTCGTTTAACGTGGAAACTGTTATCAGCAAGGGAGAGATTGTGACAGTTGCAGATGAAGAACAGATTGCATTTATGCCACCAAAGCGTCGTGCAAATATTTTAGATACGGTTCATCATCATAATTTAACGGCAGATGATTTTGCTTATCGTGTGGCAGATGATGCCAAGCAAGCAGTGGTACAAACGATTAATAGTGTGGGACCATTTGTTCGTAAGCGTTTAGATGTGACATTGCCGGTTATAGAAGGGGTTGTGCAACCAAGTGTGGCAGATGATGTTGCATTGGCATCAGTTATTGAACGCTATGGGGTTAATGGTAATCATGCACGTGGATTTATCTCGGGTTGGTCAATTAAACGAGGTGCTATTGCAACGACAATGGCACCTGATGATAATAACTTAGTTGTTGCAGGTGTTAATCCGCAAGATATGGCTTTAGCTGCTAATACCTTAATTGCTTGTGGTGGTGGTCAAGTTGTGGTTGTTGATGGTCAAGTTATTTCATTGCTCGAATTACCAATTGCAGGTATTAATACTGACATGACACCGAATGAATTAGCGCAAAAAGAACTTGATTTGAAAGAGGCAGCTCGTCAATTGGGTAGCCAATTACCAGATCCATTATTCTACCTATCGTTTTTACCCATTACGTCAATTCCAGATTTGGCATTAACGGATGGGGGGAATGTTGATTATCCGAACTTAAAGTATTTTGATCCAATTCTTTCTTTAGAAAAGTAAAAATTATGAAAAAAGGCAAGCAATTATTTTTTAGATAATTACTTGCTTTTTATATGATTATGTATTTGTTTTGATTCTTTTTACATGAAAAAAGCATCGAACTTGGTAACGTTTCGGTGCTTTTATTTTGATTACTGCTCTGGCTGGGTTCGAACCAGCGGCCTCCTCATTAACAGTGAGTTATTCTACCACTGAACTACAGAGCAAAAATTGATTGATTAAATGATTAGACATAAGTACTACATGATACTTATGTAACTGCTCTGGCTGGGTTCGAACCAGCGACCTCCTCATTAACAGTGAGTTATTCTACCACTGAACTACAGAGCAATAATTGTTTAAATCAATAAATTAACTATACAATGCTTTTTATTAAAAATCAACTATAAAAATGAATGTTTTTTAATTTTATTTTTATATAAAGTAACGCTGTCTAATAAATGATTTTATTGTTTTTAGTTAACCTCAGTTATAAGTCGTTTGCTATGATTAGAGCAAATATTAAGCTGAATTTGTGAAGATTAATAGGTACTAATTAATTAGCACGTGTTGATAATATACAATTTATAAAATTAAAAGTCAACAAGTTAAATGAAAAAAACTTAATCTTAATAGAACGCTATATTGATAGAGCTGTGAAGAAAAAGAATAATAAAGCAAGAAAAAATACAATTTAATTGGTATGATAGAGATAATAAAAAACGATGAGGGGGCGACGCAAATGGCTGAATTTCAACTAATGGGAATGCCAATCTGGGTTTATGCCAAAGATATTGATTCAAAGGCTGCAATTGTACGTGCGAGATTGATTGAAGGGCATGTTGGTGAGACCTTTAATGTTGAACCACAAGAAATTGATGGTTATCGTTTTGTGTCTGCAGCTGGTGTTACTGCGGGAGTCTTTACACAAGAAGATACGCATACGATAACGTTTTATTATCGGCATGCACAAGTGGCTGAAACACAAGCACTGACAGATAAATATTTACATATTTTTTCTGAAGTACAACCAATGATTTCTATTGAAAATCAAACTGCAATTGGACAAAAATTGTGGTCAGGATCAATTGCTAAAGTATCGCAACGAATGGCATCACGCACCGGTGAATTTTGGTATCAATTAGCAGATTCAAGATGGGTGAAGTATGACATGAAAGTTATGAAATTAGCGAATAATGATGGCCGTAATCAACGCCCGGCAGCTGATTGGCAACGTACAACGAATTGGCAACCTGTTGCTTACAATGCAACGGGAAGTGTGGACTATATTCCAGGCGCAGATATTGCAGTTTATGCACAACCATATGGCCGTGAAATTGGACGAATACAACATGGTGTTGAAATTGAAATAACGGAAAAGGTTGTTGATTCAGCACAAGTTACTTGGTATCACATCGCACAGCAAGGATGGATTTCAAGTATTTATGCAGCATTAGACGTTTAAAAAACATCATAATAGGGGGATATAATGACAGAACCATTGATTTTAAAACCAACATTACATGAAAAAATTTGGGGTGGTACGGCGCTACGTGATATTTATGATTTGGATATTCCGTCAGAAACAACTGGTGAAGCTTGGGTGATTTCTGGTCATCCTAATGGTGTTGTATCTGTTATAAATGGTGAATATGCTGGTAAAACAGTGGCACAATTGTGGCACGATGAGCCACAGTTGTTTGCTAATCAGGATGTTGAGCGTCCTTTTCCGTTGTTAGTAAAAATTTTAGATGCACATCAAGACCTATCAGTTCAAGTACATCCTGATGATCAATATGCTAAGGAACATGCTGGCGAATTAGGGAAAACAGAATCGTGGTATATATTGGCTGCTAAGCCTGGGACTATGATTTATTATGGTCATACTGCAACTGATAAGGTGGCGTTTGATCAAGCAGTCGATACGGGTGACTGGGATCATTTACTACAAAAAGTACCTGTCAAAGCTGGTGATTTCTTTTATGTACCATCAGGGACTTTGCACGCATTGGGTGCAGGTGTTTTGACCTTAGAGTCGCAGCAATCTTCAGATGTTACTTACCGTGTTTATGATTTTGATCGCGTTGATGCTAAGACTGGTCAGAAACGTGATTTACATTTAGCAGACGCAAAAAAAGTGACATCGGTACCATTTGTGCCAGAAAAGCCAGTTCAGATTGTGTCACATGTTGGTGATTTGACAATAACTAATTTAGTTTCAGCACCTTATTTCAATGTTGTGAAATGGGAACTTGCTGGTAAAGCATCGTTGAATGCAACAGCACCTTATACGCTAGCAACAGTTGTTGCAGGGCAAGTTGATTTGACTGTTGATGGTGCAACCTATCATCTGAATAAGGCTGCTAGCTTTATTTTGCCAAACGATGTGCAGTCATGGCATTTGGCAGGCGAAGCAACTTTGATGACAACGACACCTGGTCCAAAATCATTATAATGTTTAAAGTAAATAAGCACACCAACGTATAAAAATTAGCGGTGGTGTTTTTATTTATTTAAAATGGTAAAATTTGTTAGATGCTTATATGAGCAATGAATTTAAAAATACGAAAAATATGCGTGACTAACTGACACGATTAGGAGGATGGCATGAGCCTTAAAAGTGGATTAGCAACTTTTGTTGGTAAAAGTACATATACGCTGTTACATGGTGTTTTACATCGCGGAGGTACATCGCTACCGGGTAAACTAGCAACTAAAATTGACCCAGACGTAATGAAAAATTATGCTGAAAAATATGATGTTATTTTAATTACAGGGACTAATGGTAAGACGTTGACGACAACGTTAACGACACGAGTATTACGTGAAAAATATGCAGATGTTATTACTAATCCTTCTGGATCAAATATGATGCAAGGGATTACAGGAACCATGTTGACTGCTAAACTTCAGGACAAAACGCAACGACCAATTGCGCTACTAGAAGTTGATGAAGCTAATGTTGAGTCAGTTGCGCGTCAATTGAAGCCCAAAGCTTTTGTCTTAACAAATATTTTTCGTGATCAATTAGACCGATATGGCGAGATTTATACGACCTATGAAAAAATCTTAAAAGGTATTCGTCTATTTCCAGAAGCAACGGTAATTGCAAATGCTGATTCACCAATTTTTATGCGTGGTGATTTACCAAATCCTAAGGTTTATTTTGGCTTCAATCATTTACAAACAACTAATAGCATGCGTGCACCGCATAATACCGATGGTGTTTTATCACCGACAGATAATTCAGTTTTACGATACCATTTTATAACATTTGGCAATCAGGGTGATTATTTCTCAGTAACTGATGATTTTAAGCGACCAGCACTAGATTATGCTGTGACAAGTTTGAATAAGTTAACTCCGATTTCATCAAATTTTGATATTGATGGTGTAACTTACCAAATTGAAATTGGTGGTATGTACAATATCTATAATGCACTAGCAGCATATGCAGTGGGACGGTTTATGGGTGTTTCAGCTGAACAAATTCAACATGCCTTTTCATCAAATGCCCAAATTTTTGGCCGTCAAGAGTCTGTTAAGGTTAAAGATAAAGAAGTCACGATTGTGCTCATCAAAAATCCAGTGGGGGCAAATCAAGTTATTGATATGATGAAGACGGACGATCAACCATTTTCGATGTTGGCATTGCTTAATGCTAATTATGCAGATGGTATTGATACAAGTTGGATTTGGGATGCTGATTTTGAGTCATTGCATGATACTGGTATTCAAGCAGTGGCAACGGGTGGTGAACGTTATAAAGATTTGTATGTTCGTTTAAAAATGGCTGGTTTTGGTGACCATCCCGTTTATCAGGATTTACAACAAATTGTGCCTGCAATTGCAAGTATGCCAACGAAGCGAGTTTATATTTTGGCAACTTATACAGCTATGTTGCAATTGCGAGCAACTTTAAAGCAACAAGGGTACATTAATACAGGAATGGGAGATTAAATTAATGGCTGAATATAAAATTAATGCTGCTCATTTATATGGTGATTTAATGAATACCTATGGTGATTTTGGTAATATCGTCGCTTTACGTTATTACGCACAAAAGATTGGTGTCGTTGTTGAACAACATATTGTTTCGTTAGAGGATGATTTTGATGCTGAAGACTACGATTTTGTTTTGTTTGGTGGCGGTCAAGATTATGAACAAATGATTGTTGCTGAAGATTTGCCCAAAAAAGCAGTAGCACTAAAGGCTTATATTGAAGATGATGGTCCTTTCTTGGGTGTGTGCGGTGGTTTTCAATTGATTGGTCAGTATTTTATTTTAGCAGATGGTACCAAGGTAAAAGGCATTGGTGCACTTAGCCACTATACGCTTAATCAGCCTGATAGTCGGTTCATTGGGAATGTAACCATTAAAGATGAGGTAAATGGTTTGGAATATCATGGCTTTGAGAATCATCAAGGTCGGACTTTTTTGGGAGATAATGAACGTCCTTTAGGGGAAATTATCAAAGGAAATGGTAATAACGGCGAAGATGGTGGTGAAGGTCTGGTTTATAAAAATGCGTATGGCACTTATTTTCATGGCCCAATTTTAACGCGTAATGGTAATTTGGCTTTACATATGCTTCAACTTATATTGGACCGTAAGTATCCACAAGTTGATTGGCAGCAAAAAATTGCAACCATTACACCAGAATTTTTCTAAATTAATCAAGAATTGAGATGACCGCATTAAGCGGTGCGTTTATCCTGATAAAGCAGTAAGTTGCTGAAGTGACTTGCTGCTTTTTAAATTCGTTATTTTACGTCACCAATTTGAGATAATTATGTGATGATAGATTTAATTTTCCTTTTGTCGCAGTGTCTTTTTTTTATTTACAATTTTGTTATACTAGAATGGAGTGTAAATCGGAGTTTTACAGGAGAAAGGCAGGAAAAGCATGGCGCAATTATTTTTTCGCTACGGTGCAATGGCCAGTGGTAAGAGTATTGAAATTTTAAAAGTTGCTCATAATTATGAAGTGCAACAACGTCAAGTATTATTACTAACAAGTGCGTTAGATAATCGGTCTGGCGTTGGTGAAATTGCTTCTAGGATTGGTATGCAACGTTCTGCTAGGGCGATACAAGCTGCTGACGATCTGTTTGAATTAATTTCAAAGCAAAAGAGTATTGCAGCTGTCTTAATTGATGAGGCGCAATTTATGACTAAGGCGCAAGTATTGCAGTTAACGCGGGTTGTTGATGAACTTAACATTCCAGTGTTAACGTTTGGTCTAAAAAATGATGCATTTAATCAATTATTTCCTGGTTCAGAAGCCTTGCTTATTTATGCAGATAAAATTGAGGAAATGAAGACACTTTGTTCATTCTGCGGTCGTAAAGCAGTTATGAACCTACGCTTTTCAAATGGGCAACCTGTATACGAAGGTGAACAAGTCCAAATCGGTGGTGACGAAGCTTATATGCCTGTTTGCCGTAAACATTATAATCAACCAGATTTAGTCGCTTTAGCACGACGAACATCGATAAATAAGGAATAAATTAAAGGAGAAGAGCATTATGGATGAAATTTTTGAAAAAGTGCAATCTGTTGTGGATCGATACGAAGAAGTCAGCGAAATGATTTCAGATCCTGAAGTGATTGCTGACACCAAGCGTTTCTTGGCGTTATCTAAAGAAGAAGGTAGCCTCCGCGATACCGTTGAAAAGTATAAGCATTATAAAGATGTTACTGATAGCATTGCTGAAAACGAAGAAATTTTACGTGAGGAAGCTAACGATTCAGAATTAGAAGAATTAGCTAAAGAAGAATTAAAGGAATTACGTGCTGAAAAAGAAACCGTTGAAGAAGAATTAAAGATTTTGTTGCTTCCTAAAGATCCTAATGATGATAAGAATATTATCATGGAAATTCATGGGGCTGCTGGTGGTGATGAAGGTGCATTGTTTGCAGCTGATCTTTACGATATGTATGTACGCTATGCTGAAAAACAAAATTGGCAAGTTGAAATCATCGATGAAAATAAGACAGAAATTGGTGGTTACAAAGAAATTGTTTTGATGATTACTGGGGATAACGTCTACTCAAAATTAAAGTTTGAGAATGGTGCGCATCGTGTACAACGAGTTCCTGAGACGGAATCAGCTGGACGTGTGCATACATCAACGGCAACAGTTGGTGTGATGCCAGAGTATGAAGATGTCGACATTGAAATTGAAGATAAAGATTTGCGTGTCGATGTTTATCGTTCATCTGGTGCTGGTGGACAACACATTAATAAGACGTCATCTGCTGTTCGTATGACCCACTTGCCTACGGGAATTGTTGTTGCAATGCAAGATCAACGTTCACAACAACAAAATCGTGCCAAGGCAATGGAAATTTTAAAGACACGTGTTTATGATTACTATGCATCACAAAATGAGGCTGAATATGCGCAACAACGTAAGACAGCTGTTGGAACTGGTGATCGTTCAGAACGTATCCGAACATATAACTACCCACAAAATCGTGTGACTGACCACCGAATTGGGCTGTCATTGAATAAGTTGGATCGTATTATGAACGGTGAATTAGCAGATGTGATTGATGCCTTGTTGATTGCTGATCAAACAGCAAAGCTAGAGTCATTAAAGCAAGGATAAAAATATGTTTGATGAACAATGGACGATTCAAGCGGTTCGTGAGTGGGGTGATTGGCAACTTGAACCCTATATTCATGATGAAATAGAACGTATGTCACAAATTGATTATCTACTAACGGGTATGATGGATTGGAATTATGCGCAATTAGCTAATAATTCAAATACTGTACTGGAAGATGAAAAACGTTTACGTTTCATGGTGGCAGTGCGAGCAATTAAAGGTGGGCAACCGGTTCAATATGCGCTGGGACATGCTGCTTTTTATGGTCGTGAATTTAATGTTGATCGGCGTGTGTTAATTCCGCGTCAAGAAACTGAAGAATTAGTGGAATGGATTTTAAAAGATTATTCAAATAAAACACCTAAAACGGTTTTAGATATCGGCACTGGTTCAGGAGCAATAGCTGTTACGCTCAAAGCGCAACGGCCTGCATGGCATGTCTTAGGATCTGATATTTCTAAAGACGCTTTGGCTGTGGCCAAAGAAAATGCGCAATTATATGCACCGGCAGTTACGTTTTTAGCTAGTGATCTGTTTACAGATGTAACAGGGACGTTTGATATTATTGTGGCCAACCCACCATATATTGATCGTGATGAGCAATTATTAATGGACGAATCAGTGGTTGCTTTTGAACCAGATGTTGCTTTATATGCAGATGACAGTGGATTAGCAGTGTATAAAAAAATTGCAACCGGCCTCCTTAATTACCTAAATCCTGGTGGTGCAGCCTATTTTGAGATAGGGTATCAACAAGGACAAACCTTAGTTGATCTGTTTGCTGCTTTGCCAAATGTGCAAGTAACTTTACACCAAGATTTAAGTGGTCATGACCGAATGATTAAAGTATTGCGGGAGATGTAGAAATGATAGAAACAAAAATATGGACGGTTGATGAAATGGACGCAGCAGCACGGGCTATTAAGCGCGGTGTGTTAGTCGCCTTTCCAACAGAAACAGTTTATGGATTAGGTGCGGATGCTTTTAATGAAGAAGCTGTTAGTAAAGTATATGCAGCAAAAGGTCGGCCTTCTGATAATCCATTAATTGTGCACGTTGCTGATCCAGAACAAGTTTCTGAATTTGCAATTGTCAATGAGCAAGCTCAAAAGTTAATGTCAGCATACTGGCCAGGGCCTTTAACGATGATTTTGCCAGTTAAACCAGGCAAGTTGTCATTGACAGTTACGGGCGGTTTAGATACAGTTGCCGTACGCTTACCGGATAATGACGCAACGCGCCAATTAATTCGGGCAAGTCAAACCCCACTTGTTGGTCCGTCTGCAAATACGTCTGGGAAGCCATCCCCAACCTTAGCAAAACATGTTTATCACGATTTGCATGGTAAGATTGCGGGGATTTTAGATGATGGCCCAACAAAAATTGGGGTAGAGTCAACTGTTCTTGATTTATCTGCTAACATGCCAGCTGTTTTACGTCCGGGAAAGATTACACCTGCACAAATTGAAGCGGTGTTACAAACTACTGTGGATTCTGAAATTCATCATGTTGCGGATAACGAAACGCCAAAGGCGCCAGGAATGAAATACCGTCATTATGCACCAGATAAAAATGTGTATATGGTCGCTCCAAAAGATTGGACGCAAGCCATTATTTGGATGCAAGCGCAATTAGAGCCAGTTGGCCTAATGTTGACAAATGATTTAATTCGTCAGCACCAATTGGCAGGGATGGATTTTATCTGGTCGTTAGGTGATAATAACGAGACCGCTGCAGCCAAGTTGTTTGCAGGGTTACGCTATTTTGATGATAAAAAGGATGTCCAAACGATTCTGGTAGCAGCATTGCCACAATTAGATGTAAATGGTGCTTATAACAACCGGTTGGGTAAAGCGGCTGGTGGACATTGGATTAGTGAGTTACTGAATAATTAACCTGTTTTGACTGATGAGGAGGTCAACCTATGACAAATTACCGTGATTTTGATCCACAACTATGGGCTGCAATTGATCGTGAAGCTGATCGACAGGAGCATAATGTTGAATTGATTGCATCAGAAAATATTGCTTCTGCTGGTGTGCGCGCCGCTCAAGGAAGTATTTTAACGAATAAATATGCAGAAGGTTATCCTAATAAGCGCTATTATGGTGGAACAGAGTACATTGATCAAGTGGAACAGTTAGCAATTGATCGTGTCAAAGAATTATTTGGCGCAGAATATGCGAATGTACAACCACATTCTGGCTCACAAGCAAATGCAGCTGTTTATGCTGCTTTGTTGACGCCAGGTGATCATGTTTTAGGGCTGGATTTAGATGCTGGTGGTCATTTAACACACGGTTCACCAGTTAACTTTTCAGGAAAAAATTATCATTTCCATGGATATGGATTAAATGAAGATGAGTTGATTGATTATGATCAAGTTGCTGCTTTATCTGCTGAGTATAAGCCAAAGTTAATTGTAACGGGTGCTTCAGCTTATTCACGATTTATTGATTTCGATCGTTTCCGTGAGATTGCTGATTCAGTAGGCGCATACTTAATGGTAGATATGGCACACATTGCTGGCTTAGTTGCGGCTGGTGTGCATCCTTCACCAGTTGGTATTGCAGATGTGGTGACGTCAACAACACACAAAACATTGCGGGGACCACGTGGTGGCTTGATTTTGGCGAAAGCTGACCTAGGTAAGGCACTTAACTCAGCTATTTTCCCTGGCACACAAGGGGGTCCACTAGAACACGTGATTGCAGGTAAAGCTGTAGCCTTCTATGAAGCAATGCAACCTAGTTTTAAAACATACGGTCAACAGGTAGTAGCTAATGCAAAAGCAATGGCTGCGGTATTTAATCAATCGGAGTTGGTCCGAGTTGTATCTGGGGGCACTGACAATCATTTGTTTAACTTAGATTTAACTAAGACTGGTATTTCAGGTAAAAAGGCCCAAAATGTATTAGATCAAGTTTATATTACGACCAACAAAGAAGCGATTCCAAACGACCCACGTAGTCCATTTGTTACGTCTGGTATTCGTATTGGTACACCAGCAATCACAACGCGTGGTTTCAAGGAAGCTGAGGCGACTCAAGTTGCAGAATTAATCCTACAAGTTTTGGCCAATCCTGATGATGAAGCTAACCTTGCAGAAGTTAAGCAAACAATAGTAGATTTAACAAGTCGTTTCCCTTTGTCAGAGATTGAACATGCTAATTAAGATAAAAAAGTTATATAATTAAGAAAAATGAAATGGAGCTTTTAAATGAGTAAGCTAACGGTTTTTGATCATCCACTAATTCAACACAAATTAACGATTATTCGTGATAAGAATGTTGGAACAAAAGAATTTCGTGAAATTGTTGATGAAATCGCTTCATTAATGGCTTATGAAGTGACACGTGATTTACCAGTTGAAGATATTGAAGTCCAAACACCCGTTGCAACAACAATGCAAAAGACGCTTGCGGGTAAGAAACTAGCAATTGTACCGATTTTACGTGCTGGTTTAGGAATGGTTGATGGTATCATGAAGTTGATTCCAGCGGCTCGTATTGGTCACATTGGGATGTATCGTGATGAAGAATCATTAGAGCCAGTTGAATACTTCGTCAAGTTGCCAGAAGATATTGATCAACGTGAAGTGTTAGTGGTTGATCCAATGTTAGCAACAGGAGGATCAGCTGTTATGGCAATTGATGCCTTAAAGAAGCGTGGTGCTACTAAGATTAAGCTGATTACATTGGTTTCAGCACCAATTGGTGTTGAAACAGTGCAAAAGGCACATCCTGATGTTGATATTTATACAGCAGGTTTGGATGATGAACTTAATGAACATGGTTATATCATTCCAGGTCTTGGGGATGCTGGTGATCGTTTGTTCGGTACGCACTAATAATTTAAAGCAAAGCTGGGATGAAATTTCATCGCAGTTTTTTTAAACGAGATTAAGACTGATTTAGACGTTTTACTATAAAAATATGTGTTTACTAACTTTGTTAACTAAGATATAATAAATCACTGTAAATACCTTTAACTTGGTCCTGTGAGACTAATAAGATTAATTTGTTGTGACTAGGTTTATACTATCGTCATGATAACTGTCATATTAGAAAAGTGAACCAAGCTGAGGTGTCTTGTATACCTCAGCTTTTTTAATACTAATTTTTGTGTCGCATGAAAGGGAAATATGATGGAAATGAAACGTGATGTCGTTTTAGATGTAGATGAGAAACCAAAATTTTGGCAATGGATAGGGTTATCATTGCAACATATGTTTTCAATGTTTGGTTCAACAGTATTGGTACCGTTGTTAGTTGGCTTGAATCCAGGAATTGCGTTATTTAGTTCTGGGGTTGGAACGTTGCTTCATATTTTAATTACACAACGTAAAATTCCAGCTTACATGGGATCAAGTTTCGCATTTATTATTCCAATGGTTGCTTTAATGAAAACAACTGGGTATCCAGGTGTTGCAACAGGTGTTATTTCCGTTGGAATTGTGTATTTAATTGTTGCACTGATTGTTGGCTTAATTGGAACTGGATGGATTGAAACGTTATTGCCACCTATTGTGGTTGGTCCGATTATCATGGTGATTGGTTTGTCACTATCAGGATCAGCTGCTGAATCAGCAACATTGTTGAATGGTAAGTATGATATTCGTGTATTTTTAGTTGCAATGTTAACCTTAGGGGTTACGATTTTCTTTAATATGTATATGCGCGGCTTCTTAGGGTTAATTCCAATTTTGCTTGGCATTGTTGTTGGCTATATTGTTGCGGTGATGGTCGGTTTAGTGAATTTTCAACCGGTAGCAGACGCGGCATGGTTTGCACTACCAGATTTTGATATACCATTTTTAGATTATAAGCCAATTATTCATTGGGATGCCATATTAGTGATGGCACCAATTGCCTTAGTAACTATTACAGAACATTTAGGTCACCTAATGGTCTTGGATGATTTGACAGGTCGTGATTATATTAAAGATCCTGGATTGCACCGTACACTAGCTGGTGATGGAATGGCATCTTTGTTTGCTGGGTTAGTTGGTGGTCCTTCAGTAACGTCATATGGTGAAAACATTGGTGTTATGGCAATTACTAAGGTTCACTCGGTGTATGTTTTGATTGGTGCAGCTACCTTTGCAATTCTATTTTCATTCGTTGGTAAACTATCAGCATTGATTCAATCAATTCCAGGAGCTGTTACGGGTGGCGTCTCATTCCTATTGTTTGGTGTCATTGCAGCATCTGGTTTGCGAATTATTGTTGAAAATAAAATCGACTTTAATTTAAAACGTAATTTGATGATTTCATCATCAGTATTGGTTATTGGAATCGGAAATGCTTATTTGCAATTAGGTCATGGTAATAGTATTGTGCAATTCTCTGGTGTTGCGATTGCAACTGTCTTAGGCATTGTTTTAAATTTGATTTTGCCTGATAAAGCTGTTTCTGAAAGATAAGGGCAAACAGCTTCAAACTTGTTAAAGTAGTACTTAATTTAGTTAAAAATGATGAAATAGCAAATGCCATTAAATTGGTAGTTTGCTATTTTTTTGTGTTATTTATTTTGTTAGAGAATACATTATGGGATTTTAATGAGTTCCTTTTTTGGATAGATACGGCCTTTACATTCCTTTTTGGAATAGTTGAAATCGTGATATAATAAGGTTTACTGAAAACAGTTGCAGAAATGGGACACATTAGAGAGTGTTTGATGATTGAATTACCGTTCAAAAGGGGTAATATAGGGGGGAAAAGTTAAACGGTTCTTTTTAAAGCAAACCGCTTGATATTATTTCGATGGAAGAAAAGAGGTGAATTTCATTGGAGAAAACCGCGACCTTTAGCATTGCGGGGTTGACGTTTGATTGGAGCGTGGTTATTTCAACATTAGTTTCGATGGCGATCGTTTTTTTACTAGCATTATGGGCTTCACGGAAATTGGTTATGAAACCAGCCGGGAAGAGTAAGCAAAATATGTTAGAGTGGGTCATTGATTTTACTAATAACATTGTTGATGGATCATTACCTAATAAGACTGGTAACAATTTAAAGTTTTTTATATTTTCCATGTTTTTGTTCATCTTTGTTGGGAACCAATTAGGTGTTGCCTTTACAGTCAAAGTAGATGGTAATACATTTTTGAACTCACCAACAGCAAATCCATTAGTGACAATGGGATTAGCATTAGTTGCAATTTCTATTGCCCACTTCTTGGGGGTTGAAAAGCAAGGATTTAAGAAATACTTCAAGTCGGTATATTTGTCGCCATTTAGTGTCTTATTCCCCTTAAATCTTATTGAACAGTTTACGAGTTTCTTAACGTTAGGACTCCGTCTGTTCGGTAATATCTTTGCTGGTGAAATGGTCTTGTCTCTATTGTGGCAATTGGCGCAGTCTGCTGGTGCATTATCATTTGTTCCAGCGTTTGTGCTCGCAATTCTATGGCAAGGATTTTCATTGTTTATTGGGGCTATTCAAGCGTTTGTCTTCGTCACTTTGACGACTGTCTATGTTTCAGAAAAGACAGAGTAACTATAGTAACTGTTTAAATTAATCGGAGGATTGTAAAAATGGATGTTGCAACCATTGGTGTTGGTGTTGCCGCAGCTGGTGCCGCTATCGGTGCTGGTATTGGTAACGGTATTGTTATTTCAAGTATGATTGCTGGTACAGCACGTCAACCTGAATTAGAAGGTAAATTGCGTACAAATATGTTTATCGGAGTTGGTTTGGTCGAAGCCGTTCCAATCATCGCTATTGCTATTGCATTCATGTTGTTAGCACGATAATCGAAACGCGGAGGCCAACTAAATTATGTTTAATCAAATTGTTCTAGCAGGTGCTAGCGAAGGGTTGGCTTTGGGTAACATGTTGTTTGTGCTAGTGGCATTCCTAGTATTAATGCTTCTATTAAAGAAGTATGCTTGGGGTCCAGTAGTAAAAATGATGGAGAAACGTGCGGAGAAAGTTGCTCACGATTTGGATACTGCAGAAGATGCACGTCAAAGAGCCGAAGAAATGGCTGCAAAACGTTCAGAGCAGTTGCAATCAGCACGTACTGAAGCAAATAGCATCATTTCTGATGCAAAAGCCACAGCAGGTAAGCAACGTGATCAAATCGTTGCTGACGCTCATGCAGATGCCCAAGCGACAAAAGAACAAGCTAGTGCACAAATTGCACAAGAACGTTCAGAAGCAATGGCTGACGTTAAGAGTGAAGTTGCTGAACTTTCAGTAACCATCGCACAAAAGATTATCCAAAAAGAACTAAAGTTAGATGATCAAAAAGCGCTTATTGACGCTTACATTGAAGGGTTAGGGAACAAGTAATGGCATTAGATAAAGCAACGATTGCTAAGCGGTATGCCGTTGCTTTGTTCGAATTAACCCATGATCAAGGTACTGATGAATCAACAATGGCTGAACTATTAGCTATTCGTGAAGTATTGGTACAAAATTCAGAATTTACAAAGGCATTGTTGTCTTTGCGCATTAATGAGGATACGAAGCGTCAATTGTTAGCAACTTTGTCAAAAGACACGAGTCAAGTGGTTAAGAACTTGATTGAGATGACATTTGACTATCGGCGTATTCAATATTTACCAGCTATTATTACCAAGTATGAAGAGCTTGTTAATAAAGCAGCAGGAATTGTTAATGCCACAGTACAAACGGCGGTACCATTAAGTGATGAACAAGTTTTGCGATTAAAAGAAAAACTTGTTGCTCGTTTTCAAGCTAGTGAAGTGCGTTTAACGCAAATCGTAGACGAAAATATACTTGGTGGTGTTATCGTGAAGGCAAATGACCAAATTTTGGATGGATCATTAGCAACTAAATTAGCTGCTATTCGTCAGAGTATCATTCGCTAGTAATCGAAATTAAAATTGATGTTGTGTGATGAATAGACACACTATAAAGAAAGAGGAACTGCTGAAATGAGCATCAAAGCTGAAGAAATCAGTTCACTCATCAAAAAGCAATTAGCCAATTATCAAGACGACTTGACAGTTCAAGAAACTGGAACTGTTACCTATATTGGTGACGGTGTCGCTCGTGCAACAGGGTTGGAAAACGCTCTTGCCGGTGAACTTGTTGAATTTGAGAATGGCGTTTATGGTATGGCACAAAACTTAGAATCAAATGATGTTGGTATCGTTGTTCTAGGTGAGTACGACAATATTCGTGAAGGCGATACTGTTAAGCGTACAGGCCGTATCATGGAAGTGCCTGTTGGTGAGCAACTGATTGGTCGTGTTGTAAATGCTTTGGGACAACCAGTTGATGGTATGGGCCCAATTGAAACAGGAAAGACACGTCCTGTTGAAGTTAAAGCTCCGGGTGTTATGGAGCGTAAGTCTGTGTTTGAACCACTACAAACAGGTCTAAAAGCCGTAGACGCTTTGGTACCAATCGGACGTGGTCAACGTGAGTTAATTATTGGTGATCGTAAAACTGGTAAGACATCAGTTGCCATTGATACAATCTTGAATCAAAAAGATCAAGATATGATTGTTGTTTATGTTGCAATTGGACAAAAAGCCTCAACTGTTCGTACACAAGTTGAGACATTACGTCGTTTGGGTGCAATGGACTACACAATTGTTGTAACAGCTGGTCCATCTGAACCTGCCCCAATGTTGTATCTAGCACCTTATGCTGGTGCTGCAATGGGTGAAGAATTTATGTATAACGGTAAACATGTGTTGATTGTTTATGATGATTTATCAAAGCAAGCAACAGCATATCGTGAGCTGTCATTGATTCTTCGTCGTCCACCTGGTCGTGAAGCCTATCCTGGTGACGTCTTCTACTTGCACTCACGTTTGCTAGAACGTGCTGCAAAGTTATCAGACGAACTTGGTGGTGGGTCTATGACTGCTTTGCCAATTATTGAGACACAAGCGGGAGATGTTTCAGCATATATCCCAACTAATGTTATCTCAATTACTGACGGTCAAATCTTCTTGGATGCTGATCAGTTCTATGCTGGTGTTCGTCCTGCTATTGACGCTGGAACATCTGTTTCACGTGTTGGTGGAGATGCCCAAATTAAGGCGATGAAGAAGGTTGCTGGAACGTTGCGTTTGGACTTAGCTTCTTATAAAGAGCTAGAGTCATTTGCACAATTCGGATCAGATTTGGATGAAGCAACACAAACAAAGTTAGCCCGTGGTCGTCGTACCGTTGAACTATTGAAGCAACCATTACACCAACCATTGCCCGTTGAAGAGCAAGTGTTATCACTATATGCTTTGACACATGGCTTTATGGATGATGTTGCGGTTGATGATATTTTACGTTTTGAGTCAGAATTGATTGCAGCAGTGCGTGCATCACACAATGATTTGTTAGAGACAATTATTGAAACAAAGAATTTGCCTGATACCGACGCAATGGATGCAGCAGTTGCAGGATTCAAAGCAACGTTTGCTAGTTCGGCAGAATAATAAAGGAGGGGCGATAAATGGCAGCTTCTTTACAAGATATTCAACGCCGCATTGCCTCAACAAAAAAGACACGTCAGATTACGAGTGCCATGCAAATGGTATCCACTGCTAAATTAAGCCAAATTCAGCGCCATGGTGGTTCATATACGGTGTACGCTGAAGCCTTACACGACGTTGTGGCCCATTTGGCAACTGCACACATCAATAATGTTTCAGGAACATTGCTTGAACATCGTGATGTTGAAAAAGTTGGTTTTTTGGTGCTATCTTCTGATCGTGGTTTAGTTGGTGGTTATAATTCGACTCTATTAAAAGAGTTGATGTCGCAAATTACCGAACGCCAATTAAGAACTGATCAAGTTGTTATTTTAGCGGTTGGTGGTAATGGTGCTGATTTCTTTAAAAAACGTGGTTTTGACGTTGCATACGAGTATCGCGGTGTTTCTGATGTGCCAACCTTTAATGAGGTTCGTGAAATCGTTAAAACTGTGACAACGATGTATGATAATGAAGTCTTTGATGAATTAATTGTTGGTTATCAGCATTATGTTAGTCGTATTTCTAATGAAGTTCACTTAGAAAAAATGCTACCTGTCTCAACAGACGATTTAGCAGAATCTAAAGATGATACTAAGTTAACGGCTGATTACGAGATGGAACCATCGTCTGAACAAATTTTGGGTGTGGTATTACCACAGTATGCTGAAAGTTTAGTCTATGGTGCTATTCTTGATGCAAAGACTGCGGAACATGCTGCATCAGCTAATGCGATGTCTTCAGCAACTGATAATGCCAAAGATATTATTGATTCACTTGGTTTACAATATAACCGGGCGCGTCAGAGTGCAATTACGACGGAAATTACAGAAATTACTGGTGGAATGGCCGCTTTGAATTAAAAGCTTTTTGCATCAGATTTAATACAAACGAAGGAAGGAAACGACAATGAATACCGGACAAGTTGTTCAAGTCATTGGCCCCGTTGTCGACATTGCCTTTCCATCAGATACAAAGATTCCAGATATTAACAATGCGTTGGTTATTGAAAAGGGTGATCAAACGACATTGACAGTTGAAGTGTCTTTGTCTTTGGGTGATGGTGTCGTACGTACGATTGCCATGGATTCAACAGATGGATTGCAACGTGGAATGACGGTAACAGACACTGGAAAGTCAATCAGTGTCCCTGTTGGTGAAGAAACGTTAGGTCGTGTGTTTAATGTGCTAGGAGAACCAGTTGATGGTGGTGAAGCACTTGGAGATGACGTACCACGTGATTCAATTCACCGTGATGCACCTGCATACGATGAATTGTCAACATCAACAGAAATTTTAGAAACTGGTATCAAAGTTATTGACCTCTTAGCACCATATGTTCGTGGTGGTAAGATTGGTTTATTCGGTGGTGCTGGTGTTGGTAAGACGGTATTGATTCAAGAATTGATTCATAATATCGCACAAGGTCACAATGGTATTTCTGTGTTTACTGGTGTGGGTGAGCGTACCCGTGAAGGTAATGACATGTACTACGAAATGCAAGGATCAGGTGTTTTGAAACAAACGGCCATGGTCTATGGTCAAATGAATGAGCCACCTGGTGCACGTATGCGTGTGGCTTTGACAGGTTTGACAATTGCAGAGCACTTCCGTGATGTTAATGGACAAGATGTGTTGTTGTTTATCGATAACATTTTCCGTTTCACGCAAGCTGGTTCTGAAGTGTCAGCTTTGTTAGGTCGTATTCCTTCAGCCGTTGGATATCAACCAACTTTGGCTACTGAAATGGGACAATTACAAGAACGAATCACTTCAACTAAGAAGGGGTCAGTTACTTCAATCCAAGCAGTTTATGTGCCGGCCGATGATTATACCGACCCTGCGCCTGCAACAACATTCGCACACTTGGATGCTACTACTAATTTGGAACGTTCTTTGACGCAACAAGGTATCTATCCAGCGGTGGACCCATTGGCATCAACATCAACGGCCTTGGCGCCAGAAATTGTTGGACAAGAACACTATGACGTTGCAACTGAAGTACAACAGACATTACAACGTTACCGTGAATTACAAGATATCATTTCTATTCTAGGAATGGATGAATTGTCAGATGATGAAAAGACGGTTGTTAACCGTGCTCGTCGAATTCAATTCTTCTTATCACAACCATTCTCAGTTGCCGAAACATTTACAGGTTTACCTGGTGAGTATGTGCCTTTGTCTGAAACCGTACGCAGTTTTAAAGAAATTTTGGCTGGTAAGTACGATCAATACCCTGAAGATGCATTCCGTAATGTTGGAGTCATTGAACAGGTAGTTGACAAAGCAGCTAAAATGGCTGATTAAGTAAAGGGGGCGGCGCAATGAGTGAACACACCCTACATGTTAAGGTGGTTACGCCAAATGGTGTTGTGTTTGAGCATGAGACTGCATCGTTAGTGGTATTAGATACAACTAATGGTGAAGAAGGAATTATGGCACAACATGCAC
This sequence comes from Weissella sagaensis, assembly GCF_010306265.1. Lineage (NCBI taxonomy): Bacteria > Bacillati > Bacillota > Bacilli > Lactobacillales > Lactobacillaceae > Weissella > Weissella sagaensis. Next base: position 265,657 of record NZ_BLKA01000001.1, on the reverse strand, counting down.
CTATTATTTCAGCGTTGCAGATTAGTGAACTTAAGGTAATTGATGAAGCGGCGGATTCAGAAGAAATTATCGCGATTAGTGGTGGATTTGGTGAATTCTCGAATAATCAATTAACAATAGTTTCTGATAGTGCAGAGCGTGCGAAAGACATTGATGTTGAACGAGCAAAGAGAGCTAAAGAACGTGCTGAGAAGCATATAGCTGCTAGTGAGACTGATGATATTGTTCGTGCCCAAACTGCCTTGTTACGTGCGGCTAATCGTATTCATGCCGTTACTGGTAATAAATGATTAATTGAAGGCCATCAAATTCGAACAGAATTTGGTGGCCTTTAGTGTATTTTTATATATCCTAAAACTTGATGTGTTAGATACCGTAAAATTTGATAAAATAGAATCTAGTATTGATTAAAGAAAGTAGGACAACAGGATGATCGTATTATCGGGAACTATTGGTGCCGGAAAGACCAGTTTAACAACGATGCTTGCAGAACATTTAGGAAGTGAAGCATTATACGAATCCGTTGATGATAATCCGATTTTGCCATTGTTTTACGAGGACCCAAAGCGTTATGGTTTCTTGTTACAAAATTATTTTCTAAATAAGCGGTTGGATAACATCAGAGATGCACAAGGTAGCCAATTAAATGTCATTGATCGATCTATCTTTGAAGATTTGTTGTTATTTAAGCTAAATGCTGATTTAGATAGAGCAACCCAAACTGAAGTACAAATTTATGGTGACTTGTTAAACAATATTATGGAGCAAGTTGATTTTTCAGATGATGCGATTGTCAAAACACCTGATTTGCTAATTTATATTCATGTTAGCTTTGATACGATGTTAGAACGTATTAAAAAACGTGGTCGCGAGTATGAACAAATTGAAAATGATCCATCATTGTATAATTACTATAAAAGTTTAAATGAACGATATGTGGCATGGTTTGAATCTTATGATCGTTCGCCCAAATTGAGTATTGATGGTGATCGTTTTGATTTTGTAACAGATGCTGAGGCTGCGAACCAAGTATTGGCATTGATTGATGATAAAATCAAAGCGCTAGGTTTGAAAAATAATTAGGAGAATTATTATGCTAGATATGAAAATAATTCGTCAAAAGACGGAACAAGTAAAGGAACGCTTGGCAACTCGTGGGGTTGATCCTAAAGAAGTTGACGCACTGGTGGCTGACGATGCTAAGCGTCGTGAATTGTTAGTGCAAACTGAAGAATTAAAGGCACGTCGTAATACAGTATCAGACCAAATTGGTTTAAAGAAACGTCAAAAAGAAGATGCTAGCGATGTTATTGCTGAAATGCAAAAGGTTTCAGCAACAATTAAGTCATTAGATGAACAAGTTGTAAAATTGGATGAACAAATTAAGAACCGTGCTTTGCATTTCCCTAATTTGCCAAATGATACAATTCCTGTTGGGGCTGATGAAGAGGCTAATCGCGAAGAACGTCAATGGGGTGAGATTCCAACCTTTGACTTTGCGCCAAAAGCGCATTTTGAGATTGGTGAAGATTTGGGTATTTTAGACTTTGAACGTGGTGCGAAGGTTTCCGGTGCCCGTTTTGTCTACTACGTTGGTCAAGGTGCCCGTTTGGAACGTGCCGTTTATAACTTTATGTTGGATGAACACCAAAAAGAAGGTTATAAAGAAATGATTACGCCATACATTGTTAAAAATGAGGCAATGTATGGAACTGGTCAGTATCCAAAGTTTATGGACGATGCATACCGTGTTGGTACTAATGATGATATGACGTTAATTCCAACGGCTGAAGTGCCACTAACAAATTATTTCCGTGAAGAAGTTATTGATGATAACAAATTACCATATAGTGTGACTGCGTTGTCACCAGCTTTCCGTCAAGAAGCGGGATCAGCTGGTCGCGATACGCGTGGTTTGATTCGTATGCATCAGTTTAACAAGGTTGAAATGGTTAAGTTTACAAAGCCAGAAGATTCATATCAAGCATTGGAAGATATGACGGTTAATGCTGAAACATTATTGCAAAAATTGGGCTTGCCTTACCACGTGATTACCTTATCAACAGGAGACATGGGCTTTTCTGCTGCTAAAACATATGATGTGGAAGTTTGGATGCCACAGCAAAATATTTACCGTGAGATTTCTTCTATCTCAAATACAGAAGCTTTCCAAGCTCGTCGGGCACGAATTCAGTATCGTGATGAGAATGGTAAATTACAATTTGTTCATACTTTGAATGGTTCTGGATTGGCAGTTGGCCGTACTGTTGCAGCTATTTTGGAAAATTATCAAAATGCAGACGGAACGGTTACAATTCCAGAAGTTTTGCGTCCTTATTTTGGCGCTGATCAAATTGTTCCAGAAGCTACAATTTAAAGAATGATGATTAAAGACTAACGTGAAGCAATTCGTGTCAGTCTTTTTTTATTTGATTGGATAATAAAATAAAAGATATTAAAAAAGTAATTGCAAAAATATGCAAAAGCTAGTAATATATATCGAGTGGTAAGTAGCTGATGGTTGTTTTTTCAATTTGAGGCACTAGTTAATTAGTTTAAATTAAGTATTGACACTTGTTTGATAATTAGCTATACTATAAAAGTTGTCGGATGTTACATTCGACTGACGTCTGTTGCGGATGTGGCGGAACTGGCAGACGCGCTGGATTTAGGTTCCAGTGCCCCTAGGGCGTGCAGGTTCGATTCCTGTCATCCGCATATATCGTTTATCGATACAGAAGCCGACTTAGCTCAGCTGGCAGAGCGCTTCACTAGTAATGAAGAGGTCGCTGGTTCGAATCCAGTAGTCGGCATCCCATGCGAATATAGTTCAGCTGGTAGAACGCTACCTTGCCATGGTAGAGGTCGCGGGTTCGAATCCCGTTGTTCGCTTTCTTCCAAATGGGAAGCTTTAAAATTAATATGCACCTATAGCGCAACTGGATAGAGTGTCTGACTACGAATCAGAAGGTTGAAGGTTCGAATCCTTCTAGGTGCATCAATTGAAAACCATCAAGAGAAATCTTGGTGGTTTTTGTGTCAACAAATAAACGTGAAGCAAACGACATTGAATATTTTAAAAAATATGGGGTTTTAGTGGCATTGTGTTGCAATGCGTTCTATAATTATGTCAATATTGGTCAAAGGGGGGTGTTGGTTATGAATGATTCAAATATGTCTGATAATATTGAGACATACTTGAAGCAAATTTTACAGCAGGCGCATGAAATTGAAATTCGCCGTGTTGAACTTGCCCAACGATTTAATGTTGTGCCATCGCAGATTAATTATGTGATTAAAACACGTTTTAATACGGAAAATGGTTATTTAGTTGAATCAAAACGCGGTGGTGGCGGTTATATTCGGATTGTTGAAATGGCATTACGAAATGAACCACGCCTTATTGAAGAAATAAAACAACAACTCCCAAAGATAGTTAGCTTTAGAACAGCAACATCAGTAATATCAAGCTTGTGTCGTGAACAAATTTTAACCGTCCACGAAAGTGAATTAATTTTGACATTATTATCAAAAGAAACACTAAGCGTCGGGGATGTGACTGTTCAAGGTCAGTTACGAGCAAGATTATTACAACAATTATTAAGCCGTTTACGGTTTGAAAGCGAGCGTAATTAATATGGATAATCAATATACACCAAGTGCAAAAAATGTCCTAGTTGTTGCACAAGAACAAGCAAAGTATTTTAAACATCAAGCAGTTGGTACCGAACACCTATTGCTTGCGTTAGCGATTGAAAAAGAAGGTATTGCTAGCAAAGTATTGCAAGAATTTGATGTTAGTGATGATGATATTAAAAGTCAAATTGAACAATTTACGGGCTATGGCACATTGTCTAGAAATGCTAAAAGTGCCTACTTGCCATATTCACCAAAGGCTTCTGATATGATGCGTTTAGCTCATGAAAATGCTAAGCAATTACATCAAGATCAAACGGGAACCGAACATTTTCTGTTGGCATTATTGTCAGATGAAACGATTTTTTCATCACGTATTTTAGCTAATTTAAATATTAGTCCTGCTGAAATGCGTCGGGCAACGTTGCGTAAACTAGGCGTTAAAGATGTTGCTAAAAAACGTGACCCACGTCGTAATCGACGCGGCCAGCAACCAGAAACAGAAGGAACACCAACGTTGGATACGTTGGCACGTGATTTAACGCAATTGGCACGTGATGATAAAATGGACCCCGTTGTTGGTCGTGAAGCTGAAGTTAAACGGGTCATTCAAATCTTGTCACGTCGAACTAAAAACAATCCCGTTTTAATTGGTGAACCTGGGGTTGGAAAAACGGCAATTGCAGAAGGATTAGCACAACGTATCGTCACTGGTGATGTTCCTTCAGATATGACCCAAAAGCGGTTGATGATGCTTGATATGGGATCACTAGTTGCTGGTACGAAATATCGTGGTGAATTCGAAGATCGTTTGAAAAAAGTGATTGAGGAAATTCAACGAGATGGTCAGGTAATTCTTTTTATTGACGAGTTACATACATTGATTGGTGCTGGTGGTGCTGAAGGTGCCATTGATGCTTCAAATATTTTGAAACCAGCATTAGCTCGTGGTGAATTACAAACAATTGGTGCGACAACGTTGGATGAATATCAAAAGTATATTGAAGCTGATGCTGCCTTGGAACGCCGTTTTGCACAGGTTAGCGTTGAAGAACCAACGCAATCAGATGCAATTGAGATTTTGAAAGGGCTAAAGCCACGCTATGAACAACATCATCAAGTGTCAATTCCAGATGAGACAATTGTTGAAGCGGTAAAACTTTCAGTACGTTATGTAACGGATCGCTTCTTGCCTGATAAGGCGATTGATATTATGGATGAAGCTGCTGCTAAAGTTCGTATCGATCGTGTTGGGCATCAAACGCCAGTTGCTAAGCAACAAGAAAAGTTGTTGGTTTTGCGTCAAGCGAAAGATGAAGCAATTGAACAGTTGAATTTTGAATTAGCTGCTGAATATCGTAAGAAGGAGATGCGTCAAAAGCGTCAAATTGATAAATTGCTTGATGAACAAAATGACAATCAAGCGAATGAGCAATATGATTTAACGTTGTCAGTTCATGATATTGCCCAAGTAGTTTCTGAACAAACAGGTGTGCCATTGACACAAATGGAAAAATCAGAACAAGAGCGTTTGGTTAATCTAGAAAAGGTGTTGCACAATCGTGTGATTGGCCAAAATGAAGCTGTTTCAGCAATTGCACGTTCTATTCGTCGTGCTCGGTCTGGTTTGAAAGATCCACAACGGCCAATCGGTACGTTCTTGTTCTTAGGGCCTACTGGAACGGGAAAAACTGAATTAGCAAAGGCTTTGGCTGAAGCAGTATTTGGCTCAGAAGATAACATGATTCGGGTCGATATGTCAGAGTATCGCGAAGCATATTCTGCAAGTCGTCTGGTTGGATCAGCACCAGGTTATGTTGGATATGAGGAAGGTGGCCAGTTAACGGAAAAGGTTCGCCGCCATCCATATTCAGTTGTCTTACTAGATGAGGCTGAAAAGGCACACCCAGATATTTATAACTTGATGTTACAAGTTTTTGATGATGGCTATATGACAGATGCTAAGGGTCGTAAAGTTGATTTTAGAAATACAATCATTATTATGACATCTAATTTAGGTGCAACACGTCTACGTGATGAAAAGTCAGTTGGCTTTGGTGCAATTGATAAATCAGCTAATTACGATGCAATGCGTGATACGATTATGAAGACGGTTAAAGAAACATTCCGTCCTGAATTTGTTAATCGTTTGGATGAAATGGTTGTATTCCGTTCGCTAAATAAGGATGAATTACATCAAATTGTTAAGCTGATGGCTAAATCAGTTTTGCAACGCATTAGTGAGCAAGGCTTTAATATTAAAATGACGCCTGCAGCAATGAATGTTGTTGCCAAAGCTGGTTTTGACCCAGAGTTTGGTGCCCGTCCAATTCGTCGCGCATTACAATCAAAGGTTGAAGATGCGCTTTCAGAAGAACTATTGCTTGGTAAGATTACGATTAATGATCAGGTGACAGTTGGTGCTAAAAATGGTGAAATTAAGATTAGTGTTAAACCACTAAAACAAGACACTGCAACTGTGTCAGGTTAAATTTAAAAAGTAAGCGTTGACAAGAAGTCTTTTTCTTGCTAATGCTTACTTTTTCTTGTATACTTAATAATAGTTTAATTGTGTATAAAACAATGGCTGACAGGAAATATTGTCCCTGAAAGCCTGCATAGCAACGACAAGAGCATTTTCAATTACGGGGATGCTGTTGTCTTTTTTGCACTTAAAAACCGGTATAAAACAGAAATTGTAAACAAACTGTAATAAACTGGATGCACAGTTGGCCAATTCAAAGCGAGGTGGAAAACTTGGTAGGAACGCTTGTAAAGTATGGTAAACACCGTGTTCGTCGTAGTTATGCTCGAATCAAAGAAGTTCTTGATTTGCCTAACTTAATCGAAATTCAAACGGACTCATACAACTGGTTTTTGGATGAAGGATTACGTGAAATGTTTATGGACATTTTGCCAATCGAAGATTTCCAAGGTAAGTTGTCTCTAGAATTTGTGGACTATAAGCTCATGGAGCCTAAGTACACAGTAGAAGAAGCACGTAATCATGATGCTAATTATTCAGCACCATTGCACGTTACGTTGCGTTTAACAAATCAAGAAACTGGCGAAATTAAATCACAAGATGTTTTCTTTGGTGATTTCCCATTGATGACACCAGCAGGAACTTTTATTATTAATGGTGCTGAACGTGTTATCGTTTCACAATTAGTACGTTCTCCTGGTGTGTACTATAACGAAGAATTAGACAAGAATGGTCGTCCAAACTTTGGTACGACTTTCATTCCAAGTCGTGGTGCTTGGCTAGAATTTGAAACGGATGCTAAGGGTCTTAGCTATGTTCGTATTGATCGTACCCGTAAGTTGCCAATTACTGAATTGGTACGTGCATTGGGTTACGGTTCAGATTCTGAAATCCTACAAATGCTTGGTGATCAATATGATTCAATTTCATTAACATTAGACAAAGATGTACACAAGGTCATTGAGGATTCACGTGTAGAAGAGGCCTTGAAGGACATCTATGAGCGTCTTCGTCCAGGTGAGCCTAAGACTGCTGATTCAGCACGTGCATTGTTGACCGCTCGTTTCTTTGACCCAAAGCGTTATGACTTAGCACCTGTTGGTCGTTACAAGATTAACAAGAAGCTATCATTGAAATCACGTTTGATGGGCTTGACATTGGGTGAAACACTGGCTGATCCTGATACTGGTGAGATTATTGCGACAAAGGGTACTGTCATTGACAAGCAAGTTATGTCAGTTTTGTCACCTTACTTGGATCGTGATGATTTCAAACGTACGACTTTTACACCATCTGATGATGCTGTCGTAACGGAACCAATGGTTTTGCAAACAATCTTAGTTGAAAATCCAGAAGATCCTGAAAAGACTTTGCCAGTTATTGGTAACGGTCAATTTGATCCAAAGATTCGAACAGTTAAGCCAGCTGACATTATTGCCGGTATGAACCACTTCTTAAACTTGCCATTAGGCATCGGTTCAACTGATGATATTGACCACTTGGGTAACCGTCGTATCCGCCGTGTTGGTGAATTGCTACAAAATACATTCCGAATCGGTTTGAGCCGTATGGAACGTGTTGTACGCGAACGTATGTCAATTCAAGATCCTGATACAGTAACACCACAACAATTGATTAATATTCGTCCTGTTGTTGCAGCTGTTAAGGAATTCTTTGGTTCATCACAATTGTCACAATTCATGGACCAAACAAACCCATTGGGTGAATTAACTAACAAGCGTCGTTTATCAGCTCTTGGACCTGGTGGTTTGACTCGTGATCGTGCCGGTTATGAAGTTCGAGACGTTCACTATACGCACTATGGTCGTATGGATCCAATCGAAACACCTGAAGGACCTAACATTGGGTTGATTAATTCATTGGCCACTTACGGACGTGTTAATAAGTATGGTTTCATTGAAACACCATATCGTCGTGTTGATTGGGATACACACAAGGTTACTGACCGTATTGACTACTTAACAGCTAATGAAGAAGATAACTTTGTGGTTGCACAAGGAAATTCTGTCTTAAATGATGATGGTTCGTTTGCTACTGACACTGTTTTGGCACGTAAGAGTGATGTCAACGTTGAAGTACCAATTGATCAAGTTGACTACATGGACGTTTCTCCTAAGCAAATTGTTGCTGTTGCCACAGCAGCTATTCCTTTCTTGGAAAACGATGACTCAAATCGTGCTTTGATGGGTGCCAACATGCAACGTCAAGCAGTTCCTTTGGTTGATCCACATGCACCATTAATTGGTACTGGTATTGAATACAAGGCTGCGCATGATGCGGGTGTTGCGATTATTTCAAAGTATCCAGGTATTGTTGAATATGTTGATGGCCGTGAAATCCGTGTTCGTCGTGAAGATGGTTCATTAGATAAGTATGCTTTGATGAAGTTCCGTCGTTCAAACGCAGGTAAGAATTATAACCAACGACCAATTGTTAAGGTTGGGGATGCTGTTGATGCTGATGAAGTATTAGCTGACGGACCATCAATGGAGCAAGGTGAATTGGCCTTGGGACAAAACCCGTTGATTGCCTTCATGACTTGGCAAGGATATAACTTCGAGGACGCCATCATTATTAATGAGCGTTTGATTCGTGATGATGTTTATACATCAATTCACATTGAAGAATACGAATCAGAGGCTCGTGATACAAAGCTTGGCCCTGAAGAATTTACACGTGAAATTCCAAATACTGGTGAAGACCAATTGAAGAATTTGGATGAACGAGGAATTATTCGTATTGGTGCTGAAGTAGAAGACGGTGATATTTTGGTTGGTAAGGTAACGCCTAAGGGTGTAACTGAACTATCAGCTGAAGAGCGTTTGCTACATGCTATCTTTGGTGAAAAAGCACGTGAAGTACGTGACACTTCATTAAAGGTACCTCACGGTGGTGGCGGTGTCGTTCAAGACGTCCGTATCTTCACTCGTGAAAATGGTGATGAATTGTCACCTGGTGTTAATATGATGGTTCGTGTCTACATTGCCCAACGTCGTAAGATCCAAGTTGGTGACAAGATGGCCGGACGTCACGGTAACAAGGGTACTGTTTCAGTTATTGTTCCTTCTGAAGATATGCCATTCATGCCAGATGGTACACCAATTGACATTATGTTGTCACCAATGGGTGTTCCTTCACGTATGAACATTGGACAAGTGCTTGAATTACACTTAGGTATGGCTGCTCGTGAACTAGGTATCCACGTTGCATCACCTGTCTTTGATGGGGCACGTGACACAGATATCTGGGATGCTATTCAAGAAGCTGGTTTGCCAGCCGATGGAAAGTCAATCCTTTATGATGGTCGTACTGGTGAAGCCTTTGATAAGCGTGTGTCTGTTGGTATCATGCACTACATGAAGCTAGCACACATGGTTGATGATAAAATTCACGCCCGTTCAATCGGACCTTACTCATTAGTTACGCAACAACCACTTGGTGGTAAAGCACAATTCGGTGGACAGCGTTTCGGAGAAATGGAAGTTTGGGCCCTTGAAGCTTATGGTGCTGCACATACATTGCAGGAAATCTTAACGTACAAGTCTGACGACGTTGTCGGTCGTGTTAAGACTTATGAAGCCATTGTTAAGGGTGAACAAATTCCTAAGCCAGGTGTTCCTGAATCATTCCGTGTGTTGGTTAAAGAATTACAAGCACTTGGTTTGGACATGAAGGTCTTGGACGCCGAAGAGCGCGAAATTGAATTGCGTGATATGGATGAGGATGATTCAGTGCTAAACGTTGAAACAGCTGGTCAAAAGACTGACCAATTAGCCCAAGAATTTAATGCTGACGGTACAAATACATCAGCAGCTAATTCAAATAGTGTTGCTAATACAACTGATAGTACTAAATAAAATTTAAATAAAGTGTAGCCGACCTAGTTTTTGCTAGGCTTGTGCTTAGTGTGAAGGGTATTGTGTTAATAATCGGCATACTAAGGACAAGCCTAGTGAAGTTTTGGGTCGGAATTGTATAAAGAACCTATGAAAGGGGTCGAACAATTGATCGATGTCAATAAGTTTGAAAGTATGCAAATCGGTCTGGCAAGCCCAGATAAGATTCGCAGCTGGTCTTACGGTGAAGTAAAAAAGCCTGAGACAATCAACTACCGTACACTTAAGCCTGAAAAAGATGGTCTTTTCGATGAACGTATCTTCGGACCTACAAAAGATTATGAATGTGCTTGTGGAAAGTACAAGCGTATCCGTTATAAGGGCATTGTTTGTGACCGTTGTGGGGTTGAAGTAACCTCAGCTAAGGTTCGTCGTGAGCGCATGGGTCACATTGAGTTGGCTGCACCAGTATCACATATCTGGTATTTCAAGGGTATCCCATCACGTATGGGACTCGTTTTGGACATGTCACCACGTTCACTTGAAGAAGTTATTTACTTTGCTTCATACGTTGTTACTAAGCCAGGGGATACATCACTAACTGAAAAGCAATTGCTATCAGAACGTGAGTATCGTCAATTAAAGTCTGAATATGGTAATGCTTTTGAAGCTGGTATGGGTGCTGAAGCTGTCCAAACCTTGTTATCAAATGTTGACTTGGAAGAAGAAGTTACAGAACTAAAGGCACAATTGCGTGAAGCAACTGGTCAAAAGCGTGTCCGTGCTGTTCGTCGTTTGGACATCATCGAAGCGTTTGTAAAGTCTGGTAACAAGCCAGAGTGGATGGTTATGGATGTTATTCCAATTATCCCACCTGACTTACGCCCTATGGTTCAACTTGAAGGTGGTCGTTTTGCCACTTCAGATTTGAATGATTTGTACCGTCGTGTTATTAACCGAAATAACCGTTTAAAGCGTTTGCTAGAGCTAAATGCTCCTGGTATTATCGTGCAAAACGAAAAGCGTATGTTGCAAGAAGCAGCTGATGCTTTGGTTGATAATGGTCGTCGTGGTCGTCCAGTTACTGGTCCTGGTAATCGTCCATTAAAGTCACTATCACACATGCTTAAGGGTAAGCAAGGACGTTTCCGTCAAAACTTGCTTGGTAAGCGTGTTGATTACTCTGGTCGTTCAGTTATCGACGTTGGTCCTTTCTTGAAGATGAACCAAATGGGACTACCACGCCCAATGGCAATGGAATTGTTCCGCCCATTTATTATGAAGGAATTGGTTAAACGCGATTTGGCAGGTAATATTCGTGCCGCTAAGCGTAAGATTGATCGTCATGATGAAGATGTTATGGATGTTTTGGAAGATGTTATCAAGGAGCACCCAGTTCTATTGAACCGTGCACCAACGTTGCACCGTTTGGGTATTCAAGCATTCGAGCCAGTATTAGTTTCTGGTAAGGCAATGCGTCTACACCCATTGGTAACTGAAGCTTATAATGCCGACTTTGATGGGGACCAAATGGCTATTCACGTCCCACTATCAGATGAAGCACAGGCTGAAGCACGTTTGCTAATGTTAGCTGCGGGCCACATTTTGGCACCTAAAGATGGAAAGCCTATCGTGGCGCCATCACAGGACATGGTTATCGGTAACTATTACCTAACGACTGAAGAAGCTGGTCGTGAAGGTGAAGGAATGATCTTTAAGGATCTTAACGAAGTTCGTACAGCTTACCAAAACAAGTATGTGCACTTGCACACACGTATTGGTATTCAAACAGCTTCATTACCTGCTGAAAAGCCATTTACTGCTGAACAACGTTCACGCATTATGATGACTTCTGTTGGAAAGCTATTCTTTAATGATATCTTGCCAGTAGATTTCCCATACTTGAATGAGCCAACAGAAGCAAATCTACACGAAATTGACAACCGTTTCTTCTTGGAGCCAGGTGAGGATATTAAGGCACGTTACGCTGAAACACCAATCTTGCCACCATTTAAGAAGGGTTACTTGTCAGACATCATTGCCGAAGTATATAAGATTTACAAGGTTACAGAAACATCATTGTTGTTGGACCGTATGAAGGACTTGGGTTACGATGAGTCAACAAAGTCTGGTTTGACGGTGGGAGTTTCTGACGTTACTGACTTGAAAGAAAAACCAGAAATTATTGAAGATGCTCACAAGCAAGTTGCAACTGTTACAAAACAATTCCGTCGTGGATTGATTACCGATTCAGAACGTTATGAACGTGTTATTGCTATTTGGAATAAGGCTAAGGATGACATTACTGAAAAGCTAATTGAACACTTCGAACCAGATAACAACATCTTCATGATGTCTGATTCTGGAGCACGTGGTAACATTTCTAACTTTACACAATTGGCTGGTATGCGTGGATTGATGGCAGCACCTAATGGTCGTATCATGGAACTACCTATTATCGCCAACTTCCGTGAGGGACTATCTGTTTTGGAAATGTTCTTCTCAACTCACGGTGCTCGTAAGGGAATGACCGACACGGCGCTAAAGACTGCCGATTCAGGTTACATGACACGTCGTTTGGTTGATGTGGCACAAGATGTTATTATCCGTGAAGATGACTGTGGTAGTGACCGTGGCTTGGATGTTTCAGCCATTATGAATGGTAATGAAGTAATCGAATCATTGTACGAACGTATCTTGGGTCGTTATGCTCAAAAGTCAGTCTTTGATCCACAAACTGGTGATAAGTTGGTTGGTCATAACGAGATGATTACAGAAGATATCGCAAAGCGCATTGTCGAAGCTGGTATTACAACTGTTACAATTCGTTCAGCATTTACTTGCAACACTGAACACGGAGTTTGTGTTCGTTGCTACGGCCGTAATATGGCTACTGGTGATGTTGTTGAAGTTGGTGAAGCTGTGGGTACTGTTGCTGCACAATCAATCGGTGAGCCAGGTACGCAATTGACGATGCGTACGTTCCACACGGGTGGTGTTGCCGGAAACGATATTACACAAGGTCTTCCTCGTGTGCAAGAAATCTTTGAAGCACGTAACCCTAAGGGTCGTGCGATGATTACTGAAGTTACTGGTGAAGTAACAACTATCGAAGAAAACCCTGCTGATCGTACTAAGGAAGTAACTATCCAAGGTGAGACAGATACTCGTACTTACACTTTGCCTATGTCATCACGTATGCGTGTTGGTGAAGGTGATCATATTCACCGTGGTGAGACGTTGAATGAAGGTTCTGCTGATCCTAAGGAAATTATCCAAGTTCGTGATACATTAGCAACGGAAAACTATATTGTGCTTGAAGTACAAAAGGTTTACCGTATGCAAGGTGTTGAGATTTCTGACAAGCACATCGAAGTTATGGCTCGTCAGATGTTGCGTAAGGTTCGTGTCATGGATCCAGGTGAAACAGATCTATTGCCAGGTACTTTGATGGATATTGCACAATTCCGTGATGCTAATGAAGGTACCTTGCTTAAGGGTGGTTTGCCTGCAACAGGTCGTCCTGTTTTGCTTGGTATTACAAAGGCCTCATTGGAAACTAACTCATTCTTGTCAGCTGCATCATTCCAGGAAACAACACGTGTCTTGACTGATGCTGCTATTCGCGGTAAGAACGATCCACTTGTTGGTTTGAAGGAAAATGTTATTATTGGTAAGCTAATTCCAGCTGGTACTGGAATGAAGCAATATCAAGAAATTGCAGGTAAGGTCGTTGCAGACCCAATTATTACTGCTTCTGAAGAAGATAATAATATGCCAACTTCAATTGCTGATATTGAAAGTGCTATGAACTTAACAAAATAAAGTGTTCTTATAAAGACTAATCTTTATGAAACATGTTAAAACATCCTGTTGATGACATTCATTTGTTATCGATAGGATGTTTTTGTTAAGATAAGGGTAGTTAAATTCATAATGTCACAATCTAAATTGTAGGAGGATTGTATGGAAGATTTTAGTTTTCAAAATAAGACAGCGATTCGTTTTGGTAAACACCATATTGATGAAGAATTGCATGATGCTGTTGCGCAATTTGGGCAAAAGGTATTGTTAACGTATGGTGGTGGTTCCATCAAAAAATCTGGTTTATATGATCGCGTCCAAAAAGCATTAGCTGATCTACAAGTATTTGAATTGTCTGGGATTGCACCTAATCCAAAAATTGATTCTATTCGTGATGGCCAAAAATTGGCGAAGGCACATGATATTGATGTCATTCTATCAGTTGGTGGTGGTTCAGTATTAGACGCTTCAAAGGTCATTGCCTCAGCAAAATTTTATGATGGTGATGCTTGGGACTTAGTTGCTGATCGTGGTGCACAATCACGATCAGATATCGATCAATTGCCTGTTGTTGATATTTTGACTTTGTCTGCAACTGGTTCAGAAATGAATGCTGGCTCAGTGATTTCAAATTCAGATTTGAATATCAAGCTAGGCACATATGGTCCTAATACACCAGCGGTTTCATTTTTAGACCCACAATTAACCTATTCAGTTTCAAAATGGCAAACAGCTGCAGGGTCATTTGATGTATTTTCACATTTAGCAGAACAATACTTTGATCGGGCAACGGCTAACGACGTGACAAGTGGTATTATTGAAGGTATGATGCGCTCAGTCATTAAATGGGCCCCAGTTGCGTTAGCAGAACCAGATAATTATGATGCTCGTGCTAACTTAATGTGGGGAGCAACGATGGCACTAAATGGCATTGCTCGTTCAGGAAATAAGAATGGCTGGACGGTTCACCCCATTGAACATGAGTTGTCAGCCTACTACGATATTACACACGGTGTTGGGTTAGCTATTTTAACACCTCGTTGGATGAAACGTGTCTTGTCAGGTGAGACACAAGCCCGTTTTGCTCGTTATGGTCGTGAAGTTTGGCATTTAACTGGCAAAGATGACTTAGACGTGGCACAACGTGCAATCCAAGCAACGTATGATTGGATTAAGTCACTTGATATCCCAATGACACTCCCTGGTGTTGCGATTAATTCCGAAGAAAAATTTGTTGAAATGGCCCAAGAAGCAGTCCGCATTGGTAACTTGAACCAAAATGGTGGTTACGTTAATTTAACAGTTGACGATGTAACGGCCTTATATCATGATTCTATGACAACGGCTGGTTTTGAATAAATAAGATATTAATTGATTTATAGGCATCCTATTGATGACATTCATTTGTTATCGATAGGATGTTTTTGTTAAGATAAAGAGAGTTAAAGTAACTTAAGAATGCATAAACAGCAATAATCTAAATTATGGGAGGTTGCATGGAGGATTTTAGTTTTCAAAATAAGACAGCGATTCGTTTTGGTAAAGACCGTATTGATAAAGAGTTACATGATGCCGTTGCCCAATTTGGGCACAATGTATTATTAACGTATGGTGGTGGATCGATTAAGAAATCAGGCCTATATAATCGTGTTTTGGCCGCACTATCAGACTTAAATGTTGTTGAGTTATCAGGGATTGCGCCAAATCCCAAGGTGGCATCAATCCGTGATGGCCAAAAGTTGGTGAAAGAGCATGCAGTTGATGTCATTTTATCAGTTGGTGGTGGTTCAGTATTAGATGCTGCAAAGGTCATTGCCTCAGCAAAATTTTACGAGGGGGATCCTTGGGATTTAATCGGGGTAGCCGGCACAAAACGTCGTTATCAAATAGCACAATTACCAGTCGTTGATATCTTGACGTTGGCGGCTACGGGTTCAGAAATGAATAATGGCTCAGTGATATCTAATGCACAATTAAATATGAAATTAGATTCATTTGGTCCGCAAACTCCCGCAGTCTCATTTTTAGATCCACAGTTGACATATTCTGTGTCAAAATGGCAAACAGCTGCAGGTTCATTTGATGTATTTTCACATTTGGCAGAACAATACTTTGATCGGGCAACAGCTAACGATGTGACAAGTGGTATTATTGAAGGTATGATGCGCTCAGTCATTAAATGGGCTCCAGTTGCTGTGCGAGAACCAGATAACTATGATGCGCGGGCTAATTTAATGTGGGGTGCCACGATGGCATTAAACGATTTCGCTAGCTTAGGTAATGCTAACGATTGGACTGTTCATCCAATTGAACATGAATTATCAGCCTATTATGATATTACACATGGTGTTGGCTTGGGGATTTTAACACCACGCTGGATGAAACGTGCCTTGTCTACAGAAACACAAGCCCGTTTTGCCCGTTATGGTCGTGAAGTCTGGCATTTAACGGGGGAAGATGATTTAGATGTGGCACAACGTGCAATCCAAGCAACGTATGATTGGATTAAGTCATTGGGGATACCAATGACATTGTCAGGTGTTCATATTAATGATGATACAAATTTTGTTAAAATGGCGCAAAATGCAGTTCGAGTTGGACAGTTGGATCAAAATGGCGGCTACGTTAATTTAACAGTTGATGATGTTGTGGCTATCTTTGTTGCCTCGATGACGACTGATGGGTTTGAATAAATAAAATAATATGAGGAATCAAAGTTAACCGGATTCGTCAGGGACTTTGATTTTTTGTTTGCAAATAGAAAATGATGGTACAGTATGAAAAAAATTGATAAAGGTGTCCAATTTGTCACCCAAAATCTAAAAATGTTTCGTTGCTTGGTTGATAATGAACCTTATGATCATATCGTTGGGCATACCTTGGTATGTCCGCATGGTCATCGCCTAGATTTAAATAAAAAAGGATCGTTGTATTTTTTGAATAAAGCTGTAAATACAGAATACGATGATAATATGTTAGCATCACGACGTAAAGTACTAACAGCCGGGTTGTTTGACGGGATTGTACAAGCGGTTTATGAAGAATTACCTCAGCAACCACAACGAATTTTAGACGTTGGTACTGGTGAAGGGACACCACTCAAGCGTTTATTAGACTTACGACAACAACATGACGTAGCTATCGGATTTGATATTTCAAAAGCCGGGGTTAATTTAGCAACTCAATTAGACTCAGAAGCCTTTTTTGCAGTGGCTGATTTAGCAAATTTACCATTTACGGATGCTAGTTTTGATAGTGTTGTTGAATTTTTTTCACCAAGTGCATATGAAGAATTTAAACGAGTCTTAGCACCTGGCGGCACATTAGTTAAAATCGTGCCAGCATCAGGTTATTTGCATGAATTACGAGAGATATTATATCCAGTTGATTCACCAAAACATACGTATCAAAATGACAAAGTTGTGCAACGCTTTATGGAAAATTATCCGACAGCCACACAACGCGAAATCACATATACGTGGGAAATTCCAAGTGACTTATATGTTGACCTATTACATATGACACCGCTACATTGGGGAGCACGTCCTGAAACACAAATAATCGCAGAAAATATGGCTTTAAAGCAGGTAACGGTGAATGTCGTCGTGATGACCTATCAGAATTAATTGTGCATAATGTGGATAAAACAAGTATTTTTCCACAAAAAATTGTGGAAAAAGTTACGAAAGTTCGGTAAAATAGTCATAATAGGGTGAAAGCCCGTTACACTATATTTAATGAATGGAGCTGCGTATATGTTTCCTGATCGCTTACGTGAATTACGAAAAGGTCGTAATATCACATTGGAAAATCTTGCTGAAGAAATGAATAAACATCTTGAGCCAGGTCAAAAACCAAATACAGCTGCTCAAATCGGAAACTGGGAACGCGGTGACCGTTCACCATCCTATATTGAAGTTCGTAAATTGGCGGATTTTTTTAATGTTTCGATGGACTTTTTAGTGGGACGTGCCATGTCAGAAAAGACAGATTTGTCATTGCTGTTTTTATCTGGTAAAGAAATTGATTTTAATGGTAAACCATTAACCGATCAACAACGTTTTGATATTTTTCAATATGTTAATTCTTATTTGAATCCAGTTTCGTATACTGCTGAAGATGATTTACGTAGTAACCATCAAGAAAGTTTATTTTAAAAAAGGAATGAATATGAACCAAACAGAATTAATTCGATTTGGTACTGGTCGACAGCTCACTGAGATTGATTATCTTAGTGAGCTGTTGTCGTATCAAACAATGTTTCAGCCAATTCAATCAGTCGGCCAATTAATTGCACAAGTTAGTCAGACAATTAATGCAATTAACCAAGGTTTTTTACCCACAGAATTACCAATGCTTGAAGTGAGTGATAATATGATTATGGATGTGCAACGATATGTTGTTGATAAATTTCCTAACCAACCTGCCAAAGGAAATGCTTTGTGGGGAAAATTAAGTGAATCTTTAGAAGCAGTTGATTTTTTAGTTCGTCATTTAAGAGATGCTTTGATAGAATATTTTAGTATGTATGGGTATGTTTCAACGCCATTTGTCCAAGATTTATCACGATATCTTGGTAATCAGCCTATTTTAGAATTAATGGCAGGGCATGGTTATTTATCAGCTGGCTTACGGGCGCTTAATCCAGAGCAAGTCATAATCGCGACGGATAATCAATTATGGCGTGAACAACCAGATATTACACTGGATCAGCCTGTAACAATAGTTGAAAATATGACCGGATTAGCTGCATTAGAAAAATATGGTCAAGAGGTTGCCGTCATCATGATGAGTTGGGCCCCTGATACTTCAACAGCTGACTGGGATTTATTACAAGTAATACGTGAAAACTATCCAACTAAAAAGTTATTAGTCATTGGTGAGTATCAAGGTGCAACAAATTCAAAAGTATTTTGGCAGCAAGCCAAATTAAAACCAGTGCTAGCAACGCACCATCATACTTTTGATTTAATTAATGAACAAGTTTATGAAGTAGAATAGGATATTATTTAAACATGTTAGCTAAAACAAAACGTCAAACGATAGCGTTAGTTATTGCAACGATTGTCTTAGGAATCATTGTTGGCTTTAGCTCGTTATTATTAGGCCAATTATTAGATATTGTTGAACGGTTATTCTTACAGTTTGAGGAAAATGCGCATATACCCGTTGCCACTGCTGCAACACCGATTAATCGCTTACTTTCAGTAACCCTAGGTGGTATTATTGTGGCGTTGATTTGGTATGCTTTGCAACGTTATGGCAAACCAACCGTTAGCATCAATAAAGCGTTACAAGGAGAACAAATGCCATTTGGTGTGACAATAATTCATGTGATGACGCAAATTTTCTATGTAGCGACTGGTGGGTCAATTGGTCGTGAATTAGCACCGCGCGAAGCCGGAACACTGATGGCACAAACGTGGCAAAAATTTGCCGGTCGGATAGGATTAGCCACACTATCAGCTGATGATCAGCGTTTGCTATTGGCTGCTGCTGCCGGAGCAGGATTTGCTGGTATCTATATTGCGCCCATTACGGGAATGTTATTTGCTGTTGAAATTTTACTTAAAAGAGTAGACATTCGAACAATATCAGTTAGTTTGAGTATGTCTGTTATTGCGATGCTAGTTGGTTCGATTACGAAGGGATTTGTGCCGTACTATTTGATTGCGCATAAGGATTTTTCAATAAAAATGTTACCATTTGTCGTAGTTGTTGCGTTAATGATGGGTGTCTTGGGCGGGCTTTTCCGACGTGGCTTTCAATGGGCAGGCAAGCATAGCGCCAAGTCCCAACAAATTTTATGGCAATTACCATTAGTTGCTTTATTAACCGGTATAATTGCAATGAAGATGCCGCAAATTATGGGGAACGGTCGTGGTTTGGCTGAATTTTCTTTTGTGAATCTTGATCAAAATGTTGTCGTGTTCTTGTTAGTAGGGGCTGCATTAAAAACAATTATGACCTTGCTGACCATTAAAGTAGGCGTGGCAGGTGGTACATTGACACCATCGATTGCAATCGGTGGTGCATTAGGTAGTATCGTCGGGTTTGCTTATATGGTCATTATGCCTGGGTTATCAATGGCGACAATTGCGCAAGCAGGTGTTATTGGAGCGGTCGGTTTCTTAGCCGCTTCACAACAAGCACCATTAATGGCATTGTTTATGTTATTTGAAGTGTGTCATTTAGATTCTTCAGCCTTATTACCATTAGGGCTAACGGTAGCTTTGGCCAGTGTGTCTTCTAAATTAGTTTTAAAGTAATTAAGTATACTGGTAAAAACAGTTGAATACTTTTTTACATGGATTGAGACTTTTATATTGTGTACATGCATGCAATCAGGTGTTAAATTTGTCATACCTTATTTAAAGAAGATGCAAAATATTTATGGGGGAATTTGTGATGCAAGAAGAACAAAAACTATCAATTTTGAAAGACATTATTGCAATTCAATCTGTGAATGATCATGAAAAAGATGTTGCAGTTTATTTAAAGCAATTATTTGACGAAACGGGTATTAAAAATGACATTTTGCCTTTAGGCAATTCAAAAACACGTGCTAATTTAGTTGCTGAAATCGGTAATGGTAAGCCGGTGCTTGCGATTTCTGGGCATATGGATGTCGTTGAGGTTGATGCTGACCGTTGGGATACGGATCCATTTACACTAACGGAAAAAGACGGTAATCTTTATGGTCGTGGTGCAACGGATATGAAAGCTGGTTTGGTAGCAATGGTGATTGCCATGCTGGAATTAAAAGAGAGTGGCGCAAAAATTCCAGGAACGATTCGTTTGTTAGCGACTGCGGGCGAAGAAGTTGGTATGCCTGGTGCAAAGGCTTTTAAAGATCAAGGTTATATGGATGATGTTGATGCTTTGTTGATTACAGAGCCATCGGGTATTTATCGTGCTATTTATGCAAATAAAGGTGAGCTGAATGTTACTGTAAAATCAGCTGGTAAAGCTGCTCATAGTTCAATGCCATATCTTGGTAATAATGCCGTGGAACATTTGATTGCTGTTTTGCAAAAAATTAAGACAGAAGTTAAAGATATAACGGCTGACTTTAACAATGATGTATTGGGTAAGACGGTTATTAATATTGATACAATTAAGGGTGGTAATCAGGTTAATGCAATTCCATCAGCTGCAGAAGCGGAAATTAATATCCGGACCATTCCAGAATTTGATAATGCTAAAATCTGGACAAAGTTGCAAGACATTGTTAACGCCTACAATGCTTCGGGAACGGGTGAGATTACAATAACAGTAGGTATGGATGTGACACCAATTAGTGGTAATAGTGATTCTAAGCTGTTAAAGGATATCCAACGCATAGCGGCTCCCTTTGTTTCTAGTGATAAGCTGTCTGATGATGAACGACAGAAATTGCGTGCAGAAGCTAAAGCTGTAGGTATTCAAAATTATACACCTGGTGAAATTATTGCTGAAGGTGTTCCCGGGGGAACTGATGCAAGTCAATTAATCATTAATCAACCAGTGGGATTTGATTTTGTCATGTATGGTCCAGGTAATAATACGCCGCATCAAGATAATGAATTTGTACCAAAGTCACAGTTTTTGAACTTTATTAACATTTATAAGCAACTATTTATGGAATTCGGCATTTAACATAGAAAAAGGACTGATGAATGCTCATCAGTCCTTTTTATTAATCTGTTATTTTTCAGGTAATAGTAGCCAAAGAATTAAATAAATAACCAAACCCGGGAAAGGACTTAGTGTTAGTAATACCCAAATAATTCTTAGTAAATTAACATTCCAATCAAAGCGTTCAGCTAAGCCACCTAAGACACCGGCAAAAACACGATGATTTGTTGAACGGTATAGATTCATAATATATTCCCCCTATAAGCCTTTACGTTCATTATACATGAAAACTTATGAAATTCTAATAATCATTATCTAAATTAGTTACTCAAATTTTGCAGTAGCTCGTTTAACAAGATGCGAATTTGCAAATACGGCTGCCAAAATAATGCAGCCAAAATTAGCAAATGTAAAGATTAAGAATACCCCAGCAGTTCCTTGTTGTGCAATAAGTAGTGGAAAGACCAGGCTAATACCAAAGTTAGTTAACCAGATCATTGCAGTACTGATGGCATTGAACGTGGTACGTAATTGCTGTGGAAACATTTCAGAAAGTAACATCCAAGTAACTGGACTAACAAGTCCCTGTTGGGTAGCTAAGAAATAAGCTAAAATAATCAAAATTAAAATGTTATTCATGCTGGATGCTAAGGGCGTTGTTTTCATGACCCAGCTGAGTAAAGCTAGACTGAAAACATTGGACATTAAGCCAATTGTTAATAATCGATAGGGTGAAATCTGTTCAACGACATGTTTACCCGCAAAAATGGCAATGGCTGATACAACACCAATTAAGACGTTACCGTACAGTGATGCACCAGAACCAAGACCAACTTTTTCTAAGATAGTTGAACCATAGTACATGACTGTATTAATACCGGAAGCTTGTTGAATAAAACCGATTGTCAGACCGGCACCAAGCAGGTATATTGACGCTTTAGAAGAAAAAATTAATTGCCAATTAATTTTTTCTCCTTGCCCAATAGCTTGTTTTGCTTCATTAATATTTTCTCGAATGTCTAGTTTTGGAAAGCCTAATTTTTTAAACACGCCTTGTGCACGATCTCGTTGGCGTTTTAGGAGGTACCAAAATGGACTATTTGGAATGTTAGCAGAAGCAATCCACAAAAAGATTGCAGGAATAGCTGCGGCTAACATCATGACACGCCAAATTGGATGCCAGTTTGGCCAAAGCGAGCCGAGAATTGCATTGACTGTAAAAGCCGTTAATTGACCGATAACAATGGCAATTGCGTTCTTATTGACGTTTCTTGTTTTAAGCCTGTCAGGAGAAATTTCATCTAAATATAATGGTGATAGACTTGAAGCACAACCTACTGACAAGCCCAGAATAAAACGTGAAATAATTAGCATCCAGGCATTAATTGATAATGAACAAGCAACAGTTGCAATTGTAAAGACAGCTGCTACCAATTGTAATAGCTTTTTACGCCCGAGATTATCCGCCAGTTTAGTGACTGCCAAAGCACCAAACATACAGCCTAATACTAAAGAACTAGAAATTAGTCCTTGGGTACTTGGTGCAGCGCCTAATTGATCAGCGCGACTAATAAAAGTTAAGGCACCATTAATCACACCGGTGTCATAACCAAATAAAAAGCCGCCTAATGCGATAATATATGAGGTGTAATTAAGAAACGAGTTGTTCTTTTTGGGACCAGACTTTTCTTTATACGAAATAAAAAACACTTCCTTTCAGAATTTAAAAAAACTCAATGGTTGTACAACATTTATCAAGCTAAAGATAAAAAATGATCATATTAAAAATAACATCCCTACAGAAAGTAGTGTACTACTTGTAAACTTAAAGAAAAATTAAATTTTTTGTCAGCCGTAATATCTATATTCAAAAAGTGTCAGCAACCTGCCCCTTTTATGGGGAGATTGCTGACACTAAAAGTAGCTATTAGACAAACTGTTCAGAAAGTTTTAGGAACTCATCAATATCTTGCTTAATTAAATCAGCGCCAGCTTGCCAGAAGTCAGGCTTTGTTAAATCAACACCCAAGTGCTTTTGGGCCAATTCTTCAGTCGTCATGTTGGCAGTATCACGTAGCAAAGCGATATACGCTTCCTCAAAGTTTTCCTGGGTTTGGGCCCAAGCATAAATGCCTTGGCTAAATAGGTAACCAAAAGTATAAGGGAAGTTATAGAAAGGTACATCGTTAATGTAGAAGTGAAGTTTTGAGGCCCAAAAGTGGGGATGTAATTCATCCAAAATACCACCAAAGGCCTGTTCTTGAGCAGCTGACATTAATTCATTTAGGCGTTTTGCCGGTACGAAACCAGCTTGTCGCTCTGCATAAAAGCTATTTTCAAATAAGAAACGTGCACGAATATTTAAAAACATGGCAATCGGATTAGCCATTTTAGCATCAAGTAAGACAACTTTTTCGGCATCAGATTTGGCTGCTTGAACATTAGCATCAGCGATTAACATTTCGGCAAAGGTTGAAGCTGTTTCAGCAACGTTCATTGCGTAATCGTCACGCCATACAGGTAGGTCAGTTAAGACTGAAGTGTGAAAGCCATGACCAATTTCGTGGGCGATTGTTGCTGAATCATTAACAGAACCTGTAAACGTTGTAATAATACGTGATTCATGGATATCTGGCACACTTTCCATCCAAGCACCAGGTGTTTTACCAGGCCGATTTTCTGCCTCAATCCATTGGTTTTCAAAAGCATGTTGTGCAAAAGCAGCCATCTTAGGTGAATATTTACCAAAATTTTTAATGATAAATGCAGCGGCTTCATCATAAGTTGTTGTCGTAGGGGTGTAATCACCTAACTTGGTAATTGGTGCCGATTGATCCTGCCAACCAATT
This sequence comes from Weissella sagaensis, assembly GCF_010306265.1. NCBI lineage: Bacteria > Bacillati > Bacillota > Bacilli > Lactobacillales > Lactobacillaceae > Weissella > Weissella sagaensis. The sequence goes on along the minus strand of NZ_BLKA01000001.1, from coordinate 241,409 downwards.
TTATCCAAATCAAGTAATTGTGCTTTACGATTAAAATAATCCTTAAACATTGCTTTATTGTCATCGACAACTTGCCACATTGTGTTAAGTGTTTGTCGTGATAAGTGATTTAATTCTAGTGGTTCTGCTAAGAAGTCATCATAACCATGGGCAGCTTGTTCGGTTAAACGAGCCCCTGCCAAATGATTTAACGTGTCAGCAGCTAGATTTTCAGCATTACCCCACATTTTTTCATATTGTCGCATAATTTCAGCGCGAATTGTATTATCAGGATAGTCATCAATCCGGTTTAATGCTTGTCCAGCTGACAGTGTTTGTTGGACACCGTTTTCGTCAGTGTAGGTCATTGTTAAACCAGCACTAATCGTGTCATAGTGTTCAGACCAAGCATCTAAGCCGTCCAATTTTAATGTCGCCAATAATTGTTCAGTTTTATCGTCTAGTAGACGAGCAGCTTGGTGACGCAATCCTTTTAAATGAAAGGCAACTGGTGCAATTGCAGGGGTTGCTAATGCTTGATTAAAATCGTCATCTGAAAAAGTTGTTAGTAGTTTAGAAAACGCATTTAATGGTGTTTGGTAAGCTACTGATAATTGGGCAACTTTTGTTTGATATGGCCGATATTCTGAATTTGTATAGTCGGCTGCTGATAAAGCATTAACGAACAGCGTGGCTGTGCGTAGGCCAGAAAAAATCGTTTGATTATCAGCGGTAAGCTGACTAAATGTTTTAAAATTTGTGTCATTAACTAAATTATAGTCATTAACCGCTGTTTTTAAGTCGGCAATCTGTTGTGCTAATAATTTTAATTTGTCTGCAAATTCAGGTGAATGAATACCACCAGGATAAATGGTATCTAAGTTCCAATTTAATGAATAAGTCATTTTTAATCTCCATAAATCTCATGTTTTTTTAATTATTTTGTTATTTATTCTATCATAACTTTTTTCTAGTACAAAAACTATATGGGTATCACATTTAAGTATATTATAATACCGTGATAATTGTTTTTATGGTATTGTTTAGATAAATATCTAATTAGACGTTTATCTAAATAGTGGAGAGGATGGGTCATTAATGGGGTTTGAAAAAAGTTTTAAAGCACTATCTGATCCGGTTAGACGAGAAATTCTGCAGTTATTAAGAAATGGTGCAATGACTGCAGGCAATATAGCAGAGCATTTTGATATGACCAAGGCAACAATTTCATATCATTTGCGTTTATTAAAAGAAGCTGGCTTAATTTTTGAGGAAAAAGAGAAGAATTTCATTTATTATGATTTAAATACCACATTAGTTGAAGAAATGATGGGGTGGTTAATGTCATTAAAGGAGCGTAAAAATGACTAAAAAAGAATTACGACGGTTATTGATCGTCACAACGATTGTCATGTTAGTCCCTTTGGTTGTTGGATTAATGATTTGGGCACAATTACCAGATAACATTGCAACACACTTTGGCGCTGGTGGTCAAGCAAATGGTTGGCATAGCAAAAGCAAGACAGTATTTGGACTACCTTTATTGATGATTGTTATACAATATATTTGTTTTTTTAGCCTTTATTTTGATCCTTCAAAAAATAATATTAATATAAGATTGTTCAAAGGCTTATTATGGATTGCGCCAATAATTGAAAACATCATGATGTTTAGTATTTATGGCATTGCTTTAGGATATTCGCTTAATATTGTGATGATTGTTAATTTTATGGTGGGAATATTATTTATTGCCTTGGGTAACTATTTACACAAAGTGAAGCAAAATTATACAGTAGGCATTAAAATTCCGTGGACATTGCACAGTAAAGAAAACTGGAATCGAACACATCGTTTTGCGGCTTGGTTATTTTTAATCGTTGGTATTTTTATGCTGATTAATGGTTTTTTGCAACAAACTTGGTTGCTTATTATACCTATTTTAAGTATCGTCATTTTGCCAATTGGTTATTCATTTATACTGTATCATAAGGGTATTTAGATAGTCGGTCTGTTTTTATATACTTTGCGGTGTATATATGGTAATCTAAAGCTAAATTAAAAGAAAATTGAGGACTGTCCATTGAAGAATTAATACGATTTTGAAATTGCAATGATGACTATATCTTTTAGGGGTGTAGTGTGCATTTCAGGTGGTATTAGTTTAGATGGAGAGTCTTTTTTATGTGCTCTTTAATCGTACTGTTGCTCACCTGAATTCTTAAAGTGAGGTGACAATTTGAGTACTATTGAATTAAAACAATTAACATTTGGTTTTGATAATCAGGCGCAATCTTTGTTTGAAAAAGCTGATTTAACAATTGACGTGTCTTGGAAATTGGGATTAATTGGGCGAAATGGTCGTGGTAAAACAACATTGTTAAATTTATTACGTGGCATGTACCCCTATCAAGGCACGATTACACATCAAGTCAGTTTTAACTATTTTCCACAATCAATTAAAGATGCTAGTCAATTAACTTATGATGTATTAAATGAAGTCGCGAACGTTGAAATTTGGCAGATTGAAAAAGAACTGCGGTTAATGCAAACGGATGCTGCTGTTTTATGGCGACCATTCGCTAGCCTATCCGGTGGTGAAAAAACAAAAGTTTTATTGGGATTATTGTTTAGTGATCATGAGCATTTTCCACTAATTGATGAACCAACTAATCATTTAGATCAGCAATCAAGGAAACAGATTGCCCAATATTTAAAAAATAAGAAGCAAGGTTTTATTTTAGTTAGTCATGATCGTGCATTCGTTAATGAAGTCGTGGACCATGTGATTGCAATTGAAAAGCAGCAATTAATAAGCTATCAGGGGAATTTTGCGACCTATGAAGAACAAAAGTCTAGACGTGATCAATACGAATTAGATCAGAATAAAAAATTACAAACAGAAATTGGCCGTTTAAAGCAAACAGCAAGTGAAAAAGCAGAGTGGTCACGTGGTCGTGAAAAAGAAAAATTTGGTAATCGTCACGTTGAAGGCAGTGGTGCTATTTTTGACCGTGGCGCGATTGGTGCGCGTGCTGCACGGACCATGAAGCGTTCCAAAACATTAGTGCGCCATATGGAAAGTAAAATTGCTTCTAAGGAACAATTGCTTAAAGAAATTGAAACCATTGATCGGTTAATCATGAATTATCAACCGAGCTACCATAAAACACTAATCAGTGTTAAAAATCTGCAATTAGCTTATGAACAATCATTATTTGAACCAATTTCTTTTCAACTAGCAAAAGGTGAAAGGCTGGCTATTCAAGGAAATAATGGCTCGGGTAAAACATCAATTATTCATTATTTATTGGGAATGTTTGCTGGTCAAATTGCTGGTGAAATAACAATGCCAGAGAATATACGTATTAGTTATGTGCGTCAAAATTATGAAGATAATACAGGGACTTTGGCAGAATTTGCAGCTGAACATCACTTATCTTACGAAATATTATTAAACAACTTACATAAATTGGGTTTGGAACGTCACATATTCAATACGCGTATTGAAAATATGAGTATGGGACAGCGAAAACGTGTCGAATTGGCCAAATCATTAGCGACACCGGCAACCTTATTTATTTGGGATGAACCTTTAAATTATTTGGACGTTTTTAATCGGGAACAATTGGAGGAAGTCATTCAATCAGTGCAACCGACTATGTTGCTAGTTGAACACGATGAAACATTTTTGAATAATATCGCCACACAAGTGATTAAGCTGCACCACGAATAAAGATAAATTATGAAATTCATCGTGATAAATAAAGTCATTAAGCCCTTGTGCTATAATATCTTGAGTAAGTTTGATAGGGACAAGATAAGGATTTAAAGATGATAAAGCAACATAAAAAATGGTCAACAAAACGCAAGGTATGGACGGCGGTCGCTACGCTGGTTGTCGTGGTTGGCGCAGCTATTTTGGGTGCAGGAGGCTATTTCTTCCATGTTGCCGAAGTAAGGGCTAAAAAAGATTTTGTGGGTAGTGGTTTAGTTAGCAAAAAAAATCCACTCTATGCTCAGCAAGAAAAGTGGCTAGCTGCGGATACAAAGGAATGGCATCTAAAAGCCAAAGATGGTACTAAACTAGTAGGAAATTACTTGCCTGCTGCAAAAAAAACAAATAAAACAGTCATCGTTATTCATGGCTTTGGGGTTGATCATAAAGCAATGGCGCCATATGGTGAGATGTTCCATCGTTTTGGGTATAATGTTTTGATGCCAGACGATCGCGCATCAGGTAAATCTGAAGGTAAGTATATTGGCTTTGGTTACTTGGATGCTAAAGATTATCAAGGATGGATTAACCAGATTATTGCTAAAGATGGTAAAAACAGTGAAATTTTGGTCATGGGTGCTTCAATGGGAGCAGCGACGACTATGATGTTATCGGGTATGAATCCACCATCACAAGTAAAAGCTTATATTGAAGATTCAGGATATACATCAGTTGCGGATGAATTACATTATGAAGCCGGTAATATGTATGGCTTACCTAAATGGTTAGCAAATGTGTTAATTCCAGTTGTATCAGGTTATTCAAAGGTTTTGGCAGGTTATAGTTATCACCAGGCAGATGCTGAAAAGTTGTTAGCTAATAATAAACGACCAATGTTATTTATTCATGGTGATAATGATAAATTTGTGCCAACAAAGTTTATGGCACCCGTTTATCAGGCAACTAATGGTCCTAAGGAAAAATACCTTGTACCGGGTGCTGCTCATGTAGAATCCTATCGGACTAATCCGGTTCAATATGAAAAAACAGTTCAAAAATTTTTACAAAAATATTTTAATTAAAAGAGGAGTATTATGCCGGAACATTATTATACAGCTAATCCAACTACGGCCCATGACGAACATACCTGGACATTTGATTTGTTGGATCATGCTTTAACTTTTACAACTGATGCTGGGGTCTTTTCCAAAGGAACCGTTGATTATGGGACACGAGCAATGTTAACTGCCTTTAATCGAGATATCCCGGCTGGAAAAATTCTTGATTTAGGAGCTGGCTACGGACCAGTTGCGATTAGTTTGGCTAAAGTATTGCCAGAACGGGCGTTTGTTGCAGCCGAAATTAATTCACGGGCAGCTGAATTAGTCCAACGAAATGCACAACGTAACCATGTGGAGCAACAAATTACAGTTGTGCAATCTGATCGTTATGAAAATGTTGACGGCAAGTTTGCAGCTATTTTAACTAATCCACCAGTACGAGCTGGTAAGCAAATTGTAACTGACATGATTACTGGTGCAGCTGATCACTTGGTACCGGACGGCACATTAACCGTTGTTTTGCAAAAGAAGCAAGGGGCACCATCTGCTAAAAAATTGATGGCTCAATTATTTGGAAATGTACAAACCATTGCCAAAGATAAAGGGTATTACATTTTGGAGAGTACGTATGTCGGTACCACTAACAGCTAATCAAATTCAGTATTTTATGGGTGAAGCTTTGCATGAAGCACGCAAGGCAGCATTAATTGGTGAAGTGCCAATTGGTGCAGTTGTTGTACAAAATGGGCAAATTATTAGTCGGGCGTTTAATTTACGTGAACACTTACAAGATGGTAGTCAACATGCTGAGTACCAAGCTATTTTAGAAGCAAATCGTTTGCAACATTCATGGCGGTTACCTGAAGCCCAACTGTTTGTAACGTTAGAGCCTTGTATTATGTGTGCAGGTTTAATTCAACAAACGCGTATCACAGATGTTTATTATGGTGCGGATGATGCAAAAGGTGGTGGTGTCACATCAATGTATGAACTATTGACTGATGAGCGCTTAAATCATCAAGTAAATGTACATGCAGGTGTTCGTGATCAAGAAGCAAGTGCGCTTTTGAAAACCTTTTTCAAAGATGTGCGAAAACGAAAAAAAGCAGCTAAAAAAGCACGGCAATTGGCTGATAAAAAAGCTGGTCAAAATCTTTAGTTCTTGCTATAATATAGTTTGTGGGGCAAGTATGCACTTCGAATTGTGTCAGGGTCGGAAGGCAGCAGCACTAAGGAGACCGTGTATTGTGCTTCACTTCTTAAGTAAATTAGCGGAGGTTAGAACAAATTGTTCTAACCTCTTTTTTGTCTATTATTGGCATGTAATCTCAGACTAGGTTTGTTTAAATGTGTCTGTTCGTAAAACGCTTTTTCTGATATTATTGGTAATGATAGTTACACACATAAATCAGGAGTAAAAACTGATAGAAAAGGGGTCACAAGTCATGGCATATCAAGCTTTATATCGGACATGGCGTCCACAAAAATTTAGCGATATGATTGGTCAAGAAGTCGTGACCAAAACATTGAAAAATGCCATTATTACGGGGCAAACAACCCACGCTTACTTGTTTAATGGTCCTCGGGGGACTGGTAAAACGTCGGCAGCAAAAATTTTTGCCAAGGCAATTAATTGTTTGCATCCAGTCGATGGTGAACCAGATGGTACTTGTGAGATTTGTCAGGCCATGGATGCAGGTACATTAGGTGATGTCATTGAACTAGATGCCGCATCAAATAATGGGGTTGATGAAATCCGTGAAATTCGCGAAGATGTTACCTACGCACCAACGCAAGCAAAGTATAAAGTATACATTATTGATGAGGTACACATGTTATCAACGGGAGCGTTCAACGCCCTGTTAAAAACATTAGAGGAACCACCAGCCAATGTTATTTTTATTTTAGCAACGACTGAACCACAAAAAATTCCGGCTACGATTATTTCACGAACGCAACGGTTTGACTTTAAAAGAATTAATGCCCAAGCAGCATTTGAGAGAATGGTTTACATTTTAAATGAACGTGGTAATACCTACGATGAAGCAGCTTTACATGTCATTGCTAATGCAGCTGATGGTGGTATGCGTGATGCTTTAAGCATTCTTGATCAGGCATTATCTTTTGGGGATGGCCATGTGACATTGGAAAATGCTTTGCTGGTAACGGGTTCCGTTACGCAAACCTTGTTAGGGCAGTATGTACAAGCAGTGGTACAGCAAGATACCAAGGCTGCATTGGCCAAACTTGCTGAAGTGTTGGATGCTGGTAAAGATGCTAACCGTTTTGTTGAAGACTTAATTAGTTATGCACGTGATTTATTACTCTACACGCAAGCGCCTGAATTAGTAACGTTGGTACCCGATGAAGTATTTATGCAGTTAGCGCAAGAGCAAGAAGCGTTACTTTGGTATAATATGATTGATCAATTGAATGAAACACAACAGCAGTTACGTTTCACGAATCGCCCAGCTATTTATTTAGAGGTATTAACCGTAAAGCTTAGTCAGCCAATTACAACAGTTGTTCAACATACGTCGATGACACCAGACTCGAAGAAACAGCCAATAAAAACGGCAGCAACCAAAACAGTTGAGCAGGCGCCAGTAGAGGCCGAATCTGAGCCAACCACTGAGCCAAAGACTGACAAAATATCACATAAGCCAGCAGTTACTGTTCATGTGAGTGAAGATCAGACATCGGTCTTTAAGGTGTTAGCTGAAGCAACACGTGGTGATTTAAATCGCATAACGGCAGTATGGGCAGACATGGTAAATATGCTGCCGGTTTCTGAGCAAGCGATGTTAAATGTGTCACGACCAGTAGCAGCATCTGCTAGTGGCTTAGTTGTTGCTTTTAATTTTGATATTATTCGGCATAATGCGATGCAAAAAAACGATCTATTGCAAACGATGGTGACGCAAATTCGTGAATTAACGCAAGCAGCTAATGAGCGACAACTGGTATTTATTACAAGTGATGATTGGCAACAATTACGAGCTAAATACGTTGCACAACTGCCAAATCAACACACACAAGCACAACCCATACCTGATGAAATGGCAACACAAATTTCGGATGAACCGGCAATTGATCAGCCAGTAGAACAGGCAGATAATTTAATAACAGAAGCAAAAAACATCTTTGATGAAGCACTTGTTGAAGAAGTAGATGATTAAATAAAAGAAAATGAGGAATTAATAATGTTCGGTGGACAAAATATGCAACAAATGATGAAGCAAGCTAAGAAAATGCAAAAGCAAATGGAAGATGAGCAATCTGCCATTGCGCAAACAGATTACGTTGGGCATGCACCATCTGATTTAGTTTTGGCAACATTTAGTGGTGATCGTGAGTTGAAAGATTTACAAATTAACGCAGATATTGTTGATCCTGAAGATGTTGATGGCTTAGCAGATATGGTGTTGGTTGCCGTTAATGATGCCTTGAAGCAAATCGAACAAGACCAACAAAAGCGTTTAGGTCAATTTGCTCCTAAGGGTATGTTCTAACATACCAATAGAAAGAAGGCGGCTGTATGCAGTATCCAGAGCCAATTGCGAAGTTAATTGATAGTTATACAAAATTACCAGGTATCGGGATAAAGACGGCGACGCGATTAGCATTTTTTACGATTGATATGCCTGAAGAAGATGTAACAAGTTTTGCGCAATCTTTGATTTCGGCAAAACGTGATTTACATTTTTGTTCAATATGTGGGAATTTAACGGAAACAGATCCATGTGTTATTTGTTCGGATAATAGTCGTGATCAAAGCACGGTTTTAGTGGTGGCAGAAGTTAAAGATTTAATGGCAATTGAAAATACCGGTGAATATAAAGCACTGTATCACGTGCTACACGGGGTATTATCACCACTTGAAGGTAAGGGACCTGATGATATTAATATTGAGGCGTTAGTCAATCGCTTACAAAAAGACGATACGATTCAAGAAATTATTGTTGCAACTAATGCCAATGCCGAAGGTGAAGCGACAGCGATGTACTTATCACGATTGTTAAAACCAGCTGGTTTGAAAGTATCTCGTCTCGCAACGGGCTTATCGGTTGGTAGTGATATTGATTACGCTGATCAAATTACCTTGATTAAGGCGGTTGAAGGGAGGACGCAATTGTAATGTTTAAATTACGAAGTAAGCGTCCTAAATTTGATGCTAAAGCTTACGATGAGCGTTTGAATCAGGCAATTGAACACGCTAAGTATGATTATGAAAAAGCACGTATTTCTGAGAGGGCTATGTTTGAAAGCGATATTGCCCCAAGTATGATTAAATCCGAAACAGCACTTGCTAAGCAAAAGTATTTTTTCTTATTACGGGCGGCTCGACAACGTGGTATGAAAGGTCATTGGTCCACAGCTTTTGTTCATCCCGAGAAATGAAAAAATAATAAATTTTGTATAAATAATGAAATTTATTGATGGTTATACGAAAAAGAGGTCGAAGCTATTTTGTGTCGACTTCTTTTTTAGGTTATAATTAAAAACAAATGATGATTAGAAAGTGGTGAAATACATGTCTGGGACATTTATTACATTTGAAGGTCCTGAAGGTGCAGGGAAAACATCAGTCTTACGCGCGATAGTAGAACGGCTAACACCTTTGTTAAATGAGAAACTCGTTTTAACTAGAGAACCGGGTGGACAGGGAAGCCCGGTGGCTGAGGCAATTCGTGACTTGGTATTAAATCCAAATTTACCTAGCATGGATGCATGGACTGAAGCATTGTTGTATGCAGCATCTCGTCGTCAACATTTGGTAGACACGGTATTACCAGCGTTGGCAGCTGACAAGGTGGTCATTAGTGATCGCTATTTAGATAGTTCGATTGCCTATCAAGGTGGAGGACGTCGTCTAGGTGTAGATGCTGTGACAACGATTAATCAATTTGCGACGAATGGTGTGATGCCAACAGCAACGGTTTATTTGGATATTAGACCAGAAATTGGCTTACAAAGAATTCAAGAGCATCGTCAAGATGAAATTAATCGCTTGGATGTTGAGGCGTTGTCGTTTCACAAACGGGTAGCTGATGCATATCATCAATTGGCTGCACAATCCCCGGAACGCTTTCTAATTATTGATGCTGAGCAAGACTTAGCAACTGTTATTTCAGATACATGGACAGCACTGATGCCAATACTTGGTATCCAGGAATAGGAGGTTTTCACATTATGAAAATGATTATTGCAATTGTACAAGATAAAGATGCGAATAAATTAGGTGGTAAGTTTGTCAAGGCAAACGTACGTGCAACCCGTTTGGCAACATCTGGAGGATTTCTTCGTTCTGGAAACACAACATTTATGATTGGTGTTGAAGATGACCGTGTTCAAGAAGTACTTGATTTGATTGAAGAAACATCACACACACGTAAGCAATTTATGACGCCAGCAGTTAGTCTTGATGTTGCAATGGAATCAACGGCTGCAACGCCAATGGAAGTTCAAGTTGGTGGTGCAACAGTCTTTGTTCAAGACATTGAGCAATTCCACCGTTTTTAAGAGGTGCTCATGGATGCTGAAGAATTAATTGCGCGTGTCAATGACTTACAGCCACGATTAATTGCGCAACTACAAAAGGCGTCAGCAAGTCAACAACTTGCTCACGCTTTTTTGTTTACGGGTCCAGCTGGGCGGGGACAAACATTGGTGGCTGACTGGTTAGCAATGCGTTTAATGTGTCCGAATATCGATGAAGATGGACAACCTGATGGTACTTGCCATCAATGTCAACGAATTACCAATCATGAACACCCTGACGTGATTGAAATAAAACCGGATGGTAAAAGCATTAAAGTTGATCAAGTACGTTTTTTGAAAGAAGAATTTACTAAAACTGCGGTTGAAGGACAACAGAAGATTTTTATTATTAACGGTGCTGATACAATGACGAGTAGTGCAGCGAATGGTTTGTTAAAATTTATTGAAGAACCAGCACCAGGTCAGACGGCCATTTTAATTGCTGAAAATAAAGCCCAATTATTACCGACAATTGTTTCACGAACACAGGTTATTAATTTTACTAATGTTAGTCCACAACAATTTAAAGTGGTACTACGTAATATGGGATATGCAGATAATCAAATACCGTTAGTGCAATCATTAACAGATAGCGCGCAAGTTGCTAAAGACTGGTTGATTGATGATTGGTTTACGCAAGTAAGTGAGGCGGTTTCAACATTAGCAATTGCGATGTTAGAGAATTCTAACCAAGCATTTACACAGGTACAAACAACTTGTTTAGCTTTAGCAGGTGAACAAGCAGATAAACAAACTATTTTGATGATGTTTGCACAGGTTTGGCGAGATATTCTGTTAACAAAATCTGGTATTCAAACAAATCATTTTGCTAAAGATTGGACACAGCTAGTAAAACGATACGATGAAACCACGTTGCTGGCTGTCGTTAACATTGTGTTAGCAGCCCCACAAAAATTACAAAAAAATATTAGTTTTCAAACAACTTTAGAAGCCACCATATTAGAAAGTCAATTTAAGTTAGCAGGTTTAACATGAAACAACAAAAGAGTTTTGGCACCCAGACAATGGGAACCTTATATTTAGTGCCTACGCCAATTGGTAATCTAGGTGATATGACTAATCGTTCGATTGAAGTGATGCAATCAGTTGATTTAATTGCAGCTGAAGATACGCGGCATACACAACAATTATTAAACCAATTTGATATTGATACGAAGCAAATTTCCTTTCATGAGCATAACAAAGAAAATCGTATTCCTGAATTAGTTGCCCGGCTACAGGCAGGCGATAGTATTGCTCAAGTATCCGATGCAGGGATGCCATCGATATCTGATCCAGGACATGAATTAGTGAAAGCTGCTATTTTAGTTGATATTCCAGTTGTCCCAATTCCAGGTGCTAGTGCTGGGATTACAGCATTAATTGCGTCAGGGCTAGCCCCACAACCATTTATGTTTTATGGTTTTTTACCACGTAAGCCCAAAGAACAACGATATGAATTAGAAACGTTAAAGGTGCATCAAGAAACAATGATTTTTTATGAAGCACCACATCGTTTGGCTAAGACCTTAAAGGCAATGGCAACAGCCTTTGGCCCGGATCGCCAGGTTGTGCTAGCTCGTGAGTTAACAAAACGTTACGAAGAGTTTTTACGGGGAACAGTTGCTGAATTAGTCACTTGGGCTAATGAGAACGAGGTTCGCGGTGAATTTGTTGTTTTAGTAGCAGGTAATGACCAAGCTGAACAAGTAGAGGAGGTAGATCCTTTAGCTGAAATGACTTCAGTGCAAGCAGTGCAAGCATTGGTTGATGAGGGTCTAAAGCCTACAGCAGCTATTAAGCAAATTGCTAAACAACGTGCATTAGACCGTCAAACATTGTATTTACAATATCAAGGAGAAAATAAGTAATGGCTGTAGAATTCCGGATGCCACATGACGTCGTATATTATGAAGCTGATGTAACTGGCAAATTAAGTTTGCCAATGGTTTATAATTTAGCGATTCTTAGTTCAACGCAACAAGCGATAGAATTAGGAATTGGCCCTGATTATACTCATGACAAAGGCGTTGGTTGGGTTGTGTTGCAGCAGGTAGTCACGATTAAGCGTCGACCAAAAGATGGTGAAAAAATCATCTTAGCAACAACGGCTAAGCAGTTTAATCCGTTCTTTGCTCGTCGTCAATATCGTTTGCTTGATGCAGATGATCATAAATTGGTTGTTATGGAAAGCTTGTTTTCAATGATTGACATGGATAAGCGTAAGTTAGCGCGTATTCCAAAAGATATGGCTGAGGCATATCAACCGGAACATGTCCGTAAGATTCCACGTTTAGCAGATGTTAGTGAATTTGATGAGTCACAAGCAATTGATTATAAAAAAGAATATGAAGTTCGCTACTTAGATATTGATTCAAATCATCATGTGAATAATTCTAAATATGCTGACTGGATGGTAGATGTCTTGCCACTAGAATTTTTAACCAGTCATGAACCAACGGCAATGAATATTAAGTATGAACATGAAGTCTTGCCAGGAAATCAAGTAAAATCTGAAGTACAAGTCGTTGGCAATACGACAAAGCATCGTATTATGTTTGGGGAAACTGTTTCAGCAGAAGCAACAATTGATTGGACGTTAGTAAATATTTAAGCTAAACTAAAGATATTAAGACGATAAGGAGAATAAAAATGTCCGTATTAGTATTGGGGGGAGCTGGCTATATCGGTTCTCATATGGTGGCTACATTATTAGCTGCAAAGCGGGATGTAGTTGTCGTTGATAATCTATTAACAGGTCATCGTTCATCTGTACCAGAGGGGGTACCTTTTTACGAAGTTGATATTCGTGATAAGGCAGCATTAACTGAAGTATTTGAAAAAGAAAATATTGATCAAGTTGTTCATTTTGCAGCATCTTCAATTGTACCTGAATCAGTGGAACAACCATTGAAGTACTTTGATAATAATGTTTACGGTATGATTAACTTGCTTGAAGTAATGTTGGATTTTGATGTTAAGCAAATTGTCTTTTCATCAACTGCTGCAACATATGGTGTGGCTAAAGAAAATCCAATTAAGGAAACAACGCCACAAAATCCAATTAATCCATATGGTGAGTCAAAGCTTCAAATGGAACACATTATGAAATGGGCTGATCAAGCTTATGGTTTGAAGTGGGTGGCACTACGTTACTTTAACGTTGCTGGTGCAAAAGCTGATGGTTCTATTGGAGAAGATCATCCAACAGAAACCCATCTCGTACCAATTATTTTGCAAACGGCGCTTGGAAAACGTGAAAAGATTATGATGTTTGGTGATGACTATAATACACCAGATGGTTTTAATGTCCGTGATTACGTTCATGTAATGGATTTGGCAGACGCTCATGTGTTGGCATTAGACTACTTAGCTAAGGGAAATGATTCAAATCAATTTAATTTGGGATCAGCAAATGGTTTCTCAGTTAAGCAAATGGTTGAAGCAGCTCGTCAAGCAACAGGTAAGGAAATTCCAGCTGAGATCGGACCTCGACGTGCAGGAGACCCAGATTCATTAGTTGCTTCATCAGCTAAGGCGCGTGAAGTGCTAGGTTGGGAACCAAAGTATGATGATGTCAAAGAAATTATTCGTACGGCTTGGAACTGGCTACAAAAGCATCCAAATGGTTATGAAGACCGTTAATTAAAATTAAGTTAAACAAAAGGCCGCTGAATTCTCTTGAATTTGGCGGCCTTTAATATAGTGTTATTTTTAGATATACTTACATGTATATGAGCCTGTGTTTTGTCATCATCAAAATCAAAAATATGATATGAGGTGTTCAGTGCTCGTTATCAATGTAATAAATGTGTAGTTCTATTAAATTTGCGGTAAAATGAATAATAGTATTTTACAAATAAAGGAGTTAGGTGATATGAAAACCATTGCTTTTGATACAAGCAATCAACCTTTGAGCGTGGCATTATTTGAAGATGACCAATTAATTGACCAACGTGAAACTAATATAAAACGAAATCATTCCACACAATTATTACCATTTATTGACGAATTGGTGCGCCAAGTAAATTGGACACCACAAGATTTAGATAATGTGATTGTTAGTCAAGGACCAGGATCATACACAGGTTTGCGAATTGCAGTAACGACAGCTAAAACATTAGCATTTACACTTGGCTTAACGTTAACAGGTATTTCAAGTTTGGCACTGTTGGCTAGTAATGTTAATGATGACAACGTTGTGATTGTACCTATTATGGATGCACGTAATCAAAATATTTATGCTGCCCAATATCAATGGCAAGCAGGCCATTTAACGGTTGTACAACCTGATGCTCATATGAATCTTGATAAATTACAAGCAGCTTTAGTTAATCCGCAACAAGATATTGTATTTGTTGGAGAATGGCAACGGTTTGAAATGCAATTAAAAACAGCTTTTCCGCAGGCAAAATTTGCGAGTGATAATTTACCACATGCATCAAACAGTCTACAATTAGCTAAAGACGGTCATAAATTAACAAATATGAATGATATTCATCAATTTGTGCCGCAATATCATCGGCTATCACAGGCTGAAGCTGATTGGGCGAAAGCACATCCTAATGACAAAGGTGGACACACCTATGTGGAAAAAGTTTAAAGAGTGGTTGAAACTGGTCAAACAGCCAGTGCCAGAAAGTATGCAGCGTTTTCGGCAAAAAATTGTGATTAAAGATTTTGAATTTGATTTAATGCCTGCACAGTTATCTGATTTGGCTGATATAATTGCATTACAAGAAAATGCATATCAGGGTGAAATGCAATGGCCTTTGGAAGTTTTTACGGAAGAATTACAACGAACGAATGATCGTTTGTATGTGGTTGTTCGTCAACCGGAAACGGGTTCATTAGTTGCACTTATTGGTGGTGCTTTTCGTATGGGAATTCATGAAGTACATATTACCAACATTATGGTAGCACCCCATTGGCAAAATCGAGGGATTGGGACTTTTTTGGTGATGTATATGATGACCATTGCGCAGCAACTTGATTTTCATCGTATTTCATTAGAAGTGCGTGTATCAAATGTCGCAGCAAAAGCCCTTTATGAACGACTAGGATTTCAAGTTGTTCGACGCAAAACGCATTACTATGGGGAAAATGATGAGGATGCGTTTGATATGGCACAAATATTAGGAGATCATAACGATCATGAACTTCTTAAATAAACAAGAATTAACGGCCCAACAGTTATTTCAAGTAGCTGATGATGCTTATTTGAATGGGTCACCATGGCAGCTTAAAACATTTCAAACAGAATTACTAAATGAATATACGTATTATTTGGGGATGGTTGATGACCTAGGACGATTAATCGGTTTTGTAGGAGGTACCTACTTAGATGGTGTATTAGACATTAGTAATGTTGCAATTATGCAGGCTTATCAAAAACAACATCTTGGCGAGTTATTATTAAGAACATGGTTTAATATGTTTGTAGCGCAAACAACGGTGTTATTAGAAGTACGTGATGGTAATGAGGGCGCGAAACGTTTATATCGTCGTTTAGGCTTTGAGACATATCGCAAACGAAAAGCATATTATAATCATCCTGTTGAAGATGCTGTGCTGATGATGTTGCAATTACCAATAAGATCAAAGGAGTAAGTGATGACAGAAACACGTTATATCATGGCGTTTGAATCAAGTGCTGATGAAACGAGTGTCGCCATTGTTAAAAATGGTGTCGAAATTATTAGTTTGGCGACAGCGACCCAAATTAAAAGCCACCAAAGATTTGGCGGTATCGTGCCAGAAGTAGCTAGTCGTCATCATATTGAACAAGTGACTATTTTAGCAGATGCTGCATTAGCAGATGCTAAGTTAACATACCAAGACTTAACTGCGATTGGTGTGACACAAGGCCCAGGTTTAGTGGGCGCTTTGTTAATCGGTGTAACAGCAGCCAAAACAATTGCTTGGGCGCATAACTTACCATTAGTGCCTGTATTACATATGGCTGGTCATATTAGTGCTGCTAATTTTGTTGCACCTATTCAGTATCCAGCGTTAGCTTTAATGGTATCAGGTGGGCACACTGAGCTAGTCTTAATGCCTAAAGAATATGAATACGTTATTATTGGTGATACTCGCGATGATGCTGCGGGGGAAAGTTACGATAAAGTAGGACGCACGATGGGCTTGCAGTACCCAGCTGGTAAAATATTAGATGAGATGGCGCATCGTGGCCAACCATCATATAATTTACCACGAGCACTTATGAATGATGATGCCTATGATTTCTCATTTTCTGGTTTGAAAAGTGCGGTCATTAATTTGATGCATAATGCTGATCAGCGTGGTGAAACAATTGATCATGATAATTTAGCTGCTTCATTTCAAGCGGCGGTGGTTGAAGTGCTGGTCACTAAGACAGCACGAGCACTGGATAATTATCCTGTGAAATCATTTATCGTGGCCGGTGGAGTTGCGGCTAATCGTGGCTTACGTGATGCGCTAACTGAGATGCTGACAAAGCGACCACAAATTAACTTTTTACCAGTGCCAATTAAGTTGGCTGGTGATAATGCAGCCATGATTGGTGCTGCCGCTGATATTGCTTATCGTCATGGTCAACGTGGTGACTGGACGTTAAATGCTAATCCAGCTTTAGAATTTGATTATCAAGAACTATAAAAAATAGCCAGTTTCCATACCGCAATTATTGCAGTTGGAAACTGGCTTTTTAATTAAAAAAACATTTTTTCTACTATATAATGGTGTTAATTAATTAGCACGTTCAAGTAGCGCCTCGCTGATGGCAACTAGCGTATCTTTAGCATCACTTTCGGGTAGTTTGTCTAATTGTTCTAGTGCATTGTTAGTATAGTCACTGGCTAAAGCAATGGCATCATCAACAGCACCGCTAGCTATTACCATATCACGTAAAGCAATGGATTCATCATTACTGATTTGTTCTTTTTTCTTTAATAGTGTTTGAATTTCATCATTATTCTGCATTGCGATGATTAAGGGTGCTGAGTAAACGCCCTCACGAACATCTTGTAGTGTTGGCTTACCTAAATCATGAGTAGTTGATTGGTAGTCTAAGATATCATCTAAAATTTGAAATGCCATCCCAACATTATAAGAAAAATCAGAAACCAAAGTCATAAATTCTTCTGGTGCGTTTCCGTTAGCAGCACCAAGCTTAGCTGATAATACAAATAGTGCAGCAGTTTTACCTGCAATTTGTTCTTTATAGTTGGCTAATGTCATATGACGATCATAATGATTTGTGCGCTGGGTTAATTCACCTGTCAAAATAGCTTCTAATAACGAAGTCGCTTGTTGGACAAGTTTCATATCACTTGTATGGTAGGCAAGTGTTTTAAATGTTGCAGCAAACAAATAATCACCGGCATAAGCGGCAACATCTTTGCCAAAGCGAGACTGAATGCTAGGCGCATGACGTCGTTCAGGAGAATCATCAATGATATCATCATGAACAAGCGTTGCAGTGTGTAGCATTTCAATTGCAGCAGCGATATGTTTTAAATCTGAATTATTGCGAGGGTAAAACTGACCAATTATCAGTGTAAAAGCAGGCCGTAGCATTTTACCACCAGCACGGAACATATCCAACAATGCTTGTTCAACTTCTTTGTCATTTGCATGTAATGAATTTTGAATAATCAATAACACATCTTGGAGCTCCGCTTGAACTGTTGGAAAGTTCTCCCACATAGGGTGGATTTGTGTAAGAGTTTGTTTCATTAATTTGGCATTCCTTAAATCTACTATATAGTAAAACATAAATTGACATACTGTCTTTTAAACTAATTCCTATTATATATGAAAAAAATAGAATGCGCAGGTAAAAATTCGAAAAAAAGATATTTAAACAATTCGAGAGTTTTTATTGGAATTTTTTTGGGAAATTGTGTATTATAAATAACGTTGTGATGCGACAGGATTATTATTTAAAATAATTCTGATAAAGTAAACAAAAACACTTGATTGTCCGGCATAACTACTGTATTATAATCAAGTACGCTAATTGAGGGATATTTTAATATCCTTGTATATTAGTGTGCACAAACAAGCAATGATGCGGGAGGTTGCGACACACCCGGCAGCATTGCCACGAGGCCCATTGCCATGGAGCCTTGTGGGGTGTGTCGGTAGTTTCCGCGGAGTTAGTTTCATATTCCAATATGGACGAAGGGAGAATTTATCATGGCTAACAAGAAGATTCGTATCCGCCTAAAGGCATACGAGCACAAGATTTTGGATTCATCAGCTGAAAAGATTGTTGAAACTGCAAAGCGTACAGGTGCTGAAATTTCAGGTCCTATTCCATTGCCAACTGAACGTACACTATACACAGTTTTGAGTTCACCTCACAAGCACAAAGATGCACGTGAGCAATTCGAATTGCGTACACACAAGCGTTTGATTGACATCATGAACCCAACTGCCAAGACAGTCGATGCATTGTCAAAGTTGGAATTGCCAAGTGGTGTTGACATCGAAATTAAGTTGTAATCCTTATAACTTTAATTAAGATAATGACTTGCCCAGTTATGCATTTAACTAACTAAAAATTTTAGATTTACTATGAAAAGGAGATAGTCATGACTACTAAGGGTATCTTAGGCCGCAAAGTCGGCATGACTCAGGTATTCACTGAGACTGGTGAACTTATCCCTGTAACGGTTGTTGAAGCTACACCAAACGTTGTTTTGCAAGTTAAAACTTTGGAAAACGATGGTTACAATGCACTTCAATTGGGTTACCAAGATAAGCGCCAAGTTTTGAGCAACAAACCTGAGCAAGGTCACGTTGCCAAAGCAAATACGACCCCTAAGCGCTACATTCGTGAAATCCGCGATGCTGAGGGAGAATTCAATGTTGGGGATGAAGTAAAGGTTGATATCTTTGCCGCTGGTGAAGCTGTTGACGTTACTGGAATTACGAAGGGTCATGGTTACCAAGGTAACATCAAGAAGGATGGCCAATCACGTGGACCTATGGCTCACGGTTCTCGTTACCACCGTCGTCCTGGTTCATTGGGTGCCATTATTAACCGCGTCTTCAAGGGTAAGAAATTGCCTGGACGTATGGGTAACCACAAGCGTACTGTACAAAACTTGCAAGTTGTTCGCGTTGATGTAGAAAATAACGTGATCTTGGTTAAGGGTAATGTTCCTGGTGCCAACAAGTCACTTGTTACTGTTAAGTACTCAAAAAAAGCTAAGTAATAAGGACGAAGGGAGGAAATTAACATGACTAAGGTTGCTTTGTTTAAGCAAGACGGTTCAAATGCCGGTGATATTGAGCTAAATGCTTCAGTATTCGGTGTAGAGCCAAACAACAATGTCATTACGGATGCCGTATTGATGCAACGCGCTTCAATGCGTCAAGGAACTCACGCCGTTAAGAACCGTTCAGCGGTTTCTGGTGGTGGAAAGAAGCCTTGGCGTCAAAAGGGAACGGGTCGTGCCCGCCAAGGTTCAATCCGTTCACCACAATGGCGTGGGGGTGGAGTTGTCTTCGGACCTACACCACGTTCATATGCCTACAAGATGCCTAAGAAGGCATACCGTTTGGCATTGAAGTCAGTGTTGTCACAAAAGGTTTTGGATTCTTCATTGGTAGTTGTTGATGCATTGTCATTTGACGCACCAAAGACTAAAGAATTTAAGGCAGTTTTGAACAACTTAAACGTAAATGAAAAGACGTTGGTTGTCTTGGACGATGATAATGCTAATGCAGCACTAGCAGCACGTAACTTAGAAAACGTGACTGTTATGACTGCTAAGGGTGTTAACGTGCTTGACGTAATCAACAACGATAAGTTGATTGTAGTTCAATCAGCTTTGGCACAAGTTGAGGAGGTTTTGGCATAATGGACGCACGCGATATCATTTTGCGCCCGGTCATCACTGAACAAACGATGAACGTTTTGGATGAAAAGCGTTACACGTTTGAAGTTGATGTTCGCGCCACAAAGCCACAAATTAAGCGCGCTGTTGAAGAAATTTTCGATGTTAAAGTTGAAAAAATCAACACCGCTAACGTACGTGGTAAGTTGAAGCGTCAAGGACGCTTTTCTGGTTACACTAAGAAGCGTAAGAAGGCAACTGTTAAGTTGTCTGCAGCTTCTAAGGACATTCAATTGTTCAACGAAAACTAATTAGGAGGAAATTAGCGTGGCTATCAAAAAGTACAAGCCAACCTCTAACGGTCGTCGTAACATGACTTCTTCAGATTTTTCTGAAATCACTAAGACGACGCCCGAAAAGAGCTTGTTGGAATCAAAGTCAAACACTGGTGCTCGTAACTCATACGGTCACATGACTGTACGCCACCGTGGTGGTGGACACAAGCGCCAATACCGTATTATCGACTTCAAGCGTACTAAGGATGATGTACCAGCTAAGGTTGTTGCGATCGAATACGATCCAAACCGTACTGCAAACATCGCTTTGCTACAATATACTGATGGAACTAAGGCATATATCTTGGCTCCTAAGGGACTAGAAGTTGGTATGACTGTTCAATCTGGAGCAGATGCTGATATTAAGGTAGGTAACTCACTACCACTATCAAACATTCCTGATGGAACTCAAATCCACAACATTGAATTGAAGCCTGGTCACGGTGGACAACTTGTTCGTTCAGCCGGTGCCTCAGCTCAAGTGCTAGGTAAAGAAGGAAAGTACGTTCTAGTTCGCCTACAATCAGGTGAAGTTCGTATGATCTTGGCTGTTAACCGTGCCACAGTTGGAGTTGTTGGAAACGAACAACACTCATTGATCAACTGGGGTAAGGCTGGTCGTCGTCGTTGGAAGGGTCAACGTCCACACGTTCGTGGATCTGTAATGAACCCTAACGATCACCCTCACGGAGGTGGTGAAGGAAAGGCTCCTATCGGAATGCCATCACCATTGTCACCATGGGGTAAGAAGACAGCTGGTAAGAAGACTCGTAACGTTAAGGCTCGTTCAACTAAGTTTATCGTTCGTGGTCGCAAGAGCAAGTAATTAATAACTACGCCAGCTATTATAAGTTTTTAAAAAACGAGAGGAGGACCTCAAAATGGGTCGTAGCCTAAAAAAAGGGCCATTTGCTGATGCTTCTTTGTTAAAGAAGGTTGAAGAGGCTAACGCTTCTGAAAAGCATACTGTCATTAAGACATGGTCACGTCGCTCAACGATTTTCCCTAGCTTTATTGGATTGACTTTTGCAGTTTACGATGGTCGTAAGCACATGCCAGTTTTGGTACAAGAAGACATGGTTGGTCACAAGCTTGGAGAGTTCGTTCCTACGCGTACGTTCCGCGGACACGCAGCAGACGATAAAGCAACTAAGCGTAAGTAATTAGGAGGACAATACAATGGCTGAACAAATCACGTCAGCACGCGCCACGGCCAAGATCGTCCGTGTCGCACCACGTAAGGTCCGCCTAGTGCTTGACCAAGTTCGTGGTAAGTCTGTGGCAGAAGCATTTGCAATTTTGCAATTTATGCCAAACCACAGCTCAGAAGATGTATACAAAGTGTTGAACTCAGCAGTAGCAAATGCTGAGAACAACTTCTCATTAGATCGTGAAGATTTGGTAGTTGCTGAAGCCTTTGCAAACGAAGGACCAACGCTAAAGCGTTTCCGTCCACGTGCCAAGGGTTCAGCTTCACCAATCAACAAGCGTACAAGCCACATTACGATTGTGGTAACAGAAAAGTAAGGAGGATTGAGTCATGGGTCACAAAATTAACCCAACTGGTATGCGTGTCGGCATCATCCGCGACTGGGATGCAAAATGGTACGCAAACAAGAAGGACTTCGCAACAACTTTGCATGAAGATTTAAAGTTGCGCGAGTACATCGAAGCTAAGTTGGCTGAAGCATCAATTTCACGTGTTGAAATTGAACGTACTGCTAACCGTGTAAATATCTCAATCCACACTGCTAAGCCAGGTATGGTTATTGGTAAAGGTGGTTCTGAAGTTGATGCATTGCGTAACGAGCTTTCAAAGATCGTTGCCAAGGGTGAACGTGTTCACATCAACATCATTGAGATTAAGAAACCTGATTTGGACGCCCACTTGGTAGGTTCACAAATTGCAGCAGACTTGGTTCGCCGTGTGGCTTTCCGTCGTGCAATGCGTAGTGCTATCCAACGTGCAATGCGTGCTGGTGCCAAGGGTATCAAGACACAAGTTTCTGGACGTTTGAACGGTGCAGATATGGCTCGTATTGAGCAATATACTGAGGGTACAGTGCCTTTGCACACATTGCGTGCAGACATTGACTACTCATGGGATGAGGCAACAACTACTTACGGTCAAATCGGAGTTAAGACTTGGATTTACCGTGGTGACATTTTGCCAGAGAAGAAGTCAGTAAAGAAGCAAGGAGGCGAGTAACATGCTAGTTCCAAAGCGTGTAAAGTACCGTCGCCCACACCGCGGTAAGATGCGTGGTGAGGCTAAAGGTGGTAAGACAGTAGCTTTCGGAGATTTCGGTTTACAAGCTACTGAATCACACTGGATTACAAACCGTCAAATCGAGGCTGCTCGTATTGCTATGACGCGTTATATGAAGCGTGGTGGTAAAGTATGGATTAAGATTTTTCCACACTTGGCCTACACTTCAAAGGGTGTTGGTGTTCGTATGGGTAACGGAAAAGGTACCCCAGAAGGCTGGGTAGCACCTGTTAAGCGCGGCAAGGTATTATTTGAAGTTGCCGGTGTTCCTGAAGAGGTTGCCCGCGAAGCCTTGCGTCTTGCATCTAACAAGTTGCCAGTCAAGACTAAAATCTTGGCTCGTCAAGTGGAGGGTGAATAATGAAGATCAAGGATCAACAAAATGAAATCAAGGGTCTCAGCCAAGCTGAGCTAGTTGCCAAGGAAAAGAGCTACAAGGAAGAGTTGTTCAACTTGCGTTTCCAATTAGCTACTGGTCAACTTGAGAACACGGCTCGATTGTCAGAAGTACGTAAGCAAATTGCCCGTATCAAGACGGTCATTCGTCAACAAGAATTGAACAAGTAGACTAAGAGAGGAGACCGTTCGTTATGACTGAAGCTCGTAACACACGTAAGGTTTACCAAGGCCGCGTGGTTTCAGATAAGATGGATAAGACAGTTACTGTTGCCATCAACACTTACAAGAACCACCCAGTATATGGTAAGCGTGTTAAGTACACGAAAAAGTTTAAGGCTCACGATGAGAACAACGAAGCTAAGACAGGTGATTTGGTACGTATCATGGAGACACGTCCAACATCAGCTACAAAGCGCTTCCGTTTGGTAGAAATCGTCGAGAAGGCCGTTATTATCTAATCGTTTAATCTCGAATATTACCAATAACGGAAGGAGGACAAAATCGTGATTCAACAAGAGAGTCGTTTAAAGGTTGCAGATAACTCAGGTGCACGTGAAATCTTGACTATCAAGGTGTTAGGTGGATCTGGTCGTAAGTTTGCCGGAATCGGTGACATGATCGTCGCAACTGTTAAGCAAGCTATTCCTGGTGGAAATGTTAAGAAGGGTGACGTTGTTAAAGCCGTTATCGTTCGTACTGCCGCTAGTACACACCGTGCTGATGGTTCATACATCAGTTTCGATGAAAATGCTGCTGTTATCGTTAAAGATGATAAAAGTCCAGTAGGTACTCGTATCTTTGGACCTGTTGCGCGTGAATTGCGTGACAATGATTACATGCGTATTGTGTCATTGGCACCTGAAGTATTGTAATTACCATCATTAAATCAAGGAGGAAGCCTCGCATGTTTGTGAAGACTGGTGACAAGGTTAAGGTTATCGCCGGCAAGGACAAGGGTAAGGAAGGCGTAATCGTAAAGATTGACGCAGCCCAAAACCGCGTTGTTGTTGAAGGTGTCAATATGGTTAAGAAGCACCAAAAGCCTAATAACCAATACCCACAAGGTGGTATTGTTGAGCTTGAAGCTCCAATCCACGTTTCAAACGTACAATTGCTTGACCCTTCTACTAACGAACCAACTAAGGTTGGTTACAAAGTTGAAGATGGTAAGAAGGTACGTTTCGCTAAGAAGTCTGGAAAGACTTTAGCATAATTTTCTAGGTGAAAGGAGGAAATCATTATCATGGCAAATCGCTTGAAGGAAAAGTACGTCAATGAAGTTACACCTTCATTGGTCGAGAAGTTTGAGTATTCATCAATCATGCAAGCACCTAAGATCGAAAAGATCGTGCTTAACATGGGTGTTGGTGATGCTGTTTCAAACTCAAAGAACTTGGATGAAGCTGTTGCTGAATTGGAATTGATTGCTGGTCAAAAGCCAGTTATCACTCGTGCTAAGAAGTCAATCGCTGGCTTCCGTTTGCGTGAGGGTATGGCAATCGGTACAAAGGTTACTTTGCGTGGTGAACGTATGTATGACTTCTTAGATAAGTTGATCAACGTTTCATTGCCACGTGTTCGTGACTTCCGTGGAGTTTCACCAAAGGCTTTTGATGGCCGTGGAAACTACACATTGGGAGTTCGTGAGCAACTTATTTTCCCAGAAATTGATTATGATAAGGTTAACCGCGTTCGTGGTTTGGATATCGTTCTTGTAACGACTGCCAACTCAGACGAGGAATCTCGTGAATTGCTTACTCAAATGGGTATGCCTTTCTCAAAGTAATCAACACTGATTTACAGTAATTAATAATAGGAGGCAAATATCAATGTCAATGACTGACCCAATTGCAGATTTTTTGACACGCATTCGTAATGCGAACATGGTTCGCCACGACTCAGTTGAAGTACCTGCATCAAAGATCAAGAAGGACATCGCCGAGATCTTAAAGAGTGAAGGCTTTGTTCGTGACGTTGAATACATTGAAGATGACAAGCAAGGTGTCATCCGTGTTTTCCTTAAGTATTCTGCTGACAAGACTCGCGTAATTACAGGTTTGAAGCGTATTTCAAAGCCTGGTCTACGTACATATGTTAAGTCAGATAATGTACCTAAGGTATTAAACGGTTTGGGTATTGCAATCATCTCAACTTCTGAAGGTGTTATCACCGATAAAGAAGCTCGCGCCAAGAAAATTGGTGGCGAGGTATTGGCTTACGTCTGGTAAAAACAAAATTTAAATAAGGAGGTGTCAACCAATGAGTCGTATTGGTAATAAGGCCGTAACATTGCCAGCTGGCGTTGAACTATCACGCGAAGGTGACGTTGTTACTGTTAAAGGACCTAAAGGTGAGCTATCACGCACGATTGCTCACGAAATCAATTTGACTGTTGATGGAACTGAGGTTTCATTCACTCGCCCATCTGATGATGGACGCATGAAGGCACTTCACGGAACTACTCGTGCCATTGTTAACAACATGGTCGAGGGTGTTTCAAATGGCTTCAAGAAGACATTGAAGCTAGTCGGTGTTGGATACCGTGCAGCAAAGCAAGGCGACAAGCTTGTTTTGAACGTAGGTTACTCACACCCCGTAGAATTTGAAGCTCGTGAAGGGTTAACTGTTGAAGTTCCTGACTCAACGACGGTTACAGTTGCAGGAATCAGCAAGCAATTTGTTGGTGATTTCGCTGCTGAAATCCGCGCCGTACGCGCACCTGAACCATACAAGGGTAAGGGTATTCGTTACGAAGGTGAATACGTTGCACGTAAGGAAGGTAAGACTGGTAAGTAAACTTAAGCTTTGTGCTTAAAGTCGTAAGCAACGTTACGATTTTACTTATGAGTATATCTTTCGAACTGAAAAAAAGAGGTTACGAACATGATTACGAAGTCAGACAAGAACAAAGTGCGTCAACACCGACACACTCGCGTTCGTGGAAAGATTTCTGGTACTGCTGAGCGCCCACGCTTGAACGTTTACCGTTCTAACAAGAACATCTACGCGCAATTAATTGATGACGTAGCGGGTGTGACGCTTGCTAGTGCCTCAACTTTGGATAAGTCAATTGAGACTGCTCCAAAAACTGAACAGGCAGCTAAAGTTGGTGCTTTAATCGCAGAACGAGCAAAAGAAGCTAATGTTGAAGTTGTTGTATTTGATCGTGGTGGTTACTTGTACCACGGTCGTGTACAAGCTTTGGCTGAAGCAGCTCGTGAAGCTGGTTTGAAGTTCTAAGGGAAGGAGGAAAGAAAAACATGGCATTTATTGATGCAAATAAGCTCGGTGAGCTTGAAGAAAACGTTGTAGCCATCAACCGTGTTACCAAGGTTGTTAAAGGTGGACGCCGTTTGCGTTTCGCTGCTTTGGTAGTTGTTGGTGACCGTAACGGACATGTTGGTTTTGGTACTGGTAAAGCGCAAGAAGTTCCTGAAGCAATCCGTAAGGCTGCTGAAGATGCAAAGCGCAACATTATTAGTGTACCTATGGTTGGTACAACCCTTCCTCACTCTACATTGGGTGTCTTTGCTGGTGGCCGCATCCTAGTGAAGCCCGCCGTTGAAGGATCTGGAGTAGCAGCTGGTGGTGCTGCTCGTGCCGTTTTGGAACTAGCTGGAGTTGGTGATGTGACTGCAAAGTCATTAGGCTCAGCTACACCAATTAACGTTGTACGCGCAACTTTCGATGCAATCAACTCATTGAAGAACGCTGAAGAAGTTGCTGAATTGCGTCAGGTCTCATTAGAGCACTTGGCAGATTAAGGAGGCAGAAAATGGCTGAACAAGTTAAAATTACTCTTGTAAAGAGTGCTGCCCACCGTTTGCCAAAGCAACGTGCGATTGTTAAGGCCCTTGGTTTGAACAAGGTCCAATCATCAGTCGTATTGCCTGACAACGCAGCAACGCGTGGTGCAGTGTTCAAGATTGCTCACTTGGTTACTGTTGAAGTAGTTAAGTAAGAGCTAAATAATTAGATTGCATTGAAGGAGGTAAAACCCTAATGAAGCTAAATGAACTCCAAGTAGCTGAAGGTGCACGTAACGTCCGCAACCGTGTTGGACGTGGTGAGTCATCAGGTAATGGTAAGACTGCAGGTCGTGGTCAAAAAGGTCAAAAGGCTCGTGGTAAGACTCGTCAAGGTTTCGAAGGTGGACAAATGCCATTGTTCCGTCGTATGCCAAAGCGTGGTTTCACGAACATTAACCGTAAGGAGTATGCTGTTGTCAACCTTGACATGTTGAATCGTTTTGATAACGGTACTGAAGTTTCTCCAGCATTGTTGGTTGAAGCAGGTATTGTTAAGAACGAATTGAACGGTGTTAAGATCTTGGCAAATGGTCAACTTGAGAAATCATTGACTATTAAAGCTAACAAGTTCTCAGCAGCAGCAACCGCAGCTATCGAAGCTGCTGGTGGTAAAGCTGAGGTGATCTAATGCTGAAAACCGTGCTCGATTCACTTAAAGAAAAAGATATTCGAAAGAAACTATTTTTTACTTTGGGAATCCTAATTGTTTATCGGTTAGGTGCCTATATTACTGTCCCGGGTATTAACACGGCGGCATTAACAGAGGTAGCAAATTCTGGGCTCGGCAGCATTTTGAATATGTTTAGCGGTGGTGGATTAACAAATTACTCATTATTTGCAATGGGAGTTTCACCATACGTTACTGCACAAATCGTGGTACAGCTCCTACAAATGGATATTGTGCCACGATTTGTTGAATGGTCGAAACAAGGTGAAGTGGGACGACGTAAGTTGAACCAAGTTACTCGGTGGCTGACCATTGTCCTAGCTTTTGTCCAATCTATTGGAATCACGGCAGGATTTAATCAACTAAGCCAAGTTAACTTGGTGAAAACACCAAATGCAGAGACTTACATATTAATCGGATTCATTTTAACGGCTGGTACAATGTTATCAGTTTGGTTAGGTGAGATGATTACTGAACGTGGTCTTGGTCAAGGTGTTTCAATGTTGATTTTTGCTGGTATAATTGCGCGTTTACCAGCAGGTATTTATCAACTATTCAAGGAACATATCCTACAAGGTGACGATCCAGCGCGTGGATGGGCATTTTTGATTGGACTAATGATGATTTTTATAATTGTTATTGGCTTTGTTACTTGGTTTAATCAGGCGATTCGCAAGGTACCAATGCAATATACACGTCGTTCGACAGGTGCAGGAAGTTCTTCCTATCTACCATTACGTATTAATATTGCGGGGGTTATCCCGGTTATCTTTGCGTCATCATTATTGGTTACGCCACAAACTATTTTGCAAGCATTTGCAACTAAGTTTGCAGACGCAAGTTGGTATAATACAGTTATGCAATACCTTTCAATTCAAACGATGCAAGGTGGTATTGTGTATACATTACTGATTGTTTTGTTTACATTCTTCTATGCGTTTGTTCAGGTTAATCCTGAAAAGGTACAAGAGAATCTACAAAAACAAGGTAGTTATATTGTAGGCGTCTGGCCTGGTCCATCTACTGAAAAGTGGATGTCAGGACTATTGATGCGTTTGTCAGTAGTCGGCGCTTTGTTCCTAGGATTTGTCGCTTTAGCACCAATTCTAGCAACACACTTCTTTGGGTTGGATAGTAACCTTGCAATGTCAGGAACGTCGATCTTGATTGTCATTGGTGTGGCAATTGACCTGATTCGCCAACTTGAAGGATTGATGATGAAGCGGCAGTATGTTGGATTTATTCGAGAAGGAGTCGAGACAAAATGAGTTTGAACATCATGTTGTTGGGTTTGCCAGGTGTTGGTAAAGGAACCCAGGCTGCAAAGATCGTTGAGATGTACAACTTGCCACACATCAGTACGGGTGATATGTTCCGTGCGGCAATGGCCAACGAAACTGATCTTGGTATGCAAGCAAAGTCTTATATGGATGCTGGTAACTTAGTTCCTGACGAAGTTACTAACGGTATTGTTGCCGAGCGTCTAGCAGAAGAAGATACGAAACCAGGATTTATCTTAGATGGATTCCCTCGTAACTTAGAGCAAGCGAAAGCTTTAGAAGATATGCTAAGTAAAGAAGGCCGTTCATTGGACGCTGTTCTTTACTTTACTGCTGATATGCAAGTATTAGTTGATCGTATGATGGCCCGTGGACGTGCAGATGACACGCCTGAAGTGATTCAAAATCGCTTGGACGTTAATGGTAAGCTTACTGAACCAATCGCTGAATTTTATGACGAAAAAGGTCTATTAAATAAAATCGATGGTTCACGTGAGCTTGATGTCGTGTTCGCAGATGTAAAGAAGTTACTTGATAGTTTGAAGAACGACTAAGTTTAACCAATATTTTTTACTTTTCAAGGTAAATCTATCGTGTTATAATAACTTGTTACGTTCTCCAATGTCACAACTAAGGAGGCAGCAACGTGGCCAGTGATGTTATTGAAATTTCTGGTGTGGTAAAGGAAACTTTGCCCAATGCCATGTTTACCGTTGAACTGGAAAACGGCGCAGACATCTTAGCACACGTTTCTGGTAAGATCCGAAAGAATTTCATTCGTATTCTACCTGGAGATCGTGTAACGGTTGAGATGTCGCCATATGATTTGACGAAGGGCCGTATTACATACCGGTTCAAGTAAGCAAATCGTACAAAAAATTCAAGGAGGTAAATATCATGAAGGTTCGTCCATCAGTTAAGCGTATGTGCGACAGCTGCAAGGTTGTCAAGCGTAATGGTCGTGTAATGGTGATTTGCTCTGCAAACCCAAAGCACAAGCAACGTCAAGGTAAGTAATTTTACTGACGTTAGAAAATTTATTTATTATATAGAAAAAGGAGGTAATCGTAATGGCTCGTATTGCTGGTGTTGATTTGCCTCGCGATAAGCGTATCGTGATCGCATTAACATATGTATATGGAATCGGGAATGCAACTGCACAAAAAGTTTTGGCAGATGCAAAGGTTTCTGAGGATGTCCGTGTTCGTGACTTAACCCCAGACCAAGAAGACGCTATCCGTGCCGTCGTTGATGGTATTAAGGTAGAAGGTGACTTGCGTCGTGAGGTCTCAATGAACATTAAAGGTCTACAAGAAATCAATTCATACCGTGGTATCCGTCACCGTAAGGGCTTACCAGTTCGTGGACAACACACGAAGAACAACGCTCGTACTCGTAAGGGCCCAGCTGTTGCAATTGCAGGTAAGAAGAAGTAATTTAAACTAACTAGAAAGGAGATAACTTGATTATGGCAGGTCGTACTAATCGTAAGCGTCGTGTACGTAAGAATATTGAGTCTGGTGTAGCACACATCCACGCAACGTTCAACAACACGATCGTAATGATCACCGACGTTCAAGGAAATGCTGTTGCTTGGTCATCAGCTGGTGCACTTGGTTTTAAAGGTAGCCGTAAGTCAACGCCGTTTGCTGCGCAAATGGCTGCTGAAGCTGCTGCTAAGAGCGCAATGGAAAATGGCATGAAGACTGTTGAGGTAACTGTTAAGGGACCTGGTTCAGGTCGTGAGTCAGCTATCCGTTCGTTAGCCGCTGCAGGTTTGGATGTTTCATCTATTAAGGATGTTACACCAGTACCTCACAACGGTTCACGTCCACCAAAGCGTCGTCGTGTCTAATTGCCGGTTGCAAATAGTGCACAACAAGCTTTGAAAGGGGTAACAAACAGTATGCTTGAATTCGAAAATCCTAAGATTATGCTGGTTGAAGAGGATAGCAATTACGGTAAGTTTGTGGTTGAGCCGCTTGAACGTGGTTACGGAACTACTTTGGGTAACTCACTACGCCGTGTATTGTTGTCTTCATTGCCTGGTGCGGCAATCAATTCAGTACAGATTGATGGCGTTTTGCATGAATTTTCAACGGTCGAAGGTGTCGTTGAAGATGTCACGCAAATTATTTTGAACCTTAAAAAGGTTTCAATGCGCATCGACAGTGACGATGAAAAAACACTCGAAGTTAACGTAACCGGTCCCGCTGATGTGACGGCCGGTGATATAACTGGTGATAGTGATGTTGAAGTCTTGAATAAAGATCTTCACATTGCTACTGTTGCGGCTGGGGCTACTTTGCACATGACTTTGACTGCTGCTCGTGGTCGTGGTTATGTTTCAGGGGACCAGAATAAGGAATTGCATGATGAAATGCCTATTGGCGTTCTAGCAATTGATTCAATCTTTACCCCAATCGAACGCGTCAACTATCAAGTTGAAAACACTCGTGTTGGTCAACGTGATGACTTTGATAAATTAACTTTGGATGTTTGGACTGACGGTTCATTGACAGCTACTGAAGCTGTTTCTTTGGCCGCTCGTATTATGTCTGATCATTTGAACGCATTTGTTGATATGTCTGAGCGTGCAATTACTGCACAAGTGATGGCAGACAAGGAAGAAGAGCCAACCGCAAAACATGCAGATACGCCAATTGAAGAATTGGACTTGTCTGTTCGCTCTTATAATTGTCTCAAAAGGGCCGGGATTAACTCTGTCCAAGAGTTAACTGAGCGTACGGAGACTCAAATGATGTCTGTTCGTAACCTCGGTCGGAAATCACTTGACGAAATCCAAGACAAACTTACATTGCTAGGTTTGGGATTCCGCAAGGAAGATTAGTTTAAACGATAGAATACCAAGTAAAGGAGGACACACTCATGGGATACCGTAAGTTGGGACGTAACAGTGCACAACGTAAGGCTTTGTTGCGTGATTTGACTACTGATCTATTAATCAATGGTCGTATCATTACGACTGAAGCTCGTGCAAAAGAAGTTCGTCGTACTGCTGACAAAATGATTACGTTGGGTAAGCATGGTGATTTATCATCACGCCGCAAGGCAGCTGCCTTTATGCGTAACGTTGTTGCAGACGTAAAAACAACTGATGATAACAAAGTTCAAGTTGAAACAGCTTTGCAACACTTATTTAACGATGTTGCACCTCGCTTTGAGGGTCGTGCCGGTGGTTACACTCGCATTTTGAAGACTACTCAACGTCGTGGTGACGCTGCTCCAATGGCTATCTTGGAATTGGTTGACTAATTTCATTGGTTAATTAATAAACACAATGAGATCTCTCATGTTATATGGTATAAACCGCTAAGATGATGGCTAATAGCCAAGTCTAGGTTGAAAGGCATTTATGTCGCACCTATAACGTGTGAGGTTTTTTTGTGCTTTTTTTTGTATACCCGAAACTCGGGACTGCAGTAATGAAAGACTTTTGTAGTGTTGAGTTTTTGATTTATCGAAAAAAAATAATGATTTTTCTAAAAATCACTTTTAATAATTTACGTGTTAGCAAAGCTAGTATATACTAAAACAAAAGTGTTCTTGGGGGGGTTACAAATGAATAGGAAACGTAATGTAAATACAACGGGTATGACAATACACTTAACACCAAGTAATTTTATGGCAAATCGTATGTTAGTTAATGGTCACTATTTTGATTATCGGGGTATTGATCTAAAGATGGGTGATACAGTTCGAATTCGGCAACAAGTCGGTAATTTTCTAGTTGTTGAAAAAGCATTTAAATATGGTAAAAACTATTATGAACTATAATTTTGATAATCGCCTGTTGGATAAATCGTTTACTTTATCTATGGATAACTATGCGGATGGCTTTGTTAAATTAAATGGTATTTATTATCGTGTTACGACAACCGAAAAATTAATCTGGGGAGATGAGGTTGTAATCGTTGCAGTACAAGGCAATGCGATTAGCTTAGAAAAGGAGACGTCAAAAAATGATATTAGCTAGTATTTTATATGTCATTATCTTTTTATTGATCATTTATTTGTTGGTTTCAAGTATTCGAATCATTCCACAAAATATGGTAGGTATGGTTTCGATTTTAGGTAAGTATAAAAAGCAAATTACACCTGGTATTCATTTTACAATACCGATTATTACGCGAGTGGATCGAGTCGATTTGGCACAGGTACCACTTAGTTTAAGTGAACAAAGTGTTATTTCACAAGATAATGCAGAAGTTATTATTTCACTTTCAATGAATTATCATGTTACGAACCCATATAAATTTACTTTTGAAAATGCGGATTCAATTAAATCTATGGTTCAACAATCGAGAGCGCATTTACGTGGAATTATTGGTACGATGGATTTGAATGATGTTCTTAATGGGACAGAAAGAATTAACGCTGCGTTAAGTCATGAATTAGCGACAATTACGGATGCTTATGGTGTTAATGTTGATCGGATTAATATTGATACAATCCAACCAACACCGGAAATTCAAGAATCAATGAATAAGCAAATTAATGCCACGCGTGAACGTGAGGCAGCTATTGCAAAAGCAGAGGGTGAAGCACGTTCAATTGAATTGACCACAAAAGCTAAAAATGACGCCTTAGTGACGACTGCTGAAGCGAAAGCAAAGGCAGTGCGTTTAGCGGCTGATGCTGAAGCATATCGTATTCAAAAAGCGAATGATGCCCTAGCAGCTGTAGATAGCAAGTATCTAGCTGCGCAAAATATTGATGCTTTCCGTGAAGTTGCAAACGGCCAATCTAATACGGTTGTTGTTCCTAATACAGCCATTGATGCGTTGGGAAATCTAACGGTTGCAAATGAATTATTTCAACAAAAAAATAAATAAAAAATAAGGATGGAACATTTTTGTTCCATCCTTATTTTTATTAACATTTAGTTATGACGAGCATGCTTTGCTAGTAAGTCACCCACAAATTGAATAATGACAATGAACAGTAGGATAATGACCGTTGCAGTCCACATAACGTCGTTTTGGAAACGTTGGTAACCGGTAACGATTGCAGTTGTTCCAAGACCACCAGCACCGATAGCGCCAGCCATTGCAGTCAAACCAACTAAACTGATTAATGTAACAGTTGAAACACGAATTAGTTCGGCACGACCTTCTCGTAAGTAGACGTCTGAGATAATGTCCCAATTAGTTGCGCCAAACGAACGAGCAGCTTCAACTTTACCACCTTCAACACCAAGTAAAGCAACCTGTACCTGACGAGCGTAAAAGGGGAAAACACCAAGGGACAGTGGGACTAGCGCAGCTGTTGTTCCAATAGTTGTACCGACAATTAATTGTGTTAGAGGTGAGAAAGCCACCACCATAATGATGAATGGAATAGCACGCCCAACTGAAACAATTTTATCTAAGATTTGGAAAGCTGTGCGATTAGGTGCAATCCCGTCATCGGCAGTCAAAACTAAGCCAATCCCAAATAACAAACCAATAATACCACCAATAATGGCGGCGCCGAGAGTCATATAAACTGTTTGCCAAATTGCAACACCCCAGCCATAGTCACCTGACCAGCCCAAAGCGTAAGCATTAGGCATATGTTCTTGAATCCATCCCATAATTAGTTGGTACCTCCTTGTAATTCAGTAATGACCACCCCGTGATCACTAAAACTTGCTTTAGCAGCCTTACGATTAGCAACCGTTCCCTTAAATATTGCAACGGCAAGACCAACAGGTGTCTGTGTCAAGATTTCCATGTTTGAATAGAGAATATTTGTTGTGACATCGAAATCTGCATAAATTGTTGATAGTAATGGTTGCGCTGTATCGGCACCAACATAACTGATTTTGATTAGTTCTTCATCGTCTGCTAGTGGTTGGGTGGTTAATAGCTCATTCACCTTAACAAGTGCTTCATCCAAATTAGTAGCTGTATTGATGAAATCTTTTGTTAGTGGCTTTTGAGGATTGGTAAAAATTTCTAATAACGAACCACGTTCAATGATCGTACCGTTTTCCATCACAGCAACTTTGTTAGCAGTTTCTTTGATGGCTTGCATTTCGTGAGTAATCAAAACAATAGTTAAGCCTAATTCACGATTTAATTGCTTTAGTAATGCCAAAATTTGGTTAGTCGTTCGGGGGTCTAGGGCTGAAGTTGCCTCATCAGAAATCAAAATTTCAGGATCATTTGCCAATGCACGTGCAATGGCCACACGTTGCTTTTGACCACCAGAAAGTTGATTAGGATAGTTATCAGCACGGTCATCAAGACCAACAAGTTTTAGTAATTTGTTAACCTTTTTAGCTTTATCAACTTTTGATAAATTAGAATGTTTCAAAGGTTGTGCGACGTTGCCAAAAATTGTTAACTCATTCATTAGATTGAAATGCTGGAAAATCATCCCAATTTTCTTACGTTGATTACGTAATTCTTTTGGTGAAAGTTGTAGCATGTCGATATCGTTTACAATGACTGAACCTTTGGTTGGACGTTGCAATAAATTAATGGTACGAACCAGCGTTGACTTACCAGCACCAGAATAACCAACAATGCCATAAATATCGCCTTTTTCAACTTCGATGGATTCATCTTGAACAGCGACAATTTCACTTTTTTTTTGTTTAAAAGTTACATTTATATTTTTTAATGAAATAACAGCCATATTCTTCTCCTACTATTGATATGTATGTGAACGAGCGAAGGCCCGTCACGGTTGTTGCAAATGGCTTACTTCAACTTGATATCCCATGATGGAATTTCAGCCTTACCCCAAGTGTCCTTTAGGTATTGCTTTGTTTGCTTGCTTTGGTAAGTTTTAACGACTTGCTTGTATGCTTTCTTGTTAGCATCACTCTTGCGGGCAACAATAACATTAATCCATTGCTTTGACTTTTTATTAATTGGTTCAACGTAGACAGCTGAATTTAACTTAAGTTTAGCTTCTTGGGCATAGTTAGTATTAATAACAGCACCATCCATTGACTTTAGAGAAGATGGGCCTTGATCAGCAGCAACTTCTTTAAATTTAAGGTTTAACTTGTTCGATTGAATATCTTTAAGGGTTGGCAAATCAACCCCTTTCTTGATTTTAATCAAGCCAGCTGATTGTAGCAAAGTTAAAGCACGGCCTTCATTAGTACTGTCATTTGGTACGGCAATACTATCACCCTTTTTAAAATCTTTAACGTCTTTGTATTTTTCAGAATAAAGACGAATTGGGGTAATGAAAGTTTTACCAATTGCTTTGACCTTATTGTTATTTGATTTATTCCAGTTGTTTAAGAAATAAACGTGTTGGAAAGCATTTAAGTCAAGTGATCCGTCAGCAACGGCTTTGTTTGGTTGGTTGTAGTCAGTAAAGACTTTTGTTTTAACAGTTAAGTTATATTTCTTTTGCGTTGTTTTGTTGATATTATCCCAAAGTTCTTTATCACTAGTACCAACAATTCCAACAGTTACTGTTTTTTTGGCAGCAGCATTAGCCGTAATAGGCGCAATAGTTCCAGCAGCAAAGGCACTAACTGCTAAGATAGTACCAATTTTTAATCCTTTATGTGTCATAACGTTTCTCCTTAGACAATTTTATAAGTATGAGTTAGTGTATTTTAGAAAGGAAGGGGAACAAAAAAGACTCGTCCCATCATGATTAGATATAATCTGATAGAAACGAGTCTCGTGTTACCATTCTACTTTTATTTTAACTATTACTAATTAAAACCTTAGCAACGAGCGAGCAGTGAGCGATATGATGCTATGCTGATTCGTGTGTCTTTTAACGTAGACCATTCCGTCGTTAATTTATAGACTTGCTACTCATTAACGCCAATCACAGGCCATTTTCAACTAGTATGATTTGAACAGCTTACACCAAATACTGTCTCTCTTAACAAATCATAATTAATTTACTTTCCTGATCAACTTGTTTATTCTTCTGAAATACTTAACCGTATTTTAGTTGATATTATCTGTTGTGTCAACTACCACTATCATTTTTCTTCACGATTAACCAAAACAAGGATGCCTAGTATTAAAATGGGGGCGATGAAGAGTGCACCTTGATGTAATAATTGCATCGCAAAAAAAGCCAAAATTGCTGAAGCAAAAAAAGCCAAAATAACGGGAGCCACCCGTCCAGCACGATGCAACGCCGATTTATCATGCCATAATAAACCATTAGTTAAACCACTACTAAGGGTTCGTAAATTACCAGTGCTTAAGATGGTCATATAAGGCATTCCATGAATGAGATTAAATGTATCTGCCTGAATGGCCATAAAAAAGGCTAGTAATGGCAGGATAATATTGGATGAAACAGTGTGATATTCTAATAAAGCGACACCGACTAAACCTATAAATTCAATGAGTAAAGCTATCATAGTATGTGATTGCTGGTGTTTTTTTGCAAATTGTTTCAAAAGCTGGTTAAAACTAGTGCCCATTAAAAAAGCAAATACGGGCCAGAAATAAATTAAGGCATGTAACCATTTACCGTTGGCAATATTTAGACCAATTTGTAATAAATTACCGCTTTGAAAGCTTGCAAAACGCATATCATGAATTTGAAATGTATAGGCATCAATAAAGCCAGCTGTTGCTGCGAGCAACATCCCCGTGCGCATTGATTCTTTAATTGGATAATGATGAATCATGATAATCGTTCCTTAATAAAAAATTATTGCTGTGACAATTTCCTTAGTATACCACTAGTTATATCATCCTAACATGACTTTACACCCTGTGATTTGTGTTAAAATAGTAACAATATAGAAAATGAGGAGAATTTTGTTATGGCTTTAGCATATCCAGATGATAGCTTGGCATTACACACAGATGCGTACCAATTATCAATGATGCAAACGTACTTTATGAAGGGAATTCATGAACGCAAGGCAGTTTACGAAATGTACTTTCGCAAACTACCATTTCAAAATGGTTATGCCGTTTTTGCAGGATTGGAACGGGTTGTAAATTTTTTGAGTGGGTTACATTTTTCTCAGAGTGATCTTGATTATCTACGTTCAACTGGGGAGTTTAATGAAGCATTTTTAGATTACTTAAAAAATTGGCGCTTTAAAGGAACCGTTCGGATGCCAAGCGAAGGAGATGTTGTTTTTAACAATGAGCCTATCGTGCAGGTTGAGGCAACTGTTTTTGATGCGCAATTAATAGAGACCCCGTTACTAAACATTATTAACTATCAAACTTTGATTGCCACAAAGGCTTCAAGAATTCGTTCAGTTGTTGGTGATCAAACTTTGATGGAATTTGGTTCACGTCGTGCACAAGAAATGGACGCAGCCCTTTGGGGAACACGTGCTGCTTACATTGGGGGCTTTAACGCAACTTCAAATGTGCGAGCAGGTAAATTATTTGGTATTCCAATTTCTGGGACACATGCACACAGTTTAGTACAAGTCTATCGTAATGATTATGAAGCTTTTAAAGCCTATGCAGAGACGCATCATGATGTGGTCTTTTTGGTTGATACGTATGATACATTACGCTCTGGTGTGCCAGCTGCAATTCGTGTGGCACAAGAAATGGGTGATAAAATTAACTTTATCGGTGTTCGTATCGATTCAGGTGACTTGGCTTACGTCTCTAAAGGGGTTCGTAAGATGTTGGATGAAGCTGGTTTTCCAGAGGCATCTATTGTGGCATCAAATGATTTGGATGAAACAACGATTAAGAGTTTGAAGTTCCAAGGTGCTAAAATTGATACATGGGGTATTGGAACAAAATTAATCACGGCATACGACCAGGCTGCGCTTGGTGGTGTTTATAAAGTGGTATCAGTCGAGGATGAAAATGGTGAGATGACCGACACAATTAAGATTTCAGGGTCGGCTGAAAAGATTTCAACGCCAGGTCAAAAGCAAGTTTGGCGTATTACACGTAATTCTGATGGTAAGTCACAAGGGGATTATGTTGCCTTATGGCATGAAGACCCAACTAATTTGCCTGAGGGCTTGTATATGTTCCATCCTAGTTATCCATACTTGAATAAGACAGTTGTTGATTATACAGCACGACCAATCTTACAAGATATTTTTGTGGACGGCGAATTGGTTTATAAACTACCAACTTTGGATGAAGTACGGACATTTGCCCAACACCACATCAATTCATTATATTCAGAATATCGCCGTGATATGAATCCACAAGAATATCCTGTTGATTTGTCACAAGATGCATGGGACCATAAGATGAATCTTATTAAGAAAACCCGTGCATATGTTGATGAAATTAATAAAAACAATTAATAGTAATATTTCTTAAGGGAGGCTGTTATGCGAACATTACAAGCAGAGATTATTCAAACATTAGGTGTTCAACCGACAATTGATTCAGAAACTGAAATTAACCGTTCAATATCATTATTGAAAGATTACTTAATTAAGACCGGTCTTAAGACTCTTGTATTAGGTATTTCAGGTGGCCAGGACTCATTGTTGGCTGGTAAGTTAGCGCAGTTGGCTGTTATGCAACTACGTGCAGAAACTGGTGATAAAACTTATCAATTTATTGCGATGCGGTTACCATATAGTCAACAATCTGATGAGTCAGATGCAATGGCTGCTATTGCTTGGCAAGGTGCTGATCAAACAGTAACGGTTAATATTAAAGATTCAGTTGAAGGTGTTGTGACGCAGTTAGAAGCTAATGGTATTGCAGTAACTGATTTTAATAAGGGAAATATTAAAGCTCGTGAGCGTATGATTGCACAGTATGGTGTTGCTGCAGCTAAACAAGGTGTTGTGATTGGAACTGATCATGCAGCCGAAGCGTTAGCAGGCTTTTATACGAAGTTTGGGGATGGTGCAGCAGATGTGACACCATTATATCGTTTAAATAAACGACAAGGTCGTCAGCTATTAGCTTACTTAGATGCACCAAAAAACTTATACGAAAAGGTGCCAACAGCTGATTTGGAAGAAGATCGGCCAGCATTGCCTGACGAAGAGGCTTTAGGCGTAACCTATGATGCAATTGATGACTATTTGGAAGGCAAAGAAGTATCTGATGCGGATGCTAATCAAATTGAGCATTTGTATACAACTTCTGAACATAAACGCCGTCAACCTGTAACTGTCTTTGATGAGTGGTGGCGTTAAAAAATAAAAAGTGTAAAAATTATGGGCCGTTAGTCTAACCATTTTGAGATGGTAGATTAACGGCCCTGTTTTTATGATGTGATTTTAATGTGCTTGCCAATCAATACGAGGTTGTTGGCTTAAAATATTATCGATTTGATCTAATTCAGCTTGGCTAAAGTTTAAGTGGTTTAAAGCTTTAACATTGTCAACTAATTGTTCCGGACGACTAGCGCCGATAATAACACTAGCGACTTCAGAATGTCTAAGATCCCAAGCTAAAGCCATTTCAGCTAATGTTTGGTGGCGGTTTTTAGCAACCTCGTTTAAGTTTTGAACAGTTTGAATAGTAGCTTCGACTTGATTTTCATGCAAGAAGGGACTGTTACTTTTAGCTGCACGTGAGGACTTTGGAATACCATTTAGATATTTATCAGTCAACAAACCTTGTGATAGCGGACTAAAGACAGCGGCTGCTTTGCCATACTGGCGTAAGACGGGCAATAAATCCTGTTCAATTTGACGATTGAACATATTATAGCGTGGTTGATGAATAATGAAAGGTGTCTTTAAATCATTGAAAATTTTAATCATTGCCTGAGTTTGAGCACCAGAATAGTTAGAAATACCAATATATAGTGCTTTGCCAGTGCGAACAAGTTGATCCAAAGCCAGTGCTGTTTCTTCAATTGGTGTGTCTGGGTCAGGGCGATGAGAATAAAAAATATCCACGTAATCTAATTGTAGTCGTGCTAAACTTTGGTCAGCACTGGCGATGATGCTTTTTTTAGAACCCCAATTACCATAAGGACCATCCCACATTTCATAACCTGCTTTACTTGAAATAACAAGTTCATCACGATAGGCATGTAAATCCTGCGCTAAAATATGGCCAAAGTTTTGTTCCGCACTACCAGGTATTGGCCCGTAGTTATTGGCCAAGTCAAAATAGGTAATGCCCAAGTCAAAGGCCTGATGGATAATGGCTTTTTGATTTTCAATAGGATCGACACTGCCAAAATTATGCCAGAGACCTAATCCGATAGCTGATAATTTTAGACCACTTTGACCAACACGATTATAAACCATCTTGTCATAACGTTCTTTATTTGCTTGATACATTAAAATTCCCCCGATGATTTTATGATATACAATAGCTATTCTTAATTGTAAATTATAGCTGTAATTTAGTGGGGTGTCCAAAGCCATTTAGACCACATTCTAAGTCATAGAGAAATATGGTAAAATATTTATATCGATACTGACATTTAGTCAGTTAATAAAAATGAGGGTTACCACATTTTTAAAAGGAGAGAGGGACGTAACATGATGAAAATGTTTAATACCATGACGTTGACTAAGGAAGATTTCCAACCTATGCATGAAGATAAAATCAGTATGTATGTTTGTGGGCCAACTGTCTATAATTATATTCATATTGGAAATGCACGTTCCGCAATTGCCTTTGATACGATTCGTCGTTATTTTGAGTATCGCGGTTATGAGGTGGATTACGTATCTAATTTTACTGATGTGGATGATAAAATGATCAAGGCAGCAGCAGCTCAGGACATTACAGTCCCACAGTTAGCTGAGAAATATATTGCTGCCTTTAATGAGGATACGGCTGCGTTAAATATTAAGCCAGCTACAGTACGACCTCGAGCAACCGAACACATTACAGAAATCATTGATTTTGTGACTGACTTAATTGATAAAGGTTACGCTTATGAATCAGCTGGTGATGTGTATTATCGTGCCAAAAAATTTAAAAATTATGGTGCACTAGCTCATCAAGATTTACAAGAGATGACTTCAAATGCAGCAGGGCGTTTGGACGATGTTGAATTGGCCCGTAAAGAAGATCCAATGGATTTTGCAGTTTGGAAAGGTGAAGATGGTGATGGTGCGATTGCCTGGGATTCACCATGGGGTAAAGGTCGTCCAGGATGGCATATTGAATGTTCAGTGATGTCGACGAAGTATCTGGGTAACCATTTTGATATCCATGGTGGGGGCATTGATTTAGCGTTCCCACATCATACGAATGAAATTGCGCAAAGTGAAGTTCATACGGGCGAGCAATTTGTGAATATGTGGTTACATAATGGCTTTGTGACAGTTGGTGATGAAAATGAAAAGATGTCTAAGTCACTTGGAAATTTTGTGACTGTTCATGACTTATTACAACAGATTGATGATCCAATGGTATTACGCTTTTTCATGGCCACAACACAATATCGTCGTGCGATTGCCTATTCAACAAAAAACATGGCGCAAGCAGGTCAAAACTTGGAACATATTCGTACTGGTTATCGTAATTTACAATTCCGCTTGCAGGATGCGCTTGAGGGGAATGACGAGCACATAACAAAGCAAGTTAATACACATATTGCAGCATTTAATGCAGCAATGGATGATGATTTTAATGCGCCCAATGCGTTAACAGCGATTTATGAGCTAGTGGATTTGGCTAATCAATATGCGAATGCTAAGGCTGTTTATCAACAAGCAGTTCAATTTATTTTGGATAGTCTTGTGACGTTAATGGGTGTTTTTGGGGTTGATGGTTTAGCACAAGAAGAATTATTAGATGCTGATATTGATGCATTGATTAAAGAACGCGACCAAGCTCGAGCAGCAAAAAACTTTGCCCGTTCTGATGAAATTCGGGACACTTTAGCAAAGCAAGCAATCATTTTAGAAGATACACCACAAGGAACACGTTGGCATCGTTAATAATAAATGGCAAAAATGAGCTTTTTTTAATCAAACAGTTGACACAACGTGAGATTAGATTTAGCATAGTCGTATCGACAGCGATAAGATGAGTACGGTCAATGTGTTTTATAGAGAGTCAGTGATGGGTGAAAACTGATAAACACTTGATTGGAAGATGGTCTTGGAGTCATAAATGACATGAACAACACGTGAATGCCGTTCGGAAACGCCCGTTATAGCGATGAGAGGATGAGCCTAATTGGTTTATTAAATTCGGGTGGTACCACGTGATAACGTCCCGTAATCTTAATTGATTACGGGACGTTTTTGTTTAAAAGCATGTCGATAATTTAGGGGAAGTTACTTAGGAGGAATTTAACATGGCAGAAGTTGAAAGTTTTTCATTGGA
Organism: Weissella sagaensis; assembly: GCF_010306265.1. Classification (NCBI taxonomy): domain Bacteria; kingdom Bacillati; phylum Bacillota; class Bacilli; order Lactobacillales; family Lactobacillaceae; genus Weissella; species Weissella sagaensis. Next base: position 198,317 of record NZ_BLKA01000001.1, on the reverse strand, counting down.
TCACACCAAGGTACAAGCACCATACGTTCGTAAAATCGAGACACAACAAGGACCTGCAGGTGGACAAATTGTAAATTATGATTTACGTTTGACGCAACCAAACGAAACCGCCATCGAAACTGCTGGTGTACACACTTTGGAACACTTATTTGCAAGTTTGGTGCGTGATGAATTAGACGGTATTATTGATATTTCACCATTCGGTTGCCGTACTGGTTTTCATGTGATTAGTTGGCAAGATTATTCATCGACTGAGGTAGCTGTTGCCTTTACGCATGCACTACGTAAGATTCGTGATGATATTCAATGGGATGACGTGCCTGCAACAACAATTCGTGAATGTGGTAATTTTAAAGACCACAGTTTGCACTCTGCTAAAGAATGGGCGCGCATTATTTTGGATCAAGGTTTTTCAGATGATCCATATGTTCGTCATGTTGTGGAAGCTTAATTTTTGAAATGATGATAAGACAAAAAAGTTGGTTAAAATACTTGATTTACAAGTCATTAACCAGCTTTTTTTGCCCACTAAGCAAAATAGAAGAAGACTTTAAAAGTGAAAAATCGCAATAGTTAGCATATAATATTTAAAAATTAATAATTTCTAATAATGTTTAGCAAATGAACTAGTCAAAGAGCGGGGGAAAAGATATGCCAAAAATTAGTGAAGTATTTCAAGAGTATGGCTTTAAGGACGATCGTTTAACTTTACTAGCCGGCCCATGTGCCATTGAATCATATGAAACTTGTGCTGAAGTTGTTGAAGAATTGAAGAAGATTACTGATGAGTTAGGGATTAACTATGTGTTTAAGTCATCCTTTGATAAGGCTAACCGTAGTGCCATCTCATCTGATCGTGGTTCTGGCATGGAGACGGGACTTGAAATTCTACGTCAGATTAAAGAGAAGTATAATGTGCCAATTGTGACTGATGTCCATGAGTCTTACCAATGTGCACCAGTTGCTGAAGTTGCTGATGTGTTGCAGATTCCAGCTTATTTGAGTCGTCAGACTGATTTATTGTTAGCTGCTGCTAAGACAGGTCGCGTTGTTAACATTAAAAAGGCGCAGTTCATGGCACCAGAAGATATTCAGAGTGCAGTGAATAAAGTTGCCTCACAAGATAATGAGCATATTTTAGTCACTGAACGTGGTACCATGTTTGGTTATCATCAGTTGGTGGTGGATATGACGAGTTTGATTCAAATGCGTGAAACTGGCTACCCAATCATTTACGATGCAACCCATTCAGTTCAAATTCCGAGTGGTTATGGTAACCATTCTGGTGGTAATCGTGAATACATCTTCCCATTGATGCGGGCAGCCTTATCAATTGGTATTGATGGTATTTTTGCTGAAGTCCACCCTAACCCACCTAAGGCTATTTCTGATCAAGATAGTCAGCTCTATCTATCAAAGGCACGTCCAATCCTAGAAGAAGCCAACAAGCTATTCCACGAACATCTTAACAGTAAGGTGGTGTATGCAGATGAAGACTTATTATAAAGATGCTAAAGAGACCTTTAATATTGAAATTAAAACTTTAGAAAAGGTCCGTGATGCTTTAGACGAAAGCTTTGACCAATTTGTTGATGATGTTTTACAGATGACAGGTCGTTTAATTTTTATCGCGATTGGTAAATCAGGTATTATTGCTGAAAAAATTTCGGCTTCATTTTCCTCGATTGGGGTACCAAGCTTTTTCATCGATGCTGGAAACGCCTTTCATGGTGACTTAGGTCGAGTATCCGCAGATGATGTGGTTGTATTTGTCTCTAATAGTGGTGAAACAGAAGAAGTATTACAAACGTATTTTGCGTTGCAAGAGATTTTTGGTAAAGATTTAAAAACAATTGCTTTAACAGGTGCATCAGATTCAACATTGGCAAAAAATACACAGGAGGCATTAATTGTTGATGTGGCTTCTGAAGCGGACGTTACCAAATTAGCGCCAACCAACTCAACAACGGCAACGTTGGTCGTTGGGGATGCGTTATTAATTGCGGTTCAAAAAGAAAAGCAATTCACGAAAAAAGATTTCGCTTTGTATCATCCAGGTGGATCAATTGGTAAGCTGTTGTTGCAAACAGTTAAAAATGTCATGCATACCAAGGTACCTTATGTTGATATCGAGACACCGCTTAACGATGTTATCTACCGTATTAGTGATTTTGGTATTGGAATGACGCTAGTAAAGGATCAAGATAAAGTTGTTGGGATTGTGACAGATGGCGATATTCGTAAGAAAATGCTTCATGTTACTAAGGTTAAGGAATCAACAGCTGCTGATTATATGACAGAAGGGTTTATTAGTATCGACGTTAATAAACGAAATCGAGCAGCATGGCGTAAGATGGCTACGCATAACATCTCTAATTTAGTTGTTACTGAAAAAGGTGAAGTTGCGGGAGTTATTACCATCAACGACGTTGTTGATGAATAACAAACTTAATGAAAAATAAAATCTGTTAAACTAATGAGTTAAACGTTTTAATTATATTTTACTAGTTAGTTAACTGTTTACCTAAGTAAATAAACATGATATAGTAATGTCAATCAAGAATAACCTTTAAGTGTAGTCCAGTGAGGCTAACAAAGGATACCCAAGTTGATGGCAGTCACCCAAAATAGGTGAATCATACTATCGAATAACTTAGTAAGCCTTATGAATCACTGGATTCATAGGGCTTTTTTGCGTAAACAATGAGGAGATAGCATGCGAAACTTTGTGAATTTAAATGATTTAACAATACAAGAAATTATGCAATTAATTAAAAAGAGTTTGGCGTATAAAAATGGACAATTAGCGTTGCCTACCCAGTCAAAACATGTTGCCAATTTATTTTTTGAAAATTCAACACGGACAGCTAGTAGTTTTCAAATGGCTGAATCAAAGTTAGGGTGGCAACCAATTCAAGTTAATCCCCAGACGAGTTCAACGCAAAAGGGAGAATCACTCAGTGATACGCTAAAAACTCTTGGTGCAATTGGGGTAGATGTAGTGGTACTCCGGCACAGTATTAATGATTGGTATGAGCCATTAATTGCTGAAAATTCAGCCTTGATGCCACAACTTGTTAATGCAGGTGATGGCAATGGTCAGCATCCATCACAAAGCTTACTTGACTTAATGACAATTTTTGAACAGTTTGGTTACTTTGCAGGTTTAAATATTCGTATTGTAGGCGATTTAGCGCATTCAAGGGTGGCGCGTTCAAATGCTGAAATTTTAAAACGTTTAGGTGCACAAGTGAGTTTTTCAGGACCCAAACAGTGGTATCCGACTGACTTTGATCAATATGGTACTTATCGGGAAATGGATGCGGGTCTAGAAACCTTAGATGTTTTGATGTTATTGCGTGTGCAGCATGAGCGGCTAGCCCAACAAGATAATGCTGATTTTTTAGAAACAACGTATCATCAACAATTCGGCTTAACCTACAACCGTTATAGTCGATTAAATGACAAAGCCATTATTATGCATCCAGCACCTGTTAATCGGGGGATTGAAATTGCTGATGAATTAGTAGAAGCAGACAAATCACGTATTTTTACGCAAATGGCTAATGGTGTTTATGCCCGTATTGCCATCTTAACTGGCCTGATGGAGGAGACAGTAAATGACATCAATATTGATTAAGAATGCACAAAGTGTTGGGACAGATGGTGCCTTAATTCGCCAAGATATTTTAGTAATTGACGGCATGATCACAAAGGTGGCAACTAATATCAAAGAAACGACTGACCGTGTGATTGATGCCAATGGTGCGTTAGTTACACCAGGATTGGTCGATGTGCATGTACATTTTCGTGAACCGGGATTTGACTATAAAGAAACTGTCACAACTGGGTCAAAAGCAGCGGCACGTGGGGGATTTACGACAGTATTAGCGATGCCTAATCTAGATCCAGTGCCAGACAACTTAGAAAATTTTCAAATGATTCAAGCTAATAATGAGGCTAATAGTTTAATTCATTTAAAGCAATATGCAGCTATTTCAACAGCTTTAACGACTGAAGAGGTCAGTGATATTGATGCACTAGCCAAGGCAGGTGCCGTTGCCTTTACAAATGATGGTAAGGGTGTGCAAACGGCGGCTACGATGCTAATGGCAATGAAAGCTGCTGCCAAAGTACAACGACCATTAGTGGCACATGTGGAAGATAATTCATTAATTAACGGTGGCGTGATGAATTTAGGTGAAAAATCAAAAGCATTACAGTTACCAGGTATGGATCCTTTAGGCGAATCCTCTCAGCTTGCACGTGATTTAGTATTAGCTAAGGCTAGTGGGGTGCATTATCATGTCGCACATCTTTCGACAAAGTCATCAGTGGCGCTCGTTCGATTTGCTAAATCACAAGGAGTCAACGTGACGGCTGAAGTCTCGCCGCACCATTTGTTATTGGATGAAACCCATATTACGGGTGATAATGCTTACTTTAAAATGAATCCGCCGCTTCGAACACCAGCTGATCGGACCGCTGTTATTGCGGGATTATTGGATGGCACCATTGATATGGTAGCAACTGATCATGCACCGCATAGTAAAGCAGAAAAAGAAGGGTCATTTATCGGGGCTGCTTTTGGGATTACGGGGATTGAAACAAGTTTCCAATTGCTTTATACCCACTTAGTTAAACCGGGTATTGCAACGTTGAACCAATTATTGGATTGGATGGTTGTTAAACCACAACAAGCCTTTGGGTTACAAGGAGCACAGAAAATAGCTGCTGGGCAACCAGCAGATTTGGCATTATTTGATATTAATCATGCACACAAAATTACAGCAGACGAATTTGCCTCAAAAGGGGTTAATACACCATTTATTGGGGCAACAATTTACGGGCAGACAGTATTAACCATGGTTGATGGTCAAATCGTTTACGAGGCATAGGGGGAAAACATGCAACGTTATTTAGTTTTAGAAAATGGGTCAATTTATACTGGTGAAGCTTTTGGCGCTACAAAAGATGTTGCAGGAGAGCTCGTTTTTAATACGGGTATGACGGGTTATCAAGAATCATTAACGGATATTTCTTATTCAGGACAAATTCTAACTTTTACGTATCCATTAATCGGCAATTATGGTATTAATCGTGATGATTATGAATCATTAAAGCCAACAGCAAATGCCATTGTGGCACATGAAATTGCACGCCGTCCTTCTAATTGGCGCCAACAAATGTCACTTGCTGAATGGGCAGAAAAAATGGATTTGCCAGGTATTACGGATGTTGATACACGTGCCCTAACAAAAGAAATTAGAGAATACGGTGTGATGCGGGCAGTTATTGTTGATGAAGTTACTGATGACGCATTGGCGCAACTACAGGCAGCAAAACCAGCAACAGATGAAGTTAACAAAATGACGACGAAAACGACGTATGTTAACCCGACGGATGGGCCATCAATTGCGTTGATTGATTTTGGCTTGAAAAATTCTATTTTACGTTCATTAGCTAAACGTGATGTGAATGTGATGGTTTTCCCAGCTAATGTTGATGCAAAGACTATATTAGATATGGATCCGGATGGCGTCTTATTGTCAAATGGACCAGGAAATCCTGAAGATGTGTTGCATATCTTACCAGTTATTCGAGAATTACAAGAAAAGATGCCATTGATGGGGATTTGCTTAGGCCACCAATTGTTTGCTCTAGCTAATGGTGCAACGACGTTTAAGTTGAAATTTGGTCATCGTGGTTTTAATCATGCTGTTCGTAATAAAGTTAAAAATCAAATTGACTTTACATCACAAAACCATGGCTACGCTGTTGACGCTAAGTCGATTGCACAAACGAATTTGGAAATCACCCATGAAGAAATTAATGATCACACAGTTGAAGGACTTAAGTTAAAAAATCACGCTGCATTTTCAGTTCAGTTTCATCCAGATGCAGCGCCTGGTCCCCATGATGCGGAATACTTATTTGATGATTTCCTAGCAATGATTGCACAAAGTAAGAAAGGACAATTACAACATGCCTAGACGTACAGATATCCACAAAATTTTGGTCATTGGTTCAGGTCCCATTATTATTGGTCAAGCTGCTGAATTTGATTATTCAGGAACACAAGCAGCGATGTCTTTAAAAGAAGAAGGGTATGAAGTTGTCTTAGTTAACTCGAATCCAGCAACCATTATGACGGATAGTGAAACGGCTGATGAAGTTTATATCGAACCATTATCATTTGAATTTTTAGCACGAATCTTGCGTAAAGAACGTCCAGACGCAATTTTGCCAACTTTGGGTGGCCAAACAGGCTTGAATATGGCCAAAGAATTGTCAGAAGCAGGTATTTTGGATGAATTAGGGATTATTTTATTGGGAACCAAGTTATCAGCCATCGAAGAAGCTGAGGATCGTGAAGCTTTCAAGAACTTAATGAATCGCTTGCATGAACCGGTACCAGAGTCATTGATAGCCGTAACGGTTACAGAAGCTGTTGACTTTGCAAATCAAAGTGGTTATCCCGTGATTGTACGGCCGGCCTACACATTAGGTGGTACTGGTGGTGGTATTGCTAATAATGAAACGGAACTAAAGGATATTGCCGCAAATGGATTAGAGTTGTCACCGGTGACACAAGTACTTATTGAACAATCGATTGCTGGCTATAAAGAAATTGAATTTGAAGTGATGCGTGATGCTGCTGATAATGCACTAATTGTTGCTTCAATGGAAAACTTTGATCCAGTTGGTATTCATACAGGTGATTCTATCGTCGTTGCCCCCGTACAAACTTTAGCTGATCGTGAATTACAAATGATGCGTGATGCTGCTTTGAAAATTATCCGCGCTCTGAAAATTGAAGGGGGCGTTAATATTCAAATGGCGTTAGATCCAAATTCATTTGAATATGACATTATTGAGGTTAACCCCCGTGTCTCACGTTCATCAGCGTTGGCGTCTAAAGCAACTGGGTATCCAATTGCAAAAATGGCTGCCAAAATTGCGGTGGGATTGACATTAGATGAAATTATCAATCCAGTAACGGGTACTACTAAAGCAGCCTTTGAACCAGCTTTGGATTATGTCGTTGTTAAAATTCCACGTTGGCCATTCGATAAGTTTGCGACAGCCGATCGCCATTTGGGGACGCAAATGAAGGCAACCGGAGAAGTTATGGCCATTGGACGCAACATTGAAGAAGCGTTGAATAAAGCCGTTCGTTCATTAGAAATTGGGGCGACTGGGTTACGTGATATCAACTTTAATGATATTAATAGCCAACAATTATTAGCTGACTTAATGCCCGCACGTGATGACCGATTGTTTATGATTAGTGAATTAATACGTCGAGGTGTCGCAATTGATGTCATTCATGAACGAACAAAAATCGATTATTTCTTCTTAGACAAAATTTTGCATGTTATTGAAATTGAGCAAGCTTTAGCACAGCATGTTGACAATAATAAAGTATTGTTGGCTGCTAAAAAGAACGGGTTTGCCGATCAAACCATTGCTGATATTTGGGGATGGACAAGCCAGGAAGTATCAGACTATCGTATGGAAGCTGATATTAAGCCCGTTTATAAAATGGTTGATACGGTGGCTGCTGAATTTGAATCACAAACACCTTATTATTATGCAACTTATGAAATGCAAAATGAATCCGTTGTTAGTCAAAAGCCCAGTGTGCTTGTTTTAGGATCAGGACCCATTCGTATTGGTCAGGGTGTTGAGTTTGATTATGCAACTGTACACGCTGTTAAGGCAATTCAAGCAGCTGGCTATGAAGCGATTATTATGAATTCTAATCCAGAAACAGTGTCAACTGATTTTTCGGTTTCAGACAAGCTTTATTTTGAACCGCTCACGTTAGAAGATGTCTTAAACGTGACTGAGTTAGAAAAGCCAATTGGTGTTGTAGTCCAATTTGGTGGTCAAACAGCTATTAATTTAGCACAACCGCTAGTTAATGCAGGCGTCAATATTTTAGGGACGAGTGTTACCAACTTAAATCGTGCCGAAGATCGAGAAGAGTTTGATCAAGTGATTAAGCAGCTAGGTTTGGCGCAACCAGTTGGGAAAACTGCTACGACCATCGACGGTGCCTTAGCCGCCGCAAATGAAATTGGGTACCCCGTATTAGTACGACCATCTTATGTTTTGGGTGGACGAGCAATGGAGATTGTTAATAACCAAGCTGAATTAAAGGATTATATGGGACGCGCAGTAAAAGTATCCCATGATCATCCTGTTTTGATTGATTCGTATCTAGTTGGTTCAGAAGCTGAAGTCGACGTATTATCTGATGGCAAAACGGTGGTTATTCCAGGAATTATGGAGCATATTGAACGAGCAGGTGTGCATTCAGGTGATTCAATGTCCGTCTATCCGACACAAACATTGTCTGATAAAGTACGTTCTGAAATTGTTGCTGCGTCAATAGCATTGGCAAAGAGTTTGAAAACAATTGGTTTAATGAATGTGCAATTTGTTATTCATGATAATACGGCTTATGTGATTGAAGTTAACCCAAGAGCATCACGGACAGTCCCCTTTATTTCAAAAGTAACGCAATTAAAGTTAGCGCAATTAGCGACCCGTGTGATGTTAGGTGAAAAATTAGCAGATATGGGATTTGAAACAGGTCTAGTGCCAGAATCAGAAATGGTTCATGTGAAATCACCAATCTTTTCATTTACCAAGTTACCAGCAGTAGACTCATTGCTTGGACCTGAAATGAAGTCAACTGGAGAAGTAATGGGGTCTGATAAGACCTTTGAAAAAGCTTTATATAAGGCCTTTGTGGCATCAAACATTAAAATTCCACATGCTGGTAATGTTTTGTTTACGATTGCTGATGAAGATAAGGCAGAAGCACTAGGATTGGCTCACCGTTTTAATGAATTAGGTTTTCAATTATTTGCTACGGCGGGAACAGGTGAATATTTACAAAAAAACGGTCTGCGGGTACAAATCCTAGATAAGATTAGTGAGACAGCACATAATGCGGTGACTGCTTTGAGCAAGGGGTCATTACAATTGGTTATTAATTCGACCCATCAAGATATTGCGACAGTTAATGATAGTCGTCGCATTCGCAATGCAGCAATTGAAAATGCAGTGCCTTTGTTTACAGCATTCGATACAGTTAAAGCACTACTTAGTGTCCTTGAATCACAATCATTTACAGTTAACCCTGCATAAAATAAAAGGAGAGTCTTCCCATGAATAATAACCGTTATGCTGTGTCATTACCTGGTTTGGAATTAAAAAATCCATTTATGCCATCGTCAGGTTCATTCTATTATGGACTGGATCACATTGATGACTTTGATTTAAACGAATTAGGTGCGCTAGTATTAAAAACAACAACGATGCAGCCACGCAAAGGTAACCCACAACCATGGACTATTCAAACAAAAGCGGGGGTTTTAAATTCAGTTGGTTTGGCGAACCCAGGTATTGCAGCTGTTAAAGCAGATTACTTACCCAAGTTAGCTGAAAAATTACCAAACCTACCAAAAATGCTGTCAATTTCTGGAGAAACAATTACTGAGTTTACTGAATTGGCTATCATCATTGATAAAATACCAAGTATTAGTGCCATTGAGTTAAATCTTTCATGTCCAAATGTTGATGAGGGTGGCCGTGCATTTGGTGTTTCTACTGCTGGTATTACAGCAGCTGTTAGTGCTGTACGTGCCGTTACTACCAAAGCCGTGTATGCAAAATTGTCACCAAATGTGACTGATATTAAGCCACTGGCGCTTGCAGCTCAAAAAGCGGGTGCAGATGGGTTAACGATGGTAAATACTTTGGTTGGAATGAGTTTAGACTTAATGGATCGTTCAGTTCGTTTATACCGTGGTAAAGGTGGCTTATCCGGAAAAGCAATTCACCCATTGGCTGTAGAGTTTATCTGGGAAGCAGCGTCGGTTGTGGATATTCCAATTATAGGGGTTGGTGGTGTGACAACAATTGATGACGCCCTTGAATTAATGTTAGCAGGGGCATCAGCAGTTCAAGTTGGCATTATGAATAAAGAGGATCCACTCTTTTTGTCAAAGTTGATTAAACAATTACCAGCAGCCCTTGATAAATACCATTTTGAAACAGCTGCTGATGTAACACATGCACTGCAACCGCTGCCTACTGATGAAGATGCATGGGTTAAGGCGCAAGAAAAGTAATCATCATAAAGGAGCTATTATGAATGAAAACAAGCCAGTGTTTATTGCCTTAGATTTTGCCGATGCTAAAACAACCTGGGCATTTTTGGCACAGTTTCCAGCACAGCAATCATTAGCGGTCAAAGTTGGTATGGAACTATTCTATCGTGAGGGACCGCAATTTGTTGCTGCATTAAAGCAACGCGGATACACGGTCTTTTTAGATTTAAAGTTATACGACATCCCACATACTGTGGGACAAGCGACTAAAAATTTAGCGCGCTTAGGCATCGATTACTTAACACTACATGCAGCTGGTGGTGAGAAAATGTTAGCTGCAGCTAAGTCAGCAATTGTTATGGCTAACCAATCAACGAAATTACTAGCAATTACACAATTGACTTCGTTTACGCCAACTGAATTACAGACAACCCAACAGTTGGCTGTGTCATTGGATGAATCAGTGGTTCATTTGGCGCAATTAGCAAAGCAAGCAGGCATGGCCGGTGTTATTTCATCAGCTTTTGAAACACCAATGATTCATCAAGCAACGAGTACTGAATTTTTATCAATTACACCAGGGATTCGTTTACAAGGGGATGCCAAAGGTGATCAAAGCCGGATTATGACGCCGCAACAAGCACGTAAAAACGGCGCTAATGGTATTGTGGTGGGGCGCTCAATTACACAAGCACCTAATCCAGTTGCTGCCTACACACAAATAACAAAAGCGTTTAATGAGGAGTAAACATGACAGACTATCAAAAACAGGTTGCCCAGGCATTATTAGATATTGAAGCAGTGAAATTACAACCACAGGCACCTTTTACATGGGCATCAGGGATTAAAAGTCCCATTTATACAGATAATCGTAAAATTATTTCATTTCCGAAAGAACGTGAGATTGTTATTGCAGGATTAACTGCTTTGATTAAAACACAATATCCAGACGTTCAAGCTATTGGGGGCGTTGCTACAGCCGGTATTCCTCATGCAGCTTGGGTAGCGCAAGCCATGAATCTTCCCTTAATCTATGTGCGTGCAAAACCGAAAGATCATGGTACCGGTAAGCAAATTGAGGGGGCTTTGACGGCGCAACAAAAAGTTGTTCTCATTGATGATTTGATTTCAACTGGCGGTTCAGTCTTAGGGGCAGTTAAAGCAACTCGTGCAGAAGCTGGTAATGTGATTGGTGTGGTATCAATTTTTTCTTATGAATTGCCAGCAGCAGTGAAAAATTTCGCAGCAGCCCAAACCAGTTTTGCATCATTAACTAATTTTTCTAGCTTAATTCAAGTTGCGCAACAGTCAGGGAAGATTACACCCGCTGAGTTGCAGATGATTCAAGAATGGCATCAAACACTCGCCTAAAATGTTTGCCAATACTTACTATCCAAATTTTTGCAATAAAATGGTATGATAATAAGCATGAATGAGAAGATAAATTATGAACAATTAAATGGTTTGGATTTAGCTTATTATGGGGATGCGGTGTATGAAGTATATATTCGTCAACATCTACTAGCAAAGGGCATTACCAAACCAGCAAAGTTACAACGTGAATCGACAAAGTATGTTTCAGCCAAGGCACATGCTGCATTATATGCATTGATAGTAGAAGATGGCATTTATACTGAAACAGAGCAACAATATTTTAAGCGTGGACGTAATGCGAATTCGCATACGAAGGCCAAAAACACTGATGTGGTGACATATCGTATTTCAACTGGCTTTGAGGCAGTGATGGGTTATTTAGGTGCAAGTGGTCAAACAGAACGCTTGGAAGAAATAATTTCATGGATTTATAAACAAGTGGAAAGTGGGCGAACGGCAAATCATGGGACAACAAAATAACAAACGACAAGCTGATCGTAAACCAGCAAAACAACGTCGCCAGCATCCTGCTAAAGAAGTTAGTCAACCAATTGATGATCAAGTTGAATTTGTATTTGGTCATCATGCCTCAGTTGAAGCACTAAAAGGAACAACCGAAATTAATAAAGTCTGGTTGCAAAATGGCTTAGCAGATAAAGCGCGCAATGAAATTAGTGGCTTGGCAAAGAAACGTGGCTTAATTATTCAAGAAGCTCCTAAAGCAAAACTTGATGAATTAACGAATGGTCAAAATCACCAAGGGGTCGTGTTATCAATTGCAGCATATGCATATGCCACAATTGAAGATTTGTTTGCTAAGGCTGCTCAAAAAGATGAAGCACCATTCTTTTTGGTGCTTGATTCAATTGAAGATCCACATAATTTAGGATCAATCATGCGAACGGCAGATGCAGCCGGTGTCCATGGTATTATTATTCCAAAACGTCGCGCAGTACAGTTAACATCAGTTGTTGCCAAGACATCAACTGGAGCAATTGAACACGTTCCAGTTGCACGAGTAACAAACTTAGTGCAAACCGTTGAACAATTAAAAGAACGTGGCGTTTGGGTATTTGGCACTGATATGAATGGTAAAGATTACCGTCGTTGGGATGCTAAAGGGGCAACGGCACTAATTATTGGTAATGAGGGTAAGGGTATCTCACCACTACTTAAAAAGTCCGTTGATGAAACACTAACGATTCCGATGATTGGCCATGTGCAAAGTCTAAATGCTTCAGTAGCGGCTAGCTTATTAATCTATCAAGGTTATAACAGTCGTAATCCATTATCATAAAATAACTGATGCAATGGCATAATGCCCGATAAATCACTTGAAATTTCTAACATAATTTTGGCAATGACGATAAACCACCGTATGATTTTCTTACATTAGTAAGGAATGGGTATAAAATGGTGGATACAAAGCAAGTACAGCTAATTATTAGGGCACAGTCCGGGGATGAACAGGCTTTTGAACAGATTTTCATGCAGTTTGAAGGCCTTGTTTGGAAAATGTATTCGCAACAACGAGTACGACCGCAACCAAATGATTGGCAACAAGAATGTCGGGTTGTGTTGCATAAAACGCTCCGTTTATTACGTAATCAAACATGGGCAGCGTTGACAATCTATTACCAACGATCGTTGCAGACACACGTGGTCCAAATATGGCGTAATGAATATCGTGTCTTTGATGTGCAGGTTCCCATTTTGAAAGAAACTATTGCGCCGTATGATGCTAAACAATCGATTGTAAAATATGAGCCAATGATTAATGAATGGTTAACGACGATTATTGAATGGTATCTAACATTGCCTGGTAAGGAACGCGAATTAGCCTATTTACTGATGCAAGGTTATGGTATAGCAGAGGCTGCGAAAGTAATCAAACGTTCACGCTCATGGTGTTATGGTGTTCGGCGTAAGTGGCAACTGTTTTATCATGATGAGATAAGAAAACACTAGCTGTTTAGGGGTAAAAGTGCTACACTTTTACACATAAAATTAAATTTAGAAAGAGCGGTAACGCCATATGGCAGTGAAGAAAGTCGCTTTAGCATGTAGTGTTTGTGGTTCGCGTAATTATATGGTAACTAAAAAGCCAACCCGTGCAGACCGCTTACAAGTTAAAAAGTATTGCAAGTATTGCGATGCGCACACTTTGCATCGTGAGACAATGTAAGTATTTAGCAGGAGTGATATGATGAAATTTATTTCGGGTGTTATTGATGAAATGCATCAAGTAACTTGGCCAACATTTAGCGAAAATGTTCATAATACAACAATTGTTGTTATAACTGGATTAGCATTTGCATTAATTTTTGGTGCAGCTGATTGGGTATTTGAACAAGGGATTACTTGGTTGTCTAAGTAAACAAAATGCGCTATACTATCAGTATGAATTAGCAGATAAAACCCTCAATTATGAGGGTTTTTAATTTACGAAAAAATAGGTCAATCAGTCTGAGGAGGCAATCATGGCAACTGAGTCATTTGATAATCAATGGTACGTTTTGCACACATACGCAGGATATGAAAATCGTGTAAAGTCAAATTTGGAATCACGTATTGAAACAATGGGGATGAAGGATTATATTTTCCGTGTCTTGGTACCAGAACAAGAAGTCGAAGTTGAAAAAGACGGTGAAACGAAGATTATTAAAGAAAATGATTTCCCTGGCTATGCTTTGGTAGAAATGATTATGACTGACGAAGCTTGGTATGTTGTTCGTAATACACCAGGGGTTACAGGATTCTTGGGATCTCACGGTGGTGGTTCTAAGCCAGTGCCATTGCTTCCTGAAGAAGTGGATGATATGTTAGCCCGTATGAACATTGTTGAACGTAAAGTTGAACATTTGGATATTGCAGTAGGCGATTTAGTTGATGTTGTTGCTGGTAGCTTTGCTGGTCAAGAAGGTGCAGCCGTTACTGACGTTGATGAAGAGCACCAAGAAGTTACGGTATTGATTAACATCTTTGGTCGTGACACGCCAACACAAATCTCATTTAGCGATATTAAGCCAGTTAAATAAATTTAATAAAATCGAATACTTCTCTTGCCAAGGTGCAAGAGTTTTGTTACTATAATCTAGTATGTGTTGTTACTAGATGCATATGTGGGAGGCGTAAATCGAAACGCGCCATTTACACCACAAACACGAAGGAGGAAACAATCGTGGCTAAGAAAGTTTCAAGTATTGTTAAGTTGCAGATTCCAGCCGGTAAGGCTACACCTGCACCTCCAGTTGGACCTGCTTTGGGTCAAGCTGGTGTTAACATCATGGGATTCACAAAGGAGTTTAATGCTCGCACTGCCGATCAAGGTGGTTTGTTAATCCCTGTAGTTATTACTGTATATGAGGATCGTTCATTCGAGTTCGTTACCAAGACTCCTCCAGCAGCTGTTCTTTTGAAGAAGGCCGCTGGTGTTGAAAAGGGTTCTGGTGAGCCTAACACGAAGAAGGTCGCAACAGTTACTGCAGCACAAGTACGTGAAATTGCAGAAACTAAGATGCAAGATCTAAACGCAGCTGATGTTGATGCAGCTGTTCGCATGATTGAAGGTACTGCTCGTTCAATGGGCTTCACTGTTGAAGGCTAATAACAAGTAACGTACGGATCGCGTAGGAAACTAAGCAAGATCAAGCGGGAGGTCAATGACCGTTTGACCGCATTTGCAAGGAGGAATAGCTACCATGGCTAAGTATGGTAAGAATTATTTAGCAGCCGCTGAAAAAGTTGACAGTGCTAAGTTATACACTGTCGAAGAAGCTGCTGCATTGGTAAAGGAAATTGACTTTGCCAAGTTTGATGCAACTGTTGAAATTGCATTTAACCTAAACGTTGATACGCGTCAAGCTGATCAACAATTGCGTGGTGCCGTTGTTTTGCCTAACGGTACTGGTAAAGACCAAACTGTTGTTGTCTTTGCTCAAGGTGATAAGGCTAAAGAAGCTGAAGCAGCTGGTGCTGACGTTGTTGGTGCTGCTGACTTGGTACAACGTATCCAAGGTGGATGGCTAGACTTTGATGTTGCTGTTGCAACACCAGATATGATGGCACAAGTTGGACGTGTTGGACGTGTCTTGGGACCTAAGGGCTTGATGCCTAACCCTAAGACGGGTACTGTAACATTTGATGTTACAAAGGCTGTTTCAGAAGCTAAGTCAGGTAAGGTTACTTACCGTACTGATCGTGACGGAAACGTTGCTGTACCAGTTGGTAAAGTATCATTTGATGCTGACAAGCTTGCAGGAAACATCCAATCATTGGCTAATGTTATCTTGCGTTCACGTCCAGCCGCTGTTAAGGGAACATACGTACAACACGTATCAATCGCTTCAACATTTGGTCCTGCTGTGAACATTGACATCGCTTCTCTATAATTAGATTTTACTAAAATAGTAAGTGAATGTTGACACTTCCTCGACTACCTGTTAAAGTAGTTGAAGTAATAAATCGATTCTACCTAAGACGCAGGTGTCGTAAGACTTAATATCCCGCCGAGGAAGTGAAAAACGCGAAAGCGACTTTTGACCCCCGGTGCAGCATGTACTGGGGGTTTTTGGTAAGAATCAAAATCTAAACAGGAGGAATAATATACCATGAGTGAAGCAACCATTGCTGTTAAAGCACAACAAGTTGCCGAAGTTGCTGACAAGTTTAAGAACGCAACGTCTGCTGTTGTTGCAGACGTGCGTGGATTGACTGTTGAGCAATCAAACAACTTGCGTGCTGAATTACGTGGAGAAGGTGTTGAACTACGTGTTATCAAGAACAAAGTCTTGACTCGCGCTGCTGAAGCCGCTGATTTTTCTGAAATGAACGACTTGTTTGCTGGTCCTTCAGCTGTTGCATTTTCAAATGATGATGCAATCGCACCTGCCCGCGTATTAAAGAAGTATGCTGATGAAATCGAAGCCTTGGAAATCAAGGGTGGATTCATCGATGGTAATATCGTATCTATTGAAGATATCAATAAGTACGCTTCATTGCCAGATCGCGACGGTTTGCTATCAATGTTGTTGTCAACGTTGCAAGCACCTGTTCGCAACTTTGCCTATGCAGTTAAAGCTGTATCAGATTCAAAGGAAGAGGTAGAAGCCTAAGCATCCGCTTAGTTTCGCATCTTAAACGGGCATTGCCCATAAATTAAACTTGCAATTAACGCAAATATTAAGAGGAGATTATTTATCATGGCATTTGATAAGGATTCAATCATTGCTTCATTGAAGGAAGCTACGATTATGGACTTGGCTGACTTGGTTTCAGCTATCGAAGAAGAGTTTGGTGTTTCAGCTGCTGCCCCTGTTGCAGCTGCTGGTGCAGCTGGTGGAGATGCCGCTGCTAAGACTGAATTTGATGTTGAATTGACTTCAGCTGGTTCAGCTAAGGTTAAGGTTATCAAGGCAGTTCGTGAAGCAACTGGTTTGGGATTGAAGGACGCTAAGGGTCTTGTTGACGATGCACCTTCAGTTATCAAGGAAGGTCTTTCAGAAGACGATGCTAACGACTTGAAGGCAAAGCTTGAAGAAGCTGGTGCCGTTGTTACTGTAAAGTAATTAAAGTCTTATTAAACCGCTATTTATAGGTATTCTGGTCACTTTTGGTCACCGGAACTTATGAATGGCGGTTTTTTGTAGCAATTTTTTAGTTAAATTAGATTGAGATTCTTCTTTTTCTTTAAGCATGTGAGAATATATTTTCAAAGTCATACCAACATTTGAGTGACCAACACGTTTTGAAAAGTAGACAATATCGTTATGAAGCAGGTAAGAAACTTGTGAGTGTTGAAGGCCATGAAACCTAATTGACAGAATTACAACTTTGTCAGTTAAACAGTGCATTCATATGAATTGTGCCGATTAAATATAATAAATTTGTTATTTTATTTAAAGGTTAATACCGTATACTATTAGTTATGAAAAATAAAAATCAAAGAGGGTTACGTCAAAATAACCAAAATTCAAAAATTGTTAAATCAAAAAGGTTAGCAATGCTGATTGTCGGTATTGTGACCATTCTTTTAGGTGCGTTGTTGTGGACACAACGTGAGAAAATTGTGGATACAGTTGCACCAAAATTAGGATTTGTTAATCATGAAAAAACTTTAAAACAATCATGGCAAAAAACATTAAAAGGCAAATCAGTAAATGTTGACGTGGCTATCTATAACAATAAAACACAAAAATTAATCACAACCCGCCATAGTCAAACGAATAAGTTTGTAATGGCAAGTGCAGTTAAAGTATCTGTTTTAACTGAGTTGTTATTAGAAAATGAGAAGGCACAAACGGTCTTAACAGATAATCAAAAAGAATTAACGAATAGTATGATTACAGCTAGTGATAATGATGCAACAACGAATTTATTGTACCAAATGGGTGGGTATCAAGCACCAGATAATTTATTTAAAACATTGGGCATGAATAATTCAAAAATGAATCCAACAGCGTGGGGATATTCAACAACGACAGCACCAGATCAGATTAAATTATTACGTCATATTTTTTATAAGAGTGATGTGTTGTCCAAGGATTCACAACACTATGCACAGGGTTTAATGAGTCAAATTGATGATGATCAAGCTTGGGGTGTGAGTGCTGGCGTACCAAAAAATGCTGAAATTTCACTAAAAAATGGGTGGTTACCAGATGACGACGATGGCTGGATGGTTAATAGTTTAGGACATATTAAGACCAAAAAAGTTGATTATGTTATTGCTATATTAACGAATGGTGATACAACAGAACAAAATGGTATTGATTTAATTGAACAATTATCACGACAAAGCTATCAAGAATTAGCTAAATAAGGTCAGGATGAACAACTAATATGATAAATATATTGGTTGTTTTTTTTAATACCTAAATTAACGGTTCGTAAAAATTTCCTTTACAAGGATGACACTTAGTTACAAATATTTTTCATTTAATAAAATATATTGATTAGTTTCATGAAATTTATTATGATGATTAAGTTGCGTTATGAAAAAATATTTTTAACGACAACAAAAAATAGAATAGGAGACATATTTATGCTGAAAATCAACGACTTAACGGTCGCTTACAGCAATGTGCCTGTATTTAGGAATTTATCGGTCGAATTTGCACCTGGTAGGATTACTGGAATTATCGGTCCAAACGGAGCGGGAAAGTCAACGCTTATCAAGGGTGCTCTCGGTTTAGTTCGTCATTCGGGCCAGACAACATTAGATGGGGTTATGGTTAATCGCGTTCGGCAAAAAATTGCATATGTTGAGCAGCGTGCAGCGCTTGATTTAACCTTTCCAATCAGTGTTTTTGAGGTGGTTTTAACGGGTACGTATGGGAAGTTAGGATTATTCAAAAGCCCTGGTCGCAAGGAAAAGGAAGCTGCTCGAAATGCATTGCAACAAGTTAATTTAACTGAATTTGAGCAACGACAAATTGGTGAATTATCAGGTGGTCAATTACAGCGTGTCTTTGTGGCACGGGCAATCGTACAACAAGCGGACGTGGTGATATTAGACGAGCCGTTTGTTGGGATTGATATGAAGTCTGAAGAAGAGATTATGAATGTACTTCGTGGTTGGCGTGATGCTGGTAAGTCAATTATTGTTGTCCATCATGATTTGAATAAGGTTGCGGCATACTTTGATGATTTATTAATTATGAATCATGGTGTTATTGTGCATGGTCCCGTTGCAACGGTCTATACACAGCAGAACATGCAACAAGCGTTCTCAGCTGACTTAAGTGCCGTATTGTTTAATAAGATAGCAGGTGCTTAATATGGCTAGTATCATAGAATTTATGCAGGCATTAGGCCGTTACAATTTTTTACAAAGTGCATTAATTGCTGCCATTATGGTAGGAATTATGTCTGGGATTATCGGTAGTTTTATTATTTTACGTGGTATGTCGTTGATGGGAGATGCTATTTCGCATTCTGTTTTACCAGGTGTTGCTGTTGCTTACATGCTGGGCATTAATTTATTAATTGGTGCAACAGTTTTTGGTGTCATTGCCGCCTTACTAATAGGGTTTGTTGCAACTAATAGTAAATTGAAAAATGATACCGCTATTGGAATTGTATTCTCAGCATTTTTTGCATTAGGATTTATTTTAATTTCGATGGCAGAGTCGTCAACCAACTTGCATCATATTTTATTCGGAAACGTTTTGGCAGTATCGGATAAAGACCTAATATCAACGGTTATTGTCTTAGCAATTGTTGTGATATTTGTTGTGCTGTTATTTAAAGAATTACAAATTACATCTTTTGATGAAGTTTTTGCAAAATCATATGGGTTGAATACGAGTATTATCCATTATGGTTTGATGATTATTTTAACGTTGGTTACGGTATCAGCATTACAAACTGTGGGAATTATTTTGATTGTTGCGATGTTAATTACACCGGCTGCAACAGCGTTCCTATGGACTAATCGTTTGGCATTTATGTTGATTTTGTCATCAACGATTGGTGCAGTGGCATCGATTATTGGTTTGTATTTGTCTTATACCATGAACTGGGCGTCAGGACCAGTAATAGTGTTAGTCGCTGCCATTATATTCTTATTGTCGTTTATTATTGCCCCCAAGCAAGGATTTATCACCAAACTAGGAGTAAAACATGTTAAAGAAGATTAGTATCGCCTTATTAATTATTTTGATGGTGTGTGGAAGTGTCGTATGGTTTGTTAAAAGTCGAGATGAACAATCAAGCACACAAAGTGGTCGATTAAGGGTTGTGACAACCAATTCGATTTTAGAAGATATGGTTGAACAAGTTGGTGGTAAAGACGTTAAGGTTTATAGTATCGTGAAACGTGGTACTGACCCACATGAATATGATCCAACGACTAATGATATTGCAGCTGCAACTGAAGCAGATGTTTTATTCCATAACGGTTTAAATCTTGAAACAGGTGGTAGTGGTTGGTTTAATAAATTAACACAGACTGCTAATAAGCGAGATAATAAAGAAGTCTTTGCAGCATCTAAAAGTGTTAAGCCAATGTATCTAACTGAATCAGGTAAAGAAGATGAAACAGATCCACATGCTTGGCTAGACTTGAGTAATGGTGTTAAATATGTCAAGTTGATTAGTCGTGTGCTACAAGATAAAGATCCTAAGCATGCTAAGGCATATCAAGAACGTACAGATGCTTATGTGAAGAAATTACAAACTTTGCATAACGAAGCACAAAATAAATTTGCAGATATCCCAGTTGCACAACGTTTACTTGTAACATCAGAAGGTGCTTTTAAATACTTCTCAAAAGCATATGGTATTACACCAGCTTTTATCTGGGAAATTAATACTGAAGCACAAGGAACACCAGAACAAATGAAACAAGTGCTGGCTAAAATTGATGATTCGGATGTAAAGTCATTGTTTGTGGAAAGTTCAGTTTCACCAAAATCAATGAAACAAGTGGCAAAAGAAACTAACTTGCCAATTTATTCAAAGATTTATACTGATTCTTTGGCTAAGAAAGGCACACAAGGTGACACTTATTACGACATGGTAAAGTGGAATATTGATAAAATTCACGATGGTATGTTAGGAAAATAGCCTTTGTATAAGTACATTAATTAGGAATTAACCTCGTTAATGTGCTTTTTTATATGCCTAGTTTCAAAAATATTTAAAAAAAATATGACTAATTTGTGATTGTTTTCCTTAAAGTTGCTATAATGGAATTGGTGAAATATTTAATCTTGGGCAAACCGTATTTAAGGTTAAGTGATAATATTTACAAATAAGCTTTTCAACGATACAATGTATCGTTGGGTTTATAAATTTATTTGTGTTGTAGAAATTTTTATTGAGGAGAATTTTTAAATGTCTAGTAAGAACATTGTTGTACTAGGAGCCGGCTTTTCTGGTGTATTTGCTGCTCGTAAGTTGGCTAAAAAGTTAAAGAATACTGATTATCAAATCGTTTTGATTGATCGTCATTCATTTATGACTTATATGACTGAATTGCATGAAGTTGCTACCAAGCGTGTTGAACCAAAACACGTTCAATTTGATTTAGGTACGCTATTTAAGCACCAATCAAATGTGAAGATTGTCACGGCAAATGTTGAAGATATCGACAAGACTGCAAAGGTCGTTAAGACATCAGAAGGTGAATTTACATATGAGAAGCTAGTTATCGCTACTGGTGGTACAACGAACACATTTGGTACACCAGGTGTTGAAGAATATGGATACACATTGTGGTCATTTGAAGAAGCTGTCAAGCTTCGTGCACATATTGAAAATGTTATTCGCGAAGGTGCCATGGAGTCAGATCCAAAGCTCCGTGCTGCTAAATTAACAATTGCCGTTGTCGGATCAGGATTTACTGGTGTCGAATTAGCCGGTGAATTGATTGAACAACGTCGTGAATTGGCACGTGATAACAACTTGGATGAATCAGAAATCAAGTTGGAAGTTATTGAAGCTGTGCCAACAATTTTGAACATGCTTTCAGACCGTAAGTTGGCTGATAAGGGTGAACAATACATGATTAACCACGGTATCACGTTGCGTAAATCAGCTGGTGTTGTTGAAGTTAAAGAACATGCTGCACTATTGAAGGATGGTACAGAAGTACCTACTGAAACTTTGGTATGGACTGCTGGTGTTAAGGCTAAGCCACAAGGTGCTAAGTGGGGCTTGCAACAAGGCCCTGGTGGCCGTTTCTTGGCTGACGAGTACTCACGTGCTTTGGGTGAAAAAGATATCTATGTTGCTGGTGACGTGGCTGCTTATCAAGAACCTGCTTTGGCTGATCCTGATAACCCACGTGCTGGTTGGACACCACAAACTGTTGAAGGTGGAGAATCAGCTGCCAATACAGTTGTCCCTAACGTTGTTTATGATGTTACTGGTCAAACTGGTGATCGTCATGAATTTAAGGGTCACTACCAAGGTTATGCTGTATCAATTGGTTCACATTACACAGTAGGTGTCGTACAACAACTTGGTAACATGAAGCTTGGTAAGGAAGGTATTCCTGTAACTGGATTCATTGCTAACATGTTCAAGCACATTATTAATTTCTACTTCTTCATGCAAATCACAAGTGGTTACCACATGTTCCAATACTCATTGGATGAATTCTTCCGTACACCAAATGGACGTAATCCATTCTTTGGTTGGACTTCACGTGTTGGTAACGTTTTGTGGGCAGTACCTTTGCGTATTGTTATGGGAATCACTTGGATCTCACTAGGAGCATCTCTTGGTGGTGGTGCTGGTATTCTTGCCACAATTATTGGTTGGTTGCTAGCCTTTGGTTTGTTGACTTCATTATCAGCATTCATCGGTTTCATCTTTGGTTTGGTAATGGTATTTGCTGGATCAGGGGTTAGTGTTGCTGCTTTGTTGATTCCATTTGCATCACTAGCATTGATGAATGGGGCTGGTCGTACGATTGGATTAGACTACTGGGTAACACCAGTTCTAGAACGTACTTTGGCTAACTCATGGTATGGTAAGGCTCGTTCACGTTACAACGATATGCGTAAGTAATTAATTGTAAAAAAATAAGAGGTTGGGACAAAAAATTGTCCCAGCCTCTTTTTAGTTAAAAATACATTAATTATAAGCCTGTAGGTTTTATGGCATAAACGCGTTCAAAAATTCTGAAGCCTCAATATAATGTGATTAACGTAATCCTTGTCCTTCGCGTTGCTACGGCCAAAAATTACGCCAATCATGTTACACACCGGCTTCAAAACGACTCTTGTCTCGCTCTTTTTAGTTAGGCATGTGGTTGATGTTGTGATGCATAGAATGCGGCAATAACGCCATGGGCAACGCCGACGTTTATCGAACGAACACTACCATATTGGGGAATGTAAACCATGGCGTCAGCAGCAGCAATTAAGTCATCAGCAAGGCCAAGCTTTTCTTCGCCAAATAAAAAGGCTGATTTGGCAGGGAATTTTACGTCATATAATGATTGTGGATTGTAGCCTGGTGTGTTATCAATAGCATAAATTGTATAACCTTCTTGATGTAATTGCTTAAAAATAGCAGGATAATCAATAATGCGATGATGTTCAATATGCTCATAGTTTTGAGTACCCAGTGATCCGCGACGATCCCATTTTTTAATACCTTCTTTCGCATCTGGAATGGCCGGGTTTTCAGGGTTCAAGAAAATAAGTTTACGCATACCAAATGCGTTACTATTGCGAACAGCAGATGCTTTATTAAAGTCGTGACTTAGATTTTGCATGATTGAAACCATTTCACCACGTTGCATATCAAGAGCGGTACGAATTTCGTCATCTGTTTTACCTTTATAAAAGTCGGTAACATTACGATAATCTGCTGAACGGCTAAGGTCGATTTCTGACATTATGGTCTCCTTGTGAACTAGGAATAAGCCTAGTTAAAAACGATTGATTGATAATTTTATTTTAGTCGTGGCAATATCACGTGTCAAACGAAATAATGCCTGATAAAATAAGATGAGATGACACATTTCAAAGCATATTGGTTATTAATTTGTTATGATAATAGTTATGAGAAAACAAAAAGGAGGCGCGAACATGACGCCAATTATATCGTTGTCGCATGTAGATTACGCATATCCAAATAGTGATGTACTGGCTTTGCATGATTTGTCACTAACAAT
Source organism: Weissella sagaensis (assembly GCF_010306265.1). Lineage (NCBI taxonomy): Bacteria > Bacillati > Bacillota > Bacilli > Lactobacillales > Lactobacillaceae > Weissella > Weissella sagaensis. Next base: position 174,185 of record NZ_BLKA01000001.1, on the reverse strand, counting down.
TAATCAAGGTGAATGGGTTGCGATTATTGGGCATAATGGGTCTGGTAAATCAACTTTTGCAAAACTACTAAATTATCTATTAGCACCAACTAAAGGTGAAATTAAAATTAATGATGTTGTCGCTAACGAAGAAAATATGTGGACCATTCGTGACATGGTTGGCATGGTCTTTCAAAATCCCGATAATCAGTTTGTTGGGGCAACGGTCGCAGACGACGTGGCTTTTGGGATGGAAAATCGTAGTGTTCCTCGTGAAGAAATGATGAAACGGGTTGACGATGCACTAACTGAGGTACAAATGATGCCTTTTGCTGATCGTGAACCGGCACGACTATCAGGTGGCCAAAAACAACGTGTTGCCATTGCTTCAGTGTTGGCGTTACAGCCCAAAATATTAATTTTAGATGAAGCAACAGCTATGTTAGATCCTAAAGGCCGTCGTGAAATGATTGCATTGGTTCGTGATTTAAAAGCACGAATGGGGGATGACTTAACGGTTATCTCGATTACCCACGACATTGATGAAGCGGCAAGTGCAGAGCGCGTAATGGTCATCAATGATGGTGAATTAATTGAAACGGGTTTGCCATCAGAAATTTTTGCAAATGCAGATCAATTACGTCGTTTTGGTTTAGCCGTGCCATTTGCAGAACAATTGAAAGAAAAATTACGGCAGCGGGGAATTACAGTTCCTGATGAATATTTGACAACGGAAGGATTGGTGACGTGGTTATGGCAATCAATTTCAACCAAGTAGGGTTTACCTATCAGCCTAATACGCCGTTTGCAACACCTGGAATCCATGATGTATCTTTTGATATTCCAGAAGGCCAGTTTACCGCTGTGATTGGACATACCGGATCTGGTAAATCAACCATGGTACAAAATTTAGATGGACTTGTGCTACCAACGACTGGGACTATTACAATTGGGAATCAAGTGATTACTGCAGATACAAAGTTAAAGGCATTAAATGAAGTACGCTCACATATTGGCTTAGTTTTCCAATTTCCTGAAGCACAATTGTTTGAACAAACAGTTTTAAAAGATGTGATGTTTGGCCCTAAAAATTTTGGTGCTTCCGAAGCAGTTGCTAAGGCATCAGCTGAAGTTGCCTTAGCAAAAGTGGGAATTGCACGTGAATTGTATGAACGTTCACCATTTGAACTATCTGGTGGCCAGATGCGTCGTGTTGCGATTGCTGGTGTGATTGCTATGTCACCTGATTTATTGATTTTAGATGAACCAACGGCTGGTTTGGATCCAAAAGGACAACAGGAATTAATGCAGTTGTTTACGGATTTACAAAAAGAAAAGAAAATGACAGTTGTATTGATTACACATCAAATGGAATACGTGGCGCAATATGCTGACCATGTGGTTGTCTTTGAGCATGGGACGGTGGTTAAGTCAGGGTCGCCGGCAATTATTTTTGCTGATGAAGCATGGTTACGTGAAAAACAATTAGATGTACCAGCGGCTAAACAATTCGCTGATGCATTGTCCCAAAAGGGTGTGCAATTACATGATGTGCTGGATATCGATCAACTAGTTGACCAGTTAGCTACGCAGCTAAAAAGGGAGGCAAATCATGTTTAGTAATATGATTATCGGCCGTTATATGCCGGGTGATTCTTGGATTCACCGTTTAGATGCACGGACCAAGCTCGTTTTGAGTATTGCTTTTATTTTTGTTATCTTTTTTGCGAATAATGTAATTGGCTATGCGTTTGCAACGGTTTTTACTTTATTGGCAATTATGTTAACTGGTTTAGGTGTTGGTGTCTTTATTCGTGGTGTTAAGCCATTGATTTTATTGATGCTCATTACAACACTATTCCAACTGTTCTTCGTGCAAACGGGTGATGTGCTAATTCATTGGTGGTTTATTAAAATTACCACTGATGGGGTAATTAACAGTATTGTTGTCTTTGTTCGGTTTATGCTTATTATCATGTTTTCAACAATCTTAACTTTAACAACACAACCACTAGCTGTTGCTGATGGGATGGAGAGCTTGTTGAAACCATTTAAAAAAATTGGCTTACCTGTTTCAGAGTTGGCTTTGATGCTATCCATTGCGTTGCGTTTTGTGCCAACACTAATGGATGAAGCACAAAGTATTATGAATGCACAACGTGCACGTGGCGTTAGATTTAATGAAGGTAGTTTAATGACACGTATTAAGTCGTTCGTGCCACTTTTGATTCCGTTGTTTGTGAATGCTATTAAACGAGCAATTGAGTTGGGGGATGCAATGGAAGCGCGTGGTTATCGTGGTGGTGATCAACGAACAAAGTATCGTGTACTAACATGGCATCGACAAGATACAGTTGCGATTATTGGTTTTATTATCTTTACAGTTGTTTTAATTGCAACTCGTTGGATGATGTAGAAAGGATTAAACATGCCACGTTATAAAGCAACCATTGCTTATGATGGGACGGATTTTTATGGTTGGCAGGTCCAACCAAATAAGCGGACGGTGCAAGCTGAAATGGAATTAGTCGTTAATAAGATGGCTAAAAACCCAGCTGAGCATATTCGGGTACAAGGATCAGGGCGTACCGACGCTCGTGTGCACGCTAAAGGGCAGGTGGCCCATTTCGATTTACCATTCGATATTCCTGCTGAGGCTGTCCGTAAAGGGCTCTCAACGATGTTACCGTATGATATCGGCATTAAAAAAGTTGAAAAGGTGTCAGAGAACTTCCACGCACAATATAGTGCCCACGATAAAACATATTTTTACCGTTTTTCAACAACTGAATTTATCGACCCCTTTAAGCGGAATTATACGGGCCATTGGCATCGTCGTTTGAAACCAGAACTTATGCAACAAGCAATTGGGGATTATGTTGGTGAGCATGATTGGTTAAGCTTTGTTGCTTCAGGCTTCCAGCAAAAAACGACCGTGCGAACAGTGTATTCTGCAAAAATGTGGCTTAAACCTGAAGAGGATGAAATTTGGTTTGAATTTTCAGGAAATGGCTTTTTATATAACCAAATTCGCATTATGGTTGGTGTCTTATTAGAGATTGGTAATGGTGTTCGACCAGTCGATGATATCCAACGCTTGTTTGCAGTAAAAGACCGTCAACAAGCGCAATTTACTGCACCAGCACAAGGATTATATTTAATGGACGTTAAATATTAAAAAAAGGCAAACTTGTCAAGGCCATTCCATTGACTATTTATCTAAAAGGAGATAATATAGTATTCGGTATTGTTTACCAACCGCAAATGGGAATGTCCTGGTACGACTTTTTTAATTATTGGTAAAGTAAACAAACAGAAAACTGGAGGAAATTTTCCATGCGTACAACTTATATGGCAAAGCCAGGTGAGATCGATCGCAAGTGGTACATCGTTGATGCAACTGATATTGCATTAGGACGTTTGTCAACTGTCGTAGCATCAATCTTGCGTGGTAAGAACAAGCCTACTTATACACCAAACATCGATACTGGTGATAACGTTATCGTTATCAATGCTGGTAAGATTGCTTTGACTGGTAAGAAAGCTACTGATAAGATTTATTACCACCACTCAAATCACCCTGGTGGTTTGAAGATGCGTCAAGCAGGTGACTTGCGCGAGAAGAACCCACAACGTTTGATCGAACTTTCAGTTCAAGGTATGTTGCCAAAGGGTACTCTTGGTCACCAACAAGCTTTGAAGCTACACGTGTTTGCTGGTTCAGAGCACACACACGCAGCTCAAAACCCTGAAGTGTTGGATATCACCAACCTTATTTAATTTAACGAAAGGAGAATAGTTTAATCATGGCTCAAGTACAATACTCTGGAACTGGCCGTCGTAAGAACTCTGTTGCCCGTGTACGTCTAGTACCTGGTAACGGTGCCATTACGATCAATGGTCTTTCATCAGAACAATACATTCCTTTCGCTAACTTGCGTGAGGTTATGGTGCAACCATTTAACGTTACTGAAACTCTAGGAAACTACGACGTTTTGGTTAACGTTAACGGTGGAGGTTTCTCAGGTCAATCTGGTGCAATCCGTCACGGTATCGCCCGTGCCCTATTGACAGTTGATCCTGACTTCCGCGCTTCATTGAAGAAGGCCGGTCTACTTACTCGTGACCCTCGTAAGAAGGAACGTAAGAAGCCAGGTCTTAAGAAAGCTCGTAAGGCTTCACAATTCTCAAAGCGTTAATATTTACTTATTACACTTTATGGGATTGTTCAAGATCCGAATATAAAAATAACTCTCAAGTTGGTTTTACCGACTTGGGAGTTTTTTGTTGTTCTAGAAGTTTTTGTGTATAACAAAATGTTATAATATCGGTTAGTATAAAACGTATGGGAGGATTAGGTCATGGGTAAAGGCGTTTGGGTAGGTATCATTGGTATTGTAGCAGTTATTGGCATTGGTGTAGGTGGCGTTTACGCCCATCAACAAACACAAGATAAAACATTAAAAGCTGAGCAAGCTAAAACAAAATCGATGTCCAAAAAATTAGATGGTATTGATAATAAAGTGTTAAAGGATAAAAAAGATAAGGAAAGTTCATCTAGTAATCAAACAACCAGTGACTTAGATACTAGTAGTAGTCAGTCGTCTGTTAAAGATACACAACTCGTTGAATTAACAGATGCTCAAAAACAAGAAATCAATGAAGCGTTTTTAAACTGGGCTGATAGACGGGCAACTATTGGTAATATGGCCGTGAACGATTACTACTTTGGTCATGGTGCCGCTGGAAGAGGTGATTGGTACGCCAATACGCCAGATGGGCAAATGCAAGTGCAAGATGAAAATAATCCGGGGCCAACGGCATTTCCCATTCACATCATTGGCGGTGCGGTATTTTTAACGATGAAAGATGGTGCAACTGGGCGTCAAAATGATATTGTTGAATCAACAGCGGGTGGTTATTCAGACAAGGCAGATATGAGTAAACCAATTACAAAATATATTCTTGGCGACAACGGTAAAGTTTATGAGCTAAAAACAAATGATGGACAAGTTAGTTTAACAACTGGATTCGGTGAATACAGTGATGATGGTACAGCTAGTGATTACCATCCGGATCAGAGTTTTGTTGTGTCAGGTGATAGTGATGCACAAAAAGAGTTACAAAAATTAATTAGTGTGTATCGGTAAGTTTATAGTAAGTAACTGAAGGGTTGGCAAAATTTAAATACCTATTTGGTTGATATACAAAGCAACATATTGTTGCTTTGTATATTTTTTTGTTTTGCGATAATTAAAATATGGAAATATATAATTTAATAAAATCAAAAAGAATTACATTAGGACTTACTCAAGATGATGTTGCGATTAAATTAAATGTTACACGGCAAGCAGTGCAGAATTGGGAAAATAATAAACGCGCAATACCTAATAATTTAATAGCTAAGTATTTTAAAATATTGGATTTTAATGCTGCAGAAATTTTATCATTATTTGGATTTTTAAGTGATGATAATCTAATGATAGAAGAAATTGATTATTCTAAGAGAGGAATAGATGATTTTCAAAAATATGAAAATACTAAAGTATTAATGAATTTTCCGACACTTTATTTAGGAGTAGGAAAACAGCGCAATAAATACAGTAACATGGTTAAGCAACTAGCATACGTGGGTGAAGCTAGTTCGATCGTGAGAAGAACAAATGAGCACTTAAATGCGACTAATGACAAGTTGAATAAAATTAAAAAAGATGCTGATAATAATAAAGAAATATTGTATATTGTAGGGCATTCAAAATTTAATAAATCAGCAACTTTAGAATTAGAGCAAATGTTTATGGATTCATTATTAGGTGATCCAAAGTTTTCTAAAATTTATAATGGTCGTAATAACGGCTTATCAGCGGATTTTTATGAGCGAAATGCGTATAGAACAGCAATTTTCCCTGAAATTTGGGAACAGTTAAGGCGAAGAAATGTTGTATCTAGTTTGGAAGAAGTACACAATTCAGCGCTATTTGCTAATAGTCCTTTTAAGTCACTAAGTCTAAAACAATTAGAGGCAAAAGAGATAATTACTCAAAAAATTAGTGAGACATTGAATAAAATAAGTGATAATACGGTTATTAAAATAGAAGGACTTGCTGGATCAGGAAAAACAGTATTGATGTCCCAACTATTCTACGGTTTTTGGAAAAATCCGGTAAAAGTTATAGAAAATGAAGGGAAAACAAGTCATGAATCTTCAGTGGCATTGTTAGTAAGGCATGAACAACAGCGTCGGACATATGAGCAAATTGCCAGAAAGCTTAATATGGATAAAAATATGGTAATGGATGTTTCGACATTTGTTAATAAAGGAAATAAAGTAGATATTTTATTGGTGGATGAAGCACATTTGTTGTGGAGTGGAAATTATAGTCGTGCTAAAGCAGAGACGTGGGTCCCAGAACTGATTGCATTACATAAATTAGCTAAAACATTAGTTTTAATTTATGATTCTAATCAACTTGTATCGGCTAGATCAAAAGTAGCAGATAATGATAAGTTAATAGATATTTTGAATGGTGATAAGACTGTTATGGTTAATTTAGATGAGCAATGGCGTATTAATGCAAATCAAAATACCATCGAATGGATTCAAAATTTAGCACATTTTGATAAAAACTCATTAGTTACCATACCTAAGGATAAAAGTTATGAGATTAAATTTTTTGATGATGGAGGTGCATTTAGAAAAGCAATAGAAATAAAAAATCAAAATAACGGTTTAAGTAGAATGGTGGCTACTTATGATTGGAAATATTCACAAGGTTCAAGGCCAAAGAATGGCAATCGCTTTTGGAATGTGACATTTGGGGACGAAGTTGTCCCTTGGAACTTAGAGTTACCGGAAGTAGAAGAAGCACAAAAAAAGCAAATTCCGTGGCAGGAAATTGAGAGTAGTCTTTATGAAATAGGTAGTGATTTTACAGTCCAAGGTATCGATTTAAATTATGTAGGGGTTATTCTTGGACCGTCTGTAGTATGGAATGAAGAAAATAATGCTCTTGATATTGATGCTGATAAATCAATGGACCATCAAAAAATTCGCAAAATAAAGGGCACTTATAATACTGCTGAAAATAAAACATATTTAAAGAACGTTGTTAATGTCTTGTTAACACGTGGCGTGCATGGATTATATATTTATGCAGTGAATGATATATTGCGGGAAAAGTTAATGGGATTAACAAAATAGTTTATACTGTACTTATAATGGATAATAAGATTAGTCAGACAGTATAGGGAAATACAATGCAAAATATTTATAGGTATCTTGAAAATTTAGAAAATGATCAAAAAGATGTTTTGGAATGGTTTTAGCATAGACATGGTACATTAGGAAAACTACCAAAAAGCAAAAAAACTAGTAAAAATAATTCAATTGTAAGTCCGGCAATGGGAATATTTAAAGCTAAGGATAATGATTTTGCAACTTCTATAAAACAGACTCTTAAAGGACCATATCAGGATTCTGAAATCATTACAAATAAAGATAAAATAGGAATATTTTTGTATCATCAACAATCGACTAAAGATAATGGTATCTTTCATGATAAAGCTAATTTAGCAACAAATATTGCATTAACACAAAATATGAATAAAAAAATTCCAATAGGTATTGTCATACAACAAGAAGGAAAAAAAGATGGACAAAATATATATAAATTCTTTATTGGTATGATTTTGTCATGGTATGACGGATTTTTTATTATTCAAATTGCAAATGATGAAAAACTAATCGATATGGATAAGTCGGAATCAGAAATAGAAGATATATTAACTTTTAGCAATGAAGCTACAGTAAAGGAAGAATTTAATTTTAAAAATATTGTAGATGCTAGAAAGAAACAAGAAAGAGCTATTATAATTCGTCAAGGTCAAGTCTCATTTCGTAATAAATTATTGCGCATTTATGATGAAAAATGTGTGATTTCTAAAGTGAATGTTGAGTCAGTGTTAGAAGCAGCACATATTTCCCCGTATATGGGCAAAGAAACTAATGTGAGCAAGAATGGACTGTTATTAAGAAGTGATTTACATTTACTATTTGATAAAAAACTTATTAGAATTAATGATGAATACATTGTTGAGGTATCCCCTGCATTAATAAATTCTGTTTATGGGAAATATAATGGTATTTCGTTACAATTACCCAAAAATAAAAATGATTATCCTGATAAAAAAGCATTGGCTAGTCACTATGATTCTTGTGATTTCTAGATGATAGGAAGTTAATATATTTTTATTATTTATGAATTTATTTTTTAATCAGAAAACTAATCAATGGATATCATTAACTAACATCTTGAAAAAATTTCCGAAAACGCGTAATATTTCATTAAATAATGATTAGAAAAAGCTATGAAGAGAAGAGTAGTTTTTGCTTAGCTTGAACAGAGACGGTTGGTAGTTGAGAAAACCTGAAGCAAGAAAAATGAAGATGAACTCGGAGCATTAATGGTTGTGTAAGCAATTGTTACGGTAGACTCGTTATCGTCTAACTTATTTTTTAATGAGTTAAAGAGGTACTTTTTGTGAGAAAAGTATGGAATTAAGGTGGTACAGTGAAACTTTCACCCTTTTTATAAAGGGGTGGAAGTTTTTTTATGCATAATGGTAAATTTAAAGGGGAGCATTTTACAATGGAAAAAGCAGAAAAAATTAAAATCTTACAGGATTTAGTTAACATCAATACAGTCAATGGTAATGAAATTGAGGTTGCTAAGTATTTGCAACAATTATTAGCTGATCACGGTATTAAAGCAAATATTGATGAGTTTGGCGAGAATCGTGCTAACTTGCAAGCAGAAATAGGCAATCATGGTGTTGATGCTAAAACACTGGTATTTTCCGGACATCAAGATACGGTGTCAATTGATGATGCATCAGCTTGGGAGTATAGTCCATTTGAAGCACATATTGATGGGGATAAATTGTACGGACGTGGTGCTGCTGATATGAAGAGTGGTCTAGCTGCGGAAGTGATTGCATTAATTGAATTGTATGAAAATTCTGATGTGAATTTGAATGGAACGTTGCGTTTGATTGTGACAGCAGGCGAAGAGTATGGTGCACAAGGTGCTTATCGGTTGAACGAGCAACATGCAATTGATGATGCTGATGCTCTAGTAATTGGAGAAGCAACCGATGCCCAAATTATTTATGCCCATTCTGGTAGTTTTAATTATCGTATTAAAAGCTCTGGTAAAGCTGCTCATAGTTCAACACCAGAACGTGGTGTTAATGCGATTCAAGGATTAGTAAACTATATTAACTTGGAAAAGGATTTGTTTGATGATGCACCACAAGACCCTTATTTGGGTAAAGTGCAACATAGTATTACTGTTATTCGTGGGGGTGAGCAAGTCAATACAATTCCTGCGCAAGCAGAGTTACAAGGAAATATTCGACCAACAGAAGCGTTTAATAATGCTAAAGTTATCTTACGAATTCAAGAGACCATTGATCAATTAAATGATTTATATGATGCCAAACTTGAATTGGAAATTATTCATAATTTTGAAGCTGTTGAAACACAACAAGATAATGAATTTATTCAAACGGTGCAACGGGCAGCACAAAAATCATTTGATGATCGCCAAGTTGAATTAACCATTATGAATGGTGCAACGGATGCAAGCGTTTTTGTGAAGAATAATGTTGGTTTACCAACAGTTATTTTTGGCCCTGATGGTGATGCAGTTACTCATCAATTAAATGAGTACACAACGATTAGTAGTTATTTGAAATTAATCAATGCTTATCAAGATATTGCCCGTGATTTTTTGAAGTAAAAATAGTTGATAATGCTTTTATTCACCATTTTTTATATAATGAAATGAATAAGATGAAAATAGGTGAATTCTTTTGATAAAAAGACATATTAGAAAGCCAGTTAGATTCGGCTTTGTTTTAGGGATTATTATTAGTCTCTTGGTAGGGGCAGGTATTGCATTGGCTTCATATAAAATCAGCCATCAGAATAATAAAAGTAATTTAACGCCTAAAACGCAAACCGTATCACAAGATACTTTGACTGTTAAATCATTAACCAAAGAGAAAAAAATTGTTATGGTTAATTTAGGGTTATCTGAAATTTTAAATGAAAAACGGACAACTAAACTATTTGGTCAAGATATTGTTGGTACTAATCGTCAAAAAATTATGCAAGCATCATTTGATGCTGAATTGGGTATTGATGGGAAAGATGTCAAAATAACGGCAACTGGAGATAATACTTATAAAATAACTGTTAAAAAATTTATTTTTATTGGTTACAGCAATCCTAACTTTAAGGTGTTAGATGAGCATAATGGTGTTTTTAGTTCATTTACTGCTGATGTTAGTGAAACTGAAATGATTAATAAAGTGTTAGATACAAAATCAAAACAAAAATATGTTGCTAAATATAATGATTTATTGGAGCAATCAACAACGGATTTTTATCGAAATATTGTTACGGCAACTAATCCGAAAGCTAAGTTGACGTTTATATTTCCTGAAAAGTAATTAATAGGTGAATATTATTTAAATGGTTTATACTGTAGCTATGGAGGGATAATATGACTTGGAATAAAGAACGATTAACATATTTTAACGATCATGATGATTTTCATATTGCGCCATTTCGTGCTAGTGGGGTAGCCGGCACACCTACTTGGATTTGGTCTGTTGTTGTGGATGGACGTTTGTTTGTTCGTGCTTATAATGGTGTACATTCATCATGGTATCAAAGTGCAGTGGCTCAACATGACGGTAATATTGTGTCAAATGGTGAGCGTTTGAATGTGATTTTTAAATCAGAAAAGGATCCAACAATTTTAGATAAAATTGATGAGGCATACCATGTCAAATATGACCCTAGTCCATATGTTGCGCCAATGCTCTCAGAAAAAACAAGAAATGCAACAGTTGAAGTATTGCCAAAATAAAGTAAGCGTTACCTAGTGTTTTAAATTAGAAATAAATTAAAAAGTAGCTATAACTTAAGGGTTATGGCTACTTTTTTTAATGATATTTTTTATAAAACGTGCGCTTCCTTATGATTTATAAGTGATTAATACGCTTGCTTACTCCCAAAATATTAGATATAATTTAGAAAATTAAAAATTTTTAATTTATTGGGCAATTTTTTTGTTAGAGGGGTAAGGTTAATGGGAATTAATAAAATAGGCTGGCAGACGGCCGTACTAGCGACGAGTGTCATCGCTGGAATTGGGGTAGTAACGCATACAGCTGATGCCAAGGCGAAACAGGTTATTAGTACGTATTCTAGTACTGAAATTTCATCGTTGGATACTGCAAAGGCAACAGAATTAAATGCTTTTACACAGTTAGATAATATTACAGAAGGTTTGTATGTTTATGATAGTAAAGGACGACCACAGAAAGCTTTAGCACAAAAGACGAAGATTTCTGAGGATAAAAAAACATACACAATTGATATTCGCAAAGATGCTAAGTGGAGTAATGGTGATCCAGTAACGGCTGCAGACTTTGTTTTCGCATGGCAACGAGCTGTTGATCCAAAGACGGCTAGTGAGTATGCTTATTTATTCGATAACATTGAAAATGCTAAAGCAATTCAAGATGGTGAAAAGACACCGGATACTTTGGGCGTTAAGGCAACTGATAAGCATCAATTACAGATTCAGTTAGTGGCACCGCAAGAGTACTTTAAAATGATTTTGGCGCGTGAAACATTAGCGCCATTGAATGAAAAGTTCGTTGAACAACAGGGTGATAAATATGGAACATCATCTAAAACAACGCTATATAATGGACCGTTTGTAAGTAAGGGCTGGTCTGGTTCGACAACGCAATGGACGTTAAATAAAAACCCCTACTATTGGGATAAAAAGCATGTTAAGTTGAGCAAGATTAATTACTCAGTTATTAAAGATCCTTCAACTGCTTATAATTTATATCAAACTAAGAAGTTAGATCAAATGACGTTAGTTGGCGAGCAAGCACAACAATTATCAAAGCATAAAGATGTTGTGAAACGTAATTTAGCTGCAACATCGTACTTGCAATATAATTTGAAAAAGAATAATGGTCTGGAGAATGCAAAGATTCGCCAAGCCATTTCACTTTCAATTAATCGTAAGCAATTAACTGAAAGAATTTTAAAGAATGGTTCAAAACCAGCTGCTGGCTTTGTCCCACGTCAAGTCGCCACAAAACCAAATGGCAAGGAAGATTTCTATGATGCGACAAAGGTTAAAAATACGGCAGAGTATAAACCAAAGTTAGCAAAGAAGTTATTTGCTGAAGGTCTAAAAGAAGTTGGCAAAGATAAAATTAGTGCAACGGTGATTACTGCTGATGCAAGTGCTTCTGAGCAAGTTGCTGTCTTTATTCAAGATCAACTACAAAAAAACTTACCCAAGCTTGAATTGACATTGCAAAAGGTACCACAGAAGAGCCGCATTGCTTCTGTTAATGCAGGTAACTTTGATATTTCATTCCAGGGTTGGTCAGCTGACTTTGCTGATCCGTATACTTTCTTGCAAATTTTCCCAAGTGATAGTGCGCAAAACCATACTGGTTGGAAAAATGAGGCATATGATCAAGCCATTACAGATTCATTGAATAAGAATGCAGCTAATAAAACAGCGCGTTGGAATGATTTAGTGAAGGCTGAAAAGATTTTGATGAAGGATCAAGTTGTTACACCAATTTATCAAACAAATAATGAGGACTTAGTTAACCCACGTCTAAAAGGCATTGGTTATAACCAAATTAACGGACATTATAGTTACAAGCTAGCTTATGTAACGGGTAAATAATGAGTATATATTAGGGGGTAAATTTTGAAAGAACAAGAACAGATTGAATTAGTAAAAGCATTCTCTGACTTAAATGGGGTACCAGGTTTTGAGACTGAAGTAGCAAAGTATTTTGAAGAGCGTGCTACGCCTTACGGACAAGTTAGCCGTGATGGTATCTTTAATAGTTACGTTGATCGCACGGAAAATACGGGTCAAAAGCCGGTGGTGCAAATTGATGCCCATGCTGATTCTGTTGGCTTTATTGCACAAGCTGTACGTCCCAATGGTTTGATTAAATTCGTCACATTAGGTGGTTGGGCACCAACTAATGTCCCAACAACACGGGTGCGAGTGCGTAATAAAGAGGGTCAATATATTAGAGGTGTTGTTGCTAGTAAGCCACCACACTTTATGACGGATGAGGAGAAGAAGCAGGTGCCAAAGATTGCTGAGATGTCAATTGATGTTGGTTCAACAAGTCGTGATGAAACGATTAAGCATTTTAAGATTGATACAGGCTGTCCAATTTTTCCTGATGTTGATTGTGAGTACTATCCATCAACCCGACTATTCTTTGGCAAGGATTTTGATAATCGGGTTGGATCAGCAGCGTTAGTTGATGTACTAGACCAAGTGCATGGTCAAAGCTTAGATGTTGATGTCGCTGTCGCACTATCAACACAAGAAGAAGTTGGTACACGTGGTGCAAAGGTGACGGCAAATAAAATTTCTCCTGATCTGGCAATTGTATTTGAAGGATGTCCATGTGATGACACATTTGAAGAAGATTGGTTAATTCAGACTGGTTTGAAGCGCGGCCCAATGTTACGTGATATGGATACGTCATTTATTGCAAATCCATTATTTGAGGAATATGCAGCTAAGATTGCAGATGAACACAATATTCCATATACGCGTTCAGTAAGAACTGGTGGTGGTGTAAATGGTGCGCCTATTCAATACTGGAACGGTGCGCCGACCATCGTGATTGGTATTCCAGTGCGTTATGAACATACAGCGTATAACTGGGCATCATTAGATGATTTCCAACATGCAGTTGAGTTGACTGTTGAAATTTTAAAAGACTTAGATGCAGAAAAAATTACTAGCTTCTTTGGATAATGATGTAGATTTGTGAAATAGATTGTGGAATTTAGATAGTATGCTTTAGTCTCCTAGAGATATTGATGGAAGAAGGAAGATGATTCCTTTACCAATAACCTCTAGGAGTCTTTTTATATGTCACGCAATCAAAGTATCCATATGTTAATTTTACTTAGTGTTTTTTGTAGTTCATTAATACATTTCATTATCACATTTTTTTATAATGTAAAAAAAGGTAATAATTCAATAAATTTAATTTATATTTATGTTATTTTTAATCCAGGTTAGTTTGTTAATGAATTAACCGTCTGTATGCTTATATTTGTATCAAAAAGAAGGAATATATCGTGTTAAAATATATTAAACCAATTGTTATATCTAGTGTTGCCATTTTGGGGATTAGTACAATATCAACTAATTCTTGCATTTCTGTAAATGCAAGTTCAATTGACACTGAACAAAGATCAACTTCTCAATTGTCTAATCGGGTAGTTGATATCTCAGATAGGTACATTAATTTTAACAATCGTACAAATCAGTTTTATGTTGATGATAGTTTGCATCAACAGTTGACGAGTGTAGAATATCAATCAGTTATTGTACAGGTGAAAAACACAAATGAACAAATTTCACTTGCTATTTCGGATGATAAGGATGTTAATACAGATATTTCTGTAGTTGATCCAAATAATGGAGAGATGATATTAATAACGCAATATGGACGTGCAGCTGGTAAAACAGCCATTAAATTTTATTGGAATTACGCGCGCATATGGATTAAAGCAGCAGATTTAAGAAATGCTTTGCAAGTTGGCTTTGCAATTGGTGGCGTATATGCACCGACTAAAGCGATTATTGCTGCTATGAGTATTGCGGGTATAGCAGCAAGCAATATTAAAAATGGTATTTGGTTTGATTATAACTATTATGCGGGTTCAGTACTAAAAGCTGGTCAACAATAATTGCGAAAGGACAAGATGAAATCAATATATTTAAAAGCATTTGAGTATGCATCAAGCGCAATTGGTAGTGTTTTTATATTAATTTTGATTAGCAGTTTGTTCACAGATTTTTTTGTAAAGCCTTTTATAGAAAATAGGCAAATAACAAGTTTAATATTATTAATAATATTTATAGGTGTTTTACTTAGATATTATTTTAAAATTAAAAAAAAAAAATAATAATGAATTGAACGTCAAAAATTGTTAGGTAATTTAATCAGATAACTGGTCGGAAAGATTTCGGGATTGAACTGAAATTTTTCCGACCAGTTTTATTTTAATGTGTTTATTAAGTGGTTATTAGATTTTCTTTTTCCAAATAGACTTAGAAAGATAATATCTATTTCATGACGTCAATAATTGTTATAGCCTATTTGGTTTGCTTTTAATGCTTGACACACTATATTGAAAACGGTTACAATGATTCTGTTGATAAAGATACTATCTTAATTAAATAGATAATATCTTTTACTAAAATAAAAATTATTGGAGTTAAATCATGAAAATTACAAACTATGAAACATTTGCTGTACCACCACGCTGGTTATTTTTAAAAGTTGAAACAGATGAAGGCGTTAGTGGTTGGGGAGAACCCGTTATCGAAGGACGTGCTGCAACCGTAGAAGCTGCTGTTCATGAACTAATGGATTCATTGATTGGTTCTGATCCATTCCGTATTGAAGATGCATGGGAAAAAATGTATCGTAGCGGCTTTTATCGTGGTGGTCCCATTCTAATGAGTGCGATTGCGGGTATTGACCAAGCCTTGTGGGATATCAAAGGTAAAGCATTAGGACAACCTGTTTATGAATTAATGGGTGGTGCCGTCCGTGATAGTATCAAAGTTTATTCTTGGGTAGGTGGTGATCGACCAAGTAATGTTGGTGAGGCTGCATTGGAACGTAAAAATGCTGGTTTCACAGCAATAAAGATGAATGCCACTGAAGAACTACAAATGATTGATAGTTATGAAAAAATTCAAGAAGTTGTTGAGCGCGTTAAGGCTATTAGAGAAGCCTGTGGCCCTTATTTCGGTATTGCAGTTGATTTCCATGGACGTGTTCACAAGCCAATGGCAAAAGTTTTGGCAAAAGAATTGGAACCTTATAACTTAATGTTTATTGAGGAACCTGTTTTACCAGAAAATAATGAAGAACTTGGTAAAATTGGTCAATTATCAAAAACCCCAATCGCTACGGGTGAAAGAATGTTTACTCGCTGGGACTTTAAGAAACTATTAGAGTCAGGTGATGCAGATGTTATTCAACCAGATTTATCACATGCTGGTGGAATTACCGAATGTAAAAAAATTGCCTCAATGGCTGAAGCGTATGATGTGGCGGTTGCCTTCCATTGCCCACTTGGACCGATTGCTTTAGCAGCTTGTTTACAGGTTGATGCTACGGTTTATAATGCATTTATCCAAGAGCAAAGTTTAGGTATTCACTACAACGCTTCTAATGATTTGTTGGATTATGTTAAAAATCCAGAAGTATTTGAATATGAAAACGGTATGGTAAAGATTCCAAGCTTACCAGGCTTAGGTGTCGAAGTTAATGAAGAGTTAGTTCGTGAAAAGGCAAAAGAAACCACAAATTGGCATAACCCAGTTTGGCGTCACGAAGACGGCTCTATTGCTGAGTGGTAAGCAGAAAGGTGTTTAAGTATGATGAACCTAGTAACGATTGATACGGGAACCACAAATACAA
The DNA here is from genome assembly GCF_010306265.1 of Weissella sagaensis. Classification (NCBI taxonomy): domain Bacteria; kingdom Bacillati; phylum Bacillota; class Bacilli; order Lactobacillales; family Lactobacillaceae; genus Weissella; species Weissella sagaensis. Next base: position 157,613 of record NZ_BLKA01000001.1, on the reverse strand, counting down.
GAGTGATGCTTTGGCAAGATGGTAAAAAAATTGCCAAAGTTGCACGACCTGTTGGGGTGAAAAGTACATCTATTACAGGTAGTAAGGATACCTTACATCAAACAATTAAATCAGCAATTGATGAATTATTAACAACAGCTCAAGTTGAATTGAATTCAGATGTTAAATTTATAGCGTCAGGGATGATTACATCTAATTTAGGATTAGCTGAGATACCACATCAATCAGCGCCGGTAAGCATGAGTGATTTGGCAGCCAATATGGAAAAGATTATGATTCCAGAAGTTTGTTCGCAACCAATTTGGTTTGTACCAGGTGTCAAAAATGACGTCCAAACAATCACATCTGAAAATATTGATCAAATGGATGTCATGCGTGGTGAAGAGGTTGAGGCATTTGGGGCATTAACGCAATTACAGGCCAAAAAGCCATTTATTCTAGTATTGCCTGGTTCTCATACAAAATTTATTAAAATTGATGAGGACGGTAAAATTGCCGGTTCTATTACATCAATGGCTGGTGAATTAATTTCATTATTAACCAAAGATTCAATTTTATCAGACTCACTAAAGCATAATTTTTCAGATGAACTTGATGTCAAAACACTAGCTCTTGGTGCTGAGAGTTGTGCCAAAAATGGATTGGGACGAGCAGCGTTTACGGTTCGATTATTAGATTTGTATACCAATTACACGCGTAATCAAATGGCTAATTATTTGTTGGGTGTTGTTTTACAAAATGATGTTACAGCGATAAAAACGACACAAGCGTTTGATATTAACGCAGATGATACTTTTGTGGTTATTGGTAAACCTGCTCTTCGTGATGCGCTACAGGTATTGTTAAATAACGATGATTATTTTACTGGTAATATTTTGACAATTGATGTACCTGAATTAGCCAGTGTTGGTATTATGGCAATCGCAAAGATGCGAGACATTATTTAAAATGAGGGACAAATATAATGAATATTGAAAACTATCCAAAGTTAACAGTAATTATGCGTGGTTATAGTTATGAACAAGCCATGCTTATTATAAAGTTATTGAGCCGTTATGAAGGAAAAGTAGGGGTTGAAGTTACGACAAATAATCCAGATCATTTAAAAGTTATTGCAGACGGTAATAAACAGTATGGTGACAGCGTAAACATTGGGGTAGGTACAGTTACAACAGCAAATCAGGCACAAGAAGCAATTGCAGCAGGTGCTAAATTTATGCTTGGACCCCAAGCTTTTTCAGAGGACATTTATCGACTAGCACAACAAAATGATGTGATTACGGTTCCTGGTGCAATGACGCCAACAGAGATACAAACAGAAGTCAATAAAGGTGCGGATATTGTTAAAGTATTTCCAGCGATTACGGTAGGTCCTGTTTTTTTCAAACAAATTTCTGGACCAATGCCTGGATTACGACTTATGGCAGTCGGGGGCGTTGATATTAAAAATAGTCAATCATTCATGTCAGCAGGTGCTGAATATTTGGGTATCGGATCTAGTTTCTTTAATAAACAGGATTTAGAAAATATGGATGAACAAGCTTTAGACAACTCAATACAAGAATTTTTATTAGCCGTTAGTAAGTAATTTTGACAATTGATCATCATCTGTAGAATAAAAGGGGAAAATCATGCCATTACTAATAGTAGTATTAGGGGTTTTATTGTTAATCTTTTTGATTACCAAGCTAAAGCTTAATACTTTTGTATCATTAATTATCACATCCTTTGTTGTAGCCTTTGCCTTGGGAATCCCATTGGATAAAGTCCCTACAACAATTACGGAAGGTTTAGGTAATCAACTAGGTAGTTTGGCTATTGTGTTTGGAATGGGATCAATGATTGGTAAGTTGGTTTCAGACGCTGGTGGTGGCCATCGTATTGCCCACACTTTAATTGAAAAATTTGGGCGTAAGCGAATTCAAATAGCCGTAATTTTAGCATCATTTATCATTGGACTAGCATTGTTCTTTGAGGTTGGTTTAGTAGTGTTGTTGCCAATTATATTCATTATTGCGCGTGAATTGAAAATGCCATTAATGTCATTAGCCATTCCAATGGCAGCGACGTTAAATGTTATGCATGGATTTATTCCGCCACATCCGGCACCAACTGCTATTTCACAAGTCTTTGGGGCAAATATTGGTCACGTTATTTTGTTAGGAATTGTTGTTGCAATTCCCACAGTGATTGTATCTGGACCAGTCTATAATCACTTTTTACGTAAGTTGTATCCACAAGTGTACAAAATACAGACAGAAAATCCCCGTTTAGGTAAAATAGAAGAATTTGATTTAGATAAGACACCTAAGTTTGGTATTAGTGTATTAACTGCTATGATGCCAGTTATTTTAATTGGGATATCAACGATTCTTGAATTTACAGTAGCCAAAGGTAGTTTGGCTCACGATATTTTTGGTTTAGTTGGAAATCCTGATTTTGCAATGATGGTATCATTAGTTTTTGCCATTTATACAATGGGAATTAAGCAGCATATTAGTATGAAACGTATTGGTCAAACAGTGGAAAATGCAATTATTCAAATTGCAGGGATGTTATTTATTATTGGTGGTGGTGGTGCTTTCAAACAAGTACTTGTATCAGGTGGCATCTCAGATTATATCTCACAGATGTTTGCTACTATTAACATGTCACCATTATTGGCTGCTTGGTTAATTACTGCTCTACTACGTGTTAGTTTGGGATCATCAACTGTTGCTGCGTTAACGGGTGCTGGTTTAGTAGCACCGATGATTGCAGCTTCGGGTGTTAGTCCGACCTTAATGGTATTATCAGTTGGAGCTGGTAGTATATTTGGCGGTCACGTTAATGATGCAGGTTTCTGGATGGTTAAAGAATACTTTAATTTATCTTTGAAAGAAACGCTAACTGCTTGGTCACCATTAACTTGTGTGATTGGGGTAGTTGGTTTAGGAGCTGTCATGACGCTATCAGTCTTTATGTAATAAATTATAAAACCACTAATTAGTGTTTAGCTAATTAGTGGTTTTTAACATTTAAATAAAGTACCATTAGTATAAGCGTGATGGTAGGAGAGATTATAAAATGGAAGCTTATAAAGAGACAATTTATGAAAAAGCATTACGAGAACTAAAGGAAAAAATAATAAATGGTGAATGGCAACCAGGCCAAAGACTGCCATCGATGAAACAACTTGCACAAATATTAGGGGTCAGCGTGACGACCATTCGAGAAGTACTACATACTTTGGAAAATAAAAATATTGTGAGTATTGAACATGGGCGCGGAATTTATTTACGTAATGATCCTAATTCGAGTGCAACGCAAATGATTTCAGTCAATCAAGATGTGTCGCTTCTGTCAGTGTTAAAAGCACGCTTGTTAGTAGAGCCAAAGCAAGCATATTATTGTGCACAAAAGGCAGATGAACATTTATGTAACGAATTAGAGGCAGCAGCAAACAAATTAGACTCTGAAATGCACATACATGATGATTTTCTAAAAACAGATTTATTATTTCATCAGTTAATTGCAGAAGGGGCACAAGAGCCTGCACTACAAACGATGTCTAATTCTATTGAACAATATCAAATATCGGGTCGTCGTATGACCAATACATTACCATTAATGCGAACAAAAGCTGCGTTGTATCATCAATTAATCTCAGCAGGGATTGCAACGCATAATGCAGTAGAAGCAGAACAATTAATGACCATGCATATTGAATCTATGATTGCACCGCTTGAACAAAAATAAAATATTATTAAGGTAAATAGTTGAGCAAATTACATATGTTCAGCTATTTTTTTGTGATGAAAAAGATATTGAATTTGTAAAATGATAAATGAGTGGATGACAAATAAATGAGGTAAAGGGATCATAATTAGTTTGTTTGGGACTAAATGACTTTGTGAAAAAAAGTTTTTATAAAAAAAGTTCATATTGATTTGTTAAATACTTACAAGTTAAGAATTATAGGCGTGATAAAAATGTAAAATTATTTCACACGGTAGTATAACTAATGTTTGATGCGTTGCAAGGAGACAACTTTTGGCATAGCTTTAGTTTAATTGGGTGTGATGAATAAAATAAAAAAGACCTTTTTGTGAATTTTTTAATAAGTTAATTTGAATAAAAATTAAACATTGTGAATTTTTTTATTCCGTTGTAAGCTATATGTGTTGAAAGAAAACGCTTACATTTTAAACGTTTTTTAAATGTAGTATTAATATTTAAGTAGAATTTTAGTTTATCCAATGGGGGGATATTATTATGCCAAAGTATGTACTATCAATTGATGAGGGAACAACAAGCACACGTGCCGTGATTTATAACAAAAAGGGTCAAGTTATTGCATCTGCACAACGTGAAATTTCAATGTTTTATCCACAACCAGGTTGGGTTGAACAAGATGCTAATGAAATTTGGATTGCTGTTCAAGCTGTTATTGCAACCGCTTTGATTCAATCTGGTATTCAACCTACTGATATTGAAGGAGTTGGTATTACTAATCAACGTGAGACAACGATTGTTTGGGATAAGGAAACAGGATTGCCAATTTACAATGCTGTTGTCTGGCAATCACGTCAAACGGCACCAATTGCAGAAAAGTTAATTGCTGATGGTTACCAAGACATGATTCAAGAAAAGACAGGTTTGATTCCGGATGCATACTTCTCAGCTACTAAAATTCGTTTCATCTTGGATCAAGTAAGCGGGGCACAAAGCCGTGCTGAAAATGGTGAATTATTGTTTGGAACAATTGATTCATGGTTGGTATGGAAGCTAACTGGTGGTAGTGTTCACATTACAGATTACACAAACGCTTCACGTACAATGATGTTTGATATTAAAAACTTGAAGTGGGACCAAGAACTTTTGGACCTATTGAATATTCCGGCTCAAATGTTGCCAGAAGTTCACCAATCATCAGAAATTTACGGAAAAGCTATTCCTGTTCATTTCTTCGGTGCTGAAGTACCAATCGCCGGTATCGCAGGAGACCAACAAGCATCATTGTTTGGTCAATTAGCGCTTAATAAGGGTGATGTTAAGAATACCTACGGAACTGGTGCTTTCGTCGTTATGAATACGGGTGACGAAGCAAAAATTTCAAAGAATGGTTTGTTAACGACAATTGCTTATGGTATTGATGGTAAAGTAACTTACGCACTTGAAGGTTCAGTCTTTGTGGCTGGTTCAGCATTGCAATGGCTACGCGATGGTATGCGAGTTATCGAACAAAGTCCTGAAAGTGAAGAGATGGCAAAGTCTTCTACTGATGAAGACGAAGTATATGTTGTACCAGCCTTTACTGGATTGGGGGCACCATATTGGGACTCAGAAGCTCGTGGTTCAGTGTTTGGTTTGACACGTGGAACAACGCGTGAAGACTTTGTTAAAGCAACACTACAATCACTAGCTTACCAAAGCCGTGATGTTGTAGAAGCAATGCGTCATGATACAAATCTTGATATTGCTAAGTTGCACGTAGATGGTGGTGCTTCGTTGAATAACTATCTAATGCAATTCCAGTCAGATTTGCTACAAACGACAGTATCACGACCAGCTAACGTTGAGACAACAGCGATGGGTTCAGCTTTCTTAGCAGGACTAGCAGTTGGATTCTGGAAAGATATTGATGAATTGAAGACGATGACGCAACAAGCAACATCATTTGAACCTGAAATGGCAAATGATCATGCAGAAGAATTATATGAAGGATGGCAATTGGCTGTGGAGGCAACACGGGCATTTAAGCCTAAGAAGCGGGGGACAAAATAATGGGATTTAAAAGTAGCCAGCGAATAGCAGCAATTGAAAATTTAAAAGAAAATGATTTTGATGTTGTTATTATTGGTGCTGGAATTACTGGAGCCGGTATTGCGCTTCAAACAGCAGCTTCTGGATTACGAACAGCCATTATTGATATGCAAGATTTTGCTGAAGGAACAAGTAGTCGTTCAACAAAGTTAGTCCACGGTGGTATTCGCTACTTAAAGACTTTCGATGTTGATGTTGTTGCTGATACAGTGAGTGAACGTGCACGAGTACAACATGTTGCGCCACATATTCCGCGACCAGCACACATGTTGATGCCGCTTTATGATGATGCTGAAGCAACATTTACACCAATGAGCGCCGAAATTGCAATGGAAATTTATGACAAGTTGGCAGAAGTGCCAGCAGATAGTCCATTTGTACATCGTTTATTGTCAGCAGAAGAAGCCCGTGATTATTTACCAATGTTAGATCATAAAGGCTTAGTTGGATTAGCAATCTATTTAGATTACCAAAACAATGATGCCCGTCTAACAATTGAAAATATTAAACAAGCTGTTCATGATGGTGCTGTAGCTGTTAGTCATCTAAAGGCGACTGCTGTTGTAGCAGATGGGGATGGCAAAAAAATTAGTGTTGAAGATACTTTTACGAAAGAGTTATTTGATATTAAAGGAAAAGTTGTTATTAATGCAGCTGGTCCATGGCATGACACAATTACGAAAATTGCCGATGAAGAAACAAAAGATACCATTCGTCCTACTAAGGGTGTTCATTTAGTTATTAACCAAGATCGTTTGCCAGTACCAAATACAGTATACTTTGATTCTGGTTTCCATGATGGTCGTATGATATTTGTTATTCCACGTGCTAATAAAACATATTTTGGAACAACTGATACTGATTATACTGGTGATTATTTGCATCCAAAGGTTGAACAAGTCGATGTTGATTACTTATTGGCAACGATTAATAATCACTTCCCTAAAGCACACATTACAATTGACGATGTGCAAGCTAGTTGGGCAGGGCTACGACCATTGATTGGTGGTGCAGGTGATTATAATGGTAATACAACTAAAAAGACAGCATCCGATGAAAGTTTGCATGAACTTGGTGCTAACATAGATAAATACTTTAATAATGAAATCGAACGTCAAGAAATTGATGACCAACTAAAGCAGTTAACCAGTGGGGATAAGAGTGCTTCAAGTGTCTCGCGTGGTTTCCAGATTAAGGTTGAAAATGGCATTGTTAACGTATCTGGTGGTAAGTTAACAGATTATCGTTTGATGGCTTCAGAAACTTTGACAGCTTTAACTGAAATTTTTGCTGATAAGTTTGCAACAGATATTACACCGGTAGATTCAACAACCTACCCAGTGTCAGGTGGTCATTTTGATTTCCAAAATGTTGATGCTGAACTTGAAAAGTATGCTGAAATGTTAGAAGAATATGATGTTAACGAAGTTAAGGCTAAAGAAATTGCTAACTTGTATGGATCTAACACACCGCAAATAATTGAATATATCAAAACAGGTGTTTCAGCACCTAAGTTATCAGTAGCTGAAACAAGTATGTTGCATTATGCAATTGATAAAGAATTTGTTTTGCGTCCGATAGATTACTTCTTGCGTCGTACAAATTATCTATTGTTTAAATCAGAAGACCTAGATCGGCTTGAAACACCAGTAATCAATGAGATGGCTAAAATTCTTGACTGGTCTGATGAAACAAAACAAGCGATGACAGAAGAATATACACGTTTACGTGATGAGGCACAACTAAGAGCGCTAAAGAAGGAGACAGAATAATGTCGAAGAGAGTTCCTTTGATTGTTGGAAATTGGAAAACAAACAAAAAAGTAGCCGAAGTTTACGACTTCTTGCAAGAGATTAAAGGGCAATTACCTGATCCAAAACAAGTCCAAGTCGGTATTGCAGCACAAGATATTTACCTGCATGAAATGGTAAAACGCAGCCAAGAATTGGATATTCCAGTAGATGTGTTTGCAGAAAACATTCATTGGGCTGACGAAGGTTCTTATACTGGTGAAACTTCACCTGCTGCGTTAGCTGATATCAATGTTTCAGGATCAATTATTGGTCATTATGAACGTCGTAAGATGTTTAAAGAAACAAATGGATCAGTGGGCTTAAAGGTGACGGCTTCGCTTCGTAATGGATTGGTACCAGTTGTTGCTATCGCCGAAGATACAACACGTTATAATCCAGATGATGAAGACATGGCACCTTTAACGGAGATTGCGGTTGGCTTAGCTGGTGTTGATAAAGCTAAGGCAGAAAACATTGTTATTGCTTACGAACCAGCATGGGCAATTGGTGCCAGTGAAGCACCATCCTTAGAAGTAATCGAACATGCTGGACGAGTAATTCGTAATTCATTAGCAATCTTGTTCACACAAGAAGTTGCTGACAAGATTCGGATTCAATATGGTGGTTCAGTAACACCAGAAAATTCAAAGGAAATTCTTGGGTTAGAAGATATCGATGGGTTGTTGATTGGGCGTGCATCACTCGAACCTGCTGCATTCTTGAGCATGGTTAAAGATGCTATTTAAGGGTAAATAAAATGAAAAAGAAAATATTTGGGGAAGTTTTTGGAAGTGCATTACTAGTATTCTTTGGACCCGCTTTAGTTATTATGGGAGGCGGATACAATGACCTATTAGGACCATCTATTGGATGGGGAGTTTTGCTAGCTGTATTGGTTTATGCTTTTGGACCTTTGTCGGGTGCTCACTTTAATCCGGCAGTAACCTTTATGAACTTTTTGAACAAGCAAATGAAGGGTACAGAGACAATCATTTATATTGTTTCACAGTTAGTAGGTGGTTTGATTGGTGGGTTTGTTCTAAAGTTTACTTATCAAGCTTATCTAAATGGCGCTGGCTTGAAGTGGTCAACAGAAGTTGCTAAAAATCATTTGAATTCGACAGTATTTCCAAATATTTCAGCTGGTATGGCTTTCTTCGTTGAGGTTATATTGACGACAGTATTGTTAGTTGTTATTTTGGTTTTGAATGATCCTAAGACTAAGACTTACAATCTACAAGCACCAATTGCTGTTGGTTTGACGATTGCGTTACTAGTTTTTGTTGCTGGTAACTTAACGGGTGCTTCAATGAACCCTGTACGTTCATTGTTCCCTGCAATCTTTGCTGGTGGTCTAGCTATGCAAGACATATGGGTATATCTAACAGCACCGTTTGTTGGTTCGATTATTGGGGCGTTGATTCACCGTTATATTTTGACAGAAAAATAAATGATGTTGATTTAACAAAGTTGACGTTAGATAACAAATGTAAATAACCGTTTCTCTAGTAACATAGAGGGACGGTTTTTTGTGTGAAATTATATAACTTTTAGTTGTATATGGGTGATGTAAGCGTTGTCATTAACGTGCTAAACTACAGAGGTAGCTTAATTAAAAGAGGCTAAAGGAGTCAAAAATGGAGAATAATAAACTGCAAATGCAGGTACATCCCCGAGGTTATGTACAATCATTAGTTATGAAAGATGATCCCTATCATATGAATTGGGTTATTGATAATGAGTATTTGAAACAAGCGTCATTTAATGAGTCAGATAAATTATTTGGTGAATTTACGATTACAATTGATGGTCAAACAATCAATAGTACTGATAATCAACCGCAAGTAATAACGAAGCAACAACAAGTAGTGGTTACCTATGAATTATTAAAAAAAATACAAGTAACATTTGAATATGATTTATCAATTGAGGATCAGTTAAATTGGCATATTAGTTTAGATAATTTAACATCAGAGAATATTAAAATTAATAATTTTGGTGTTTGGTTATCATTAGCATATGTTATGTTTCGAGATAAAAATGTTGCAAAAAACATTCATGAATCAGCAGCAGTGTATCCATCAATATCACGTGATTTTACAAAAATTAACGCAGTGAGACGCGATAATCAATCTGGTAATCTTGGCATTTATCAAACGTATGGACAAACATTGTCGATAGGAACTTATGCAGCATATAATAATTTATTCTTTGAAAATGTTTCACCTTCGTTAGACGGTATGCTGTTTCATCAGCTCATTCTCGCAGGTGGGTATGATGAGCATTTTGAAAATAATGATTGGATTTATGATAAAAGTCCGGTTACAGTAAAAGCCAGTGCCTCAATATCGTGGCATTATGTGATGAAAAAAAATGACTCGGAGCAAGAATTTTATAAAAACGCTAGTAAAGTAGGCCAACCAACAATCTCGTATCAACCATTGAACATTTTGCACCAACCAAGTTATCTAACAGTTAATGGGGATGCTCATGAATTAGTTTCTGTAATAGCTTATGCTGGTGAAGGCGGTAAACAAGAAGTAAAATTACAATTTCAACAACAATTATCAAATCAATATCAAGTATCATTTAAACCAGTTATGCTTGGTGAACATAAAATAGTTTTTGATTTTTCAGATGGTACACAAGATTCGGTTGTTTTAAATGTTATGACTCCACTAAACGAAGTCATTGATAAACGCGTAAAATATATTTCGGAAAAATTGTACCAAGGTAAAGATGGGAAAACACCATATGCTTTTACACCAATATCTAATCAAGGTGAATCATTAGGTAAGTTAAGTCTTGTTTTGAAGAAAAATTTGATGGGAACTTTAGATAAGCAACAGGTGCAACAAGTTGAAGCGAGTGCGGTAAATTATGTGCGTCCAAAATGGTTTATTAATGGTGACTTTAAAAAGCCAAATAATTTATATGGTGATTTCTATCGTTGTATGGATTTTGAATATATTGCTCACTTGTTCCTACTATTATCAGACTTTGATAATGAGACCTTATTATTAAATTCAGCTGAGGACTATTTACAGTGGGCTGCTGATGTTTTTATGTTACGTGTTAATCCTGATTTTCATGAAACTAAACGTGGGAAAGAAGAAGCACGTATGTTGGGTGTTTATTTTCTATATATCCAAGATTTACTCAAAAAGTTGAAGCAACATGGCTTAACAGATTATTATGAAAAAATTAATAACCTTTGGCAACAAGTCACCAATAAAATTAATGAGAATCGTACAACATATCAAGCTGCTATTACGGAACATTATTTTGATAATGCTGGTTTTGGACCAACTGCTGGTGCATTAAGTGAAGCTGGTTTTAAAGATGGTGCAAGGATGTATGGCCAATTATTATTAGCGAATATTGGTTATTCAAACGACTTTCGAGTACAAAACCCAGATCGTTGGTGGGAAGCACTTGCATATATGATTCACTCGCTATGGGGGGGTGTCACTGCTGCAGCAACTTTTAAAGTTTATGAGGCATTAAAAAATCCTGCTTATTTACAAGCTAGCTATCGTGCAACTGCAGCAATTATGTATTGTTATGATACAAATTCAGTTACCACAGCGAAATTAGATGAAGGGATGGCCGCATCAACGTATGCGGTTGCCGGACCACATCTTAATCGACCAGATTTGTCTCGTAACCGCTTTGGTCAGTCAACATTTTATTCAGATGGTGGTATCTTCAAAAAATTATTTAATAGCGCTAACGAGACGCCAGATTGGGACATGGGTGAGGAGCTAGTTGCATATCTTGATGGGATTGGACAAAGGACCTATCTAGTGCATCAGGACAATCATTGGTCAGTCATTAATGGGACATATGAACAACAAAAAAATCGAATTAAGGTCATTAGTTTTGCGCCATACCAAAAAGAATTTTGGCTAATTGATGACACAGGTACCAAGCAACTAACTGAATCGACATTAGCTCAAAATTACTTATTTGATATTAAGTAACTTATCTATTATCCGTTTTGAAGATGGATTGGTGGAAACAGATGAATCAACAAATTATTTCGGTTTCAATGCCACCATTCCCAAGTTTTATCGAAGGAAATTATACGATGTTCAAGGCAGGGCAGCGTCATGTGCATCGCTATAATATTGGTTTTTTTGATTTAATTTTTGTAAAAAAAGGTACTTTATTTTTACGTGAAGATTCAAAGCAATATACGATTCATGAAAATGAAATGTTTATACTCCTTCCAAATGCAGAACATGGTTCTTGGCAACCTTGTGAAGAGGAAACAAGTTTCTTTTGGATGCACATCTATACAGACTCTAGATGGCAACAAGCCAATTTTCCGATGCGCTTTGTGTCAGATTTGCCAATTCCAGAATTACACTTCCATCAAAAGTCGTATACTTTACAATTACCAAAACTGGGAAAAATTGCTGAACCAGAACTAATATTTGATTTGCTGGACGATATTCAAAAAAGTACCGCTAGTCACCGTATCGATAGTATTTGGTATACCGAAGAGTTATTTTTGAAATTCTTGAAATATATCGATACTCAGGGAATAGCAAAAGATCGTACCACATTATTAGCTGAAAAAGTTCATCTGTATTTGGCAGAACATCTTTCTGAACATGTTGATAATAATCTTTTGTCAGAAAATTTCCATTTGCATGTAAATTACATTGCACGTGTCATGACAAAAGTCTATGGTAAAACACCAATGGAATTGTTAGAAGAATTAAGGGTAGAAACGGCTAAACAATATTTGATTCATACAAACAAATTGATCAAGAATATTGCAGAACTTATTGGCTTTGAAACTTATATTTCATTTACTAATCGTTTTAAAAAATTAACCGGTATGTCTCCAAAAGCATATCGTGCCACATATAAAAAATAAAAATACTTTTTGGGGAGAAAAATAATGCAAAAAAAATTAAGCATGACAAATATTCTAGCTTATGCCAGTACTGACACAGCCGGAAATTTGCTTTATTGTACACTAACAAGTTTTATTCTTTACTTCTATACTGACGTTTTTGGAATATCAGTCGGTGCAGCTGGAACAATCTTATTAATTGCGCGTGTTATTGATTCATTAGATGCACCCATTTGGGGATTAATTATTGATCATACACATTCAAAATATGGTAAAAGTCGGCCATGGTTTTTGTGGTTAGCAGCGCCGTTTGGTATTTTTTTAACACTATCATTTTTATCGCCTGATTTATCAGCTACACAAAAAGGTATTTATGCTTTAATAACTTATCTTGTTACTGGTATTATCTATACCGGAATTTCAACGCCAATTACGTCTATTTTGCCAAATTTAAGTAGTGATTCTAATGAACGCGTGAAATTAAATTCTTACCGTATGGTTGGGGGAAATATTGGCTATTTTGTCACAGCCTCATTTACTTTGCCACTTGTGGCATTTTTTGGTGGGGGTAATGATCAAAAAGGATTTGCGATAACTGCTGCGATTTATTCTATTATTGGAATTCTAATGTTTGTTTTTGCATTTGCTAAAACACAAGAGGTTAATTCTGGACCAGTAGAAACACAAAGTATTCCAGTTAAGGATAGCTTCAAATCTATGATGGGAAACTGGCCTTGGATCATTATAGTATTAGCAAATGTAATGTACTGGTTGGGAAATACAGTACGTACTTCAACAGTTATTTATTATGCACAATATAATTTAGGTCATCAAAATTATGCTTCATTATTGAACGGATTAGTTTTATTCCAAGTAGTTGGGAATATATTAATTCCATTCATGGTTAGAAAATTTTCAAAGGGACAAACATTAATTATTGGGTTTACTATTGCTACAATTGGGCAAATTCTTATGGGATTTGTCGGTGATAGCTTTGCACTGATTGCAGCAGCATGGATTTTTACATCTATTGGAACAGGAATTGCTGTTTCAATGCCATTTGCCATGCTATCTGACACTGTTGATTACGGTGAATGGAAGACAGGAATTCGTTCCGCCGGATTCTTAACAGCAATTGGTAGTGCATTTTGTATTAAAATGGGTTCAGGTTTAGGTGGTTTCTTGCCTTCTAAAATTATGTCGGCATCTGGTTATGTAGCTCATCATCAACAGACTGCGTCAGCATTAGCGGGTATTAAGTTTTCATTCATCTGGCTACCTGCTATTTGTTTCATGATTGGTGCAGCAATTATGTTAATGTATCCAAAGTTTGAGAGAAAAGAAGAACAAATTAAACAAGATTTATTAAGTCGAGGTAACTAGTATTCGAAATTAGCGGAAATAAAGTTTGTAACTCTAAAATTTAAAGTGGGATTACAAACTTTTTGTTATTCTAATAATTAAAATAAGACCCGTACATTGGGAATTTCTTCAATGTATAGGCCTTATTTTTTATACTGTGATTTAACAGCAATATATTATTTTAAATAATCTTTCCATCATAAATACGTGATGCAATACTCATAAAGTCAAATGTTGCTAGCTCATTTGTTGAACGAACGTATGATGAGGGACCAATAGCTGGCATCAAGTTAATTGGATTAGCTACCCAATCTCCGTCGTAGAATGCAACTGTTGGGCGACCAAGAGCATTTGCATAACCTAATTCAAATGCGGTACCACTATCTTCATTACCGGCTGTAATAACACCTAACGTAACGTCAGAATTTTGGATGGCTGTTATATCGGCATCATATGTAGCAACAGCCCACTTAAAATCAGGTTCAAAATCGCCATTTTCGTCAAAAGCTTGTCCACCAAATTGGTTAAGTAATGGCACATGAACGTAACTAATCGTTGGATTATTGTTTAATGCTTTATATGAAGCAATTAAAGTATCGATTTGTTGTTCTGAAAACCAACCAGCACCTAAGTAAATTGTCTTGGCACCAGGTACTTTAGTGACTTCTGATGAAGCCTCTTTGATGTCTTGTAGTTGTTGAATCAAGTCGTTCATACTAAGCATATAAATCTCCCAAAAAAATTTTATTTATAAATACTATTATGACATGCAAGTTGAATGAAAGGGACTGAAAAATAAAAATTTAGGATATTTTTGGTAAATTTACAAAACAAAAAGTTTGTAAGGTAAATATTTACACAAATAACACCAAACCAACATGAACTCCCTATTAAACCATGACAAATGTTTAATAGAATAAAAGTGTCGAAAAGACAACGCTGATTCGATTTATTGTTTTTGATACTATAACTACCATAGAAGGAGTTTGTGATGAAAAAAGGGTTATTGTTAGTAGGAACAGCAGGAATCATTGCTGCTGGTGGGTTAACGGGAACTACTGTTCATGCTGCATCAACGAAACAGGTAACTGCGGTTGGTTCAACTGCGCTACAGCCGTTAGCTGCGCAAGTTGCTGAAGAATTTGGTAATCGTAATCCTGGCGTAACTGTTAATGTTCAGGGTGGTGGTTCAGGTGCTGGATTAAGTCAAGTCGGTAAAGGTAATGTGACGATTGGTAATTCAGATATTTTTGCTGAACAAAAAGATGGCATTGATGCTAAAAAATTAAAAGATCATAAAGTAGCCGTAGTAGGTATTACGCCAGTTGTTAATGCAGACGTTAAAGTATCTAACTTAAAAATGGATCAACTACGTGACATTTTCACAGGAAAAATTACGAATTGGCAAGAGGTTGGTGGTCAAGACCAAAAGATTGCCGTCATTAATCGTGCCCAAGGGTCTGGTACACGATTTACTTTTGAACAAGAGGTCTTAGATGGTAAAACTGCTAAAACTTCACAAGAGCAAGATGATAATGGTGCTGTACAAAAGATTGTTTCAACAACGCCAGGGGCAATTTCATACTTAGCATTTTCGTATACATCAGGTAGTCAGGCTAAAAATTTAAAGCCTGTTTCAATTGATAAAGTACGTCCAATAGAAAAAAATGTGCAAAAAAATAAGTGGTCAAT
This sequence comes from Weissella sagaensis, assembly GCF_010306265.1. Lineage (NCBI taxonomy): Bacteria > Bacillati > Bacillota > Bacilli > Lactobacillales > Lactobacillaceae > Weissella > Weissella sagaensis. Next base: position 142,094 of record NZ_BLKA01000001.1, on the reverse strand, counting down.
TTGGGCATATGAGCACATGTATACAACAAAGAAAACAGATAAAAATACGACAAAATATATTAAATTTATGAAGTCGAATACAATGAAGAGCACAGTTAAAAAATTGGGTTATATTCCGATGAGCGATATGCAAGTCAAAAAAGATGCCGAGGGTGATGTTACTAAGAAATAAAGCATAATTCAATAGAAAATTTTATAAAATGTCATACCTGTGTCAGTGTATGACATTTTTTATTGATGCTGATGTGTGTTTTATTTTTAGAAAGTGGTTACAATTAGCTTATATAAAACAAAGGGGAACTAGTAATGAAAAACGATATACGATGGGATAAAGCAATGTACACGACTGACACATATAATGTTGAAGGATTAAATGGCCATGCTTATGCTGAAAACGGCATTTCTGTAGAGACGAGTAGTCCGTTGAGTGATGAACCAGGTACCAATCCAGAACAATTATTGGGGATGTCGTTGTGTACTTGTCTGGTTGGTACGATGGCAGTAATTTTACAAGAACATCATATTAATGAACAAGCGAAGGCACATGCAAAAATTTCATACGTAAAAGGGAAAGGACGCTATGAATTTTTAGTTCATGCGCAAGTTTGTGTGCCTGGACAAACTTTACCTCAAACACGAGCATTGGTTAGTGAGGTCGAGAATCGTTGTTGTGTTTCACAGTTACTTAGTGGTAGTGACAACTATAGTATTGAAGCAGTGTTGGATTGGGAATAAATGTTATTATATGGGGTGATTTATGTTTATCTTGCATATCAATTTAAGACGCTTTTGGCTGTCTACCCTTTTTATAATAAAAATGAATGAAAACTATGGCTAGTACAATATGTGAAATGCCTAGGAAATACGTGTAAACATATATTCTCTGGTGATATTGCTTATTTCTGTGGTTATGCAAACAATTTTGGGTGTTATGGTAACACAAAATATGACCAGAGGAAATTGCAATGACTAAAGAATTGGCAGCGAAATTACAACAGTATGAATTATTGATTTATGGTGTCCTTAAAGCAGGTGGTGTGTATCGTCACAGTGTTAACTTTGAGGATTATTTGCAAGAATTACGATTGCTTGTTTTAAAACGTTTATTAGCTGGTGAAGTGTTTCAAGCACGCGATAATCCAACGTTATTTAAATGGTTACTTTGGCGTTTGCGTGATTTACAACGCGGTTCACAACGATACGAAACACGACATCTATTTACAAATGAGATGCCAGAAGTGATTGCTGATGAACAAAGTTTTATACAGTTGGAACTTTTAATGACAATTGATAAGTTGATTTCTTGCCATGGACAGGCAACACATTTGAAACAATTGGTAACTGATTTTGTGATGTATCCAGATGATACGGTGATTAAACGTTGTTTACGTTTAAAAATGCATCGCATGACTTATTACCGCCGTTTAAAATTATTACAGCAAGTGATAAATGAAAATCATTATGCATAATTTTGAATAGAGGAATAAGAAAAATGGCATATACAGTCACAGTATCAGAAAAGGGTTATTGTTCAGATATTTTAATGTCCGTTGCTGAAACAGGCGATATTTGTCCACAAACAACATTGATGATTGTTGCAGCACACGATCGTTATCAACGTTCAGTTTCACGAATTTATTATACTGATGGGATGGTTGTTGACGTTAACGTTTCAACAAATCATTTACTGAAACGATTAGAAGAAAAAACCGCTTTTAAGCGGGGACAACAAGTCGAGGCGTACTATCGTCTATTACCGCCAGATTTAACTGGACAAATGCGTAGTTGGATTATGCAAAATTATGCTTTGATTCCAGTTACTAGTTATAAAAGTGGTCCGACAACATGGATTAATGCTAGATATATTAGCAATGTTCAGACACGGGGAATGCAGACCAGTATTGTTTTAGTGGATGGGTCCGTTTTAAACATTAATAAGCATAAAGATAAATTTATGAAGCAGCTAGTGGCAACTAAGGTAGTGAGCTTGTGGATGACCCAATATGCTTTTGGTCATGGTGACCATTTTGATAAAATATTATTACCATTTATAAATTGGCCAGCACGGGTTGCGCATCAAATTAATCGAAGCCGTTTACAATGTCTATTAGTGATAACGATGTTGGAAGGTTTAATGATTAAAGCAACCGAAACTAATGTTAAGAAATTAAATTATGTGATTCGTTTGATGGAACAATAAGGGAGATTACAAACAGATAATGCAATATGTTCAAGTTGTTAATACACCATTAGGAAAGATAACGTTGTTGAGTGATGATGAATTTTTATTAGGAAGTTGGTTTGAGGGGCAGAAACATTTTGGTAGTAAATATGATTTATCCTCAGCAATATTTGCAGAGACACCAATATTAAAGCAAGCGAAGAAATGGTTGTCAGCTTATTTTGCTGGTGAACAACCAGATGATAGTGGTTTAACCATACAGATGAATGGCACAATTTTCCAAAAAAAAGTTTTACAAGCCTTGCGACAAGTACCTTATGGACAGACAGTGACTTATAAACATATTTGTCAGATGATTACTAGTGATGAGGCGCAGGCTAATAAATTATCGCGGGCAGTGGGGAATGCGGTTAGTAAAAACCCTTTTGTCTTGTTTATTCCTTGTCATCGTGTGGTTGGTAGCGATGGTTCATTAACTGGTTATGCTGGGGGGATTGAACGTAAACGTTCGTTATTAGTGTTAGAGCAAGTGACGTTTTAATCTAAATAGAATTTTTTACTAACTTAAGAAAAGTATGTTATCATAAACATGAAATGAGGCATTAGCTTCATACAAAAAATATAACAATAGAGGGGTATTCAGATGACTTTAGAATTTGCAAATAAGTTAGGCTTAGGAACCAACAAGGTTGGTGGACATAATCTATTTGATAATTTAGATGAGCAAGATGGATATGATTTGGTTCGTGCAGCATTGGATGCTGGTATTAATGTCATTGATACAGCTTTTGTTTATGGTGTTGGTCGTTCAGAGGAAATCATTGGGGATGTTATCCAGGATTACGATCGTAGTAAAATTATTATTGCAACTAAAGGTGCTCAAAATCCGGATAAGGATTTAGCACCAGATAACAGTCCAGAATTTTTGGTTAAGACAGTTGAAGATTCATTGAAGCGGTTAAAGACAGATTATATTGATATTTTCTTTATTCACTTCCCAGATGATGATTCAGATAAGTTAGCAGCTGTAGAAGCATTAGATGAATTAAAACAAGCAGGTAAGATTCGTGCAATTGGTGTGTCAAACTTCAGTTTTGATCAACTAAAGGAAGCTAATGCTACTGGTAAAGTGGACTTTGATGAAGATTACTATAGTTTGGCGCATCGTGATGAGGAAGTAGAACGTTTTGCTTACTTGGATGAACATGACATTAAGTTTGTGCCATATTTCCCATTGGAATCAGGGCTATTAACAGGTCGTTATGGTGCTGATGATCGTGCCAAGTTTGATCGTTTGGATGACGCGAAGTTTGATCAAATTATCAAAGGACTTGATGTTATCAAAGATATTGCAGCGACACATGATGCTTCAATGACGCACGTGGTTTTGGCATGGTACATGGCACATCCAAGCATTGGTTTGGTTATTCCGGGTGCACGTAATGCTGAGCAAGCTAAGGATTTGGCTAAATCGTTAGATGTTAAGTTGTCAAATGAAGAATTCAAGGCAATTGATGAAGCTTTCAAAGCTTAAATAGTAAAGATTTAACGGATTGATACAGATGTATTGATCCTTTTTTTGGTATATACGAAAAAATCTAGATTGTGCATCTAGATTTTTAGGTTAATGTTTTGTTATTTTTTTTGCTTTATCAGCAACCTTTTTAATTTGTGCTTTGTGTTTTTCTTTTGTGGCAGTTTTTTTAGCAAGGGTTGCGTCGCGTTTTTGCATGCTTTCATTAATAATTGTTTCATCAGCATAATACAGTTTGACGAATGTATTAGGTGAAACATTACTACCACCTTTAGGCGTAAGTTTTAGAACGGTATCAGCAGGTTGCAAAGCAATCTTCCCGCTAGCTGGTAGTTTGATTAACGAATAGTTGAAATGGTATTTTGTTAAGACTTCAGTTGCTTCATTAATGGGGAGCGATAGGACGTCAGGTATTTTAATATAGTCCTTCTTTTTTTCTTTTTGCTGTTCATTAATTTTATTAACTTGTTCAATAACTGCTGGAGCAGCCTTGATAACGAAAGGGGCTGCGATTTTAACCGCCTTACCAATAAGTTGTATTTTTCCCATGATCCCTCCTATGCAGATGATTAGCCATATTTTACACTATCTGGCGATAAGATGGTAGATAAAATGTCTTTTTAATGGATAAGTGGCCATAGCAATGGCCATTTTTTAGAAACCGCTTACAAAAAATAGCGCTATAATTATACATGTAGAAAGGAAGTGAAAGAATGAGCAGCAATAATTTAGATAATAAAATATTGATGTTTTTAGGGCAGCAAATTGATTTTGTGGATGCCTTAACCATTTCGCGGACTTTTAATGTGTCAAAAAAGACAGTTTACCGAACGATTAATAAACTTAATCAAATTGATATGGTTGTGGAATCACAAAGAGGCCGAGGCTACCGTTTGATAGATAACAAAATATCAACATCAGCAACGGAACAAGATGAGCAACGTCAAATTGATTTAGCTATTAATTTATTACATTCATTTCCTCGTGGACTAAACCGCTGGCATTTGTTAGAAAAGTTATATATTTCGGAGTCAACTTTACATCGTGACTTAAATGCTTTAAATGAGCTGTTCATACCATTTCATATCAGTATTGATCGATCTGCTGGTAACGCAAAAGTGGTTGGAACAGAGTCACAAGTGCGTAAAGCATTAAATTATTTTTTATTGGAAAATACAGTTACGCAACAAGTTGTTGAAGGATTAGCCGGTGTTTTTCCAGATATTACTAAAAAAGATCAGGCTTTTATTAGTTCACAAATGACACTGATTGAAAAGGAATTGGATGTTGAAATTTTAGATCCGTATACTGTTAATATTTTTTCACACCTCTACATTTTGTTGGATAGAGTCAGGCAACATAATAGTGAGTCAATCATTAAGGAACAGTCAAAGGTTCATTATGATGAGTTATTACTACGAGTTGCTCGTCAAGTAGTTAATAATATAAGTGAGTATGCACATGTTGTTATTAACCCTGAGGAGGTTAATAATCTTGTCTTATATTTAGTCGGATTACGTTATGACCGAACATTAGATGATAGTCAAGATGGTGAGGCGCACCAATTAGTAGCTTATTTGGTTGATGAATTGTCATTACCAAATCACGTGAATGTTGAAAATTTGAAAAATGCTCTGATTGGCCATGTTCGACCAATGATTCATCGTTTAAAAGAGGACATACTAATTGTTAATCCGCTATTGAACGATATTCAGTTTAGCTATAATGCAACATTTACACAGGTAAAAACAATACTAGCCGGTACGTCTTATCACGTTTCAGATGATGAAGTTGGTTTTTTAACATTATATGTTGTTCGAGCTTTAGAAGAAGCGAGTGTTAGAAAAAGAGTTCTGCTAATGTGTTCAACGGGTATTGGAACAGCACAATTGTTACAAACACGAGTACGTCGAGCTTTTCCAGATTTTGAAATAGTCGGTACTGTTTCGGCACGTGATTATGAAATCAATTTAAAACACTTTGAACAAGTTGATTTGGTTATATCCACGGTTGCAATTCATTTTCAACCAATTTCACCAGTTATTCAGGTGAGTGCCTTGTTTAATGAAGGTGATCGGCGACGTGTTGAGGAATTACTATATGGTTAAATTAGAGTTTTTATCAATTCCCGCAATGCCAACTGTGCCAATGATTGCACAATTAACAGCGCAACGTTTTAAGTTGAGTGAAGAGCACGTAAAACAAGCGATGCTTGAACGTGAAGCTCTTGGTAGTACGGTAGTCGCACAAGGGATTAGTATACCGCATGTTGAATTAGCAAATATTAAGACGCAGGGGTTGTTTTTAATCAAAGATAAACAACAATTGGCTTTGGTGTTAATCATTGATCAGAGTCAACCCGATGAACAACTTATCAAAATTTTACAAGGATTACTAGCAGAACAATCATTGGAAAAATTAAGGCATATTAAATCAGAGGAAGCATTCAAAATACTTATAAAGGAGGTGGCAAATCGTGTTGTCAGATAAAATTATTTTACTAGATGAATCAGCAACTGATAATCAAGATGCTTTGGGAAAGCTTGCGAATCAATTATTAAAAAGCGGGGCAGTTAAAGAATCGTATAAACCAGCGCTTTTGAAACGTGAAGTTGAATTTCCAACAGGTTTAGCAACAGATAAAATTGGGATTGCGATGCCACATACCGATGCTGAACATGTTAATTATGATCAAATTGCATTTATGCGGTTGCATCAACCAGTGCAATTTTTACAAATGGGTGACGGAGAAAAAATACAAGTCAAATTTATTTTTATGTTGGCATTGAAAGAAGCCCATTCACAATTAGATATGTTACAAACGTTAATTGCTTTAATTCAAGATGAAGCAAAAATACAGCAATTATTAGCAGCAACAACTGAAGATGAAGTTGTTCAAATCTTAAAAGATGCAGGAATAGAATAAAGGGGATAAAATTATGGCAGTAATTAATTGGTTACTAGATGCTGGTCCAACAGTATTTTTGCCACTACTACTATTTATTTTTGGATTAGTATTACGAATTAAGCCAGGTAAGGCATTCAAGGCCGCGTTAATGGTTGGAATTGGCTTTACGGGGTTGAACTTAATTATTGGGTTACTAACTGATAACTTAGGACCAGCTGCACAAGCAATGGTGAAGAATTTTGGGTTGTCATTAAATGCAATTGATGTTGGTTGGCCAGCAGCGTCAGCCATTTCTTATGGGACAACACTAGGAAGTTTAGCAATTCCGATTGGTGTCGCTTTAAATGTTTTCTTGTTGGTCATTGGTCTAACTAAAACGTTGGATGTCGATTTATGGAATTACTGGCACATTGCCTTTTCAGGTTCATTAGTTTATGCAGCAACTAATAATTTTGGTTTAGGTTTGTTTACAATGATCGTCCATGCAATGTGGATTTACTTCTTAGCTGATTTGGCTGCGCCAACGATTCAAAAGCATTATGGCTTAGAAGGCATTTCATTCCCACAAGGTGCTTCAGCGCCCGGTTTCGTATTAGCACTACCAATTAATTGGTTATTGGATCGTATTCCAGGTGTTAAAAATATTCATTGGACACCAGAAACAATTCAAAAGAAATTGGGGATTTTTGGTGATTCAGCTGTTATGGGACTAATTATTGGAATTGTTATTGGTGCTTTGGCACAATATGATTTGACCAAGATGTTAAACTTGGGAATTACAACGTCAGCTGTCCTAATTTTGATGCCACGAATGGTTGCTATTTTGATGGAAGGGTTATCACCTATTTCCGAAGCAGCTAATACGATGGTTCAAAAGAAATTCCCTGGTCGTAACTTATATATTGGTATGGATTCAGCCTTAGCTGTTGGTCAAGAAGCGGTGTTGTCAGCATCATTGATTTTGGTGCCAGTTTCACTACTAATCGCTGTTATCCTACCAGGTAATCGTGTTTTGCCGTTCGGTGATTTGGCAACTATTCCATTTATGTTAGCTGTTATGGCTGCTGTATTTGGTGGAAACGTGTTTAGAATTGTTGTCGGGGGTGTTATTGATTTAGCAGTTTCATTGTATATTGCATCATGGATTGCACCTTTGCTAACATCAGCTGCTAAGTCAGCCCACTTCGCAATGAACGGTGCAACATCAATTTCTGTTCTATCAGATGGTGGTGCTTGGACGACCTTACTAATTGTTGGTATGGGAAAGTTGATGTCATGGGGTGGTATGGCAATTGTATTTGCTATTGTACTAGGCTTGATGATTTGGTTAAATAAGTTTAGAAAGTCAGATAAGCCGATTTCAGAATAAAGCGGCTTTAGTTTAAAAAGGGAGATATAATCATGGCAAAGTCATTAATGGTCGTATGTGGAACTGGAATTGCAACATCAACTGTTGCAACTGGAAAGATTAAGGATTATCTAGCATCAGTTGGCAAAACTGATCAAGTAAAGTTTTTACAATCAAAGATTGCCGATGAAGTTAGTGCAATTGAAAATGATGATTATGATATTGTTGTTTCAACAACTATGGTACCAAGTGCCATTAAGGATAAGGTTATTAATGGGGTCTCCTTATTAACTGGGGTCGGTGTTCAAAAAGTATTTGATGAAATCGAAGCACAATTGTAATGAATCGTAAAAGCCAATCAGCTGTCCATAGTTGGTTGGCTTTTTGTGTGGAAAAGTTATGAGAGGTAGTATCTTTAGTTAATTTTTAGTAAGCTTGAAGATATCATATATGAAATTAATTTATCAAAAAAAGGGGACACGATGCCAAAAGATGTTGTATTAGGAGTTGATTTGGGGACGTCTGCAGTTAAAGTATCTGCAGTTGATCGACAAGGAAATATTGTAGCTCAAGAAACATACAGTTATCCATTATTACAATCGGCGCCAGGTTATAGTGAACAGAATCCACAAGAATGGGTGAGTGGGACAACTGTGGCGATTGTTCGTTTAATTTTAAATGACCATCTTACAGCTGAACAAATTAAAGGGATTTCTTTTTCTGGTCAGATGCATGGATTGGTCACGTTGGATAAAGCTAACAAGGTCATTAGACCGGCAATTTTATGGAATGATACGCGTGCTACAAAGCAGGTACAAGAGATCAATAATCAGTTAGGGGATGACTTTTTACAAGTTACTCGTAATCGAGCACAGGCAGGATTTACATTACCATCCCTTTTATGGTTAAAAGAAAATGAAACAGAAAATTTTGCAAAAATTCATAAGATTGTGACACCAAAAGACTATTTACGTTATCGCATGACGGGAAAGCTACAAATGGAAATTTCGGATGCAGCTGGTACTGTAGCATTAGACGTTGCAACAGGAACCTGGTCTAATTTAGTGCAGGAGGCTTTTGGTTTGTCAGCAACCATGTTTCCAGAAATTATTCAATCAATTGATAATGTTGGGCCAATCTCTGATACGTATGCAGAATTTTCAGGGCTATCAACAAAAACACAAGTAATCGGTGGTGCCGCAGATAATGCAGCTGGTGCAGTAGGTGCAGCTATCTTAAAACCTAATATGGTAATGTCGTCAATTGGGACATCAGGTGTTGTGCTAAAGTATGAAGATAATGCTGATATTGATTACCATGGTAAAGTTACGTTTTTCAACCATGCAATTCCTCACAAATATTATTCAATGGGCGTGACTTTATCAGCGGGCTATTCATTGTCATGGTTTAAGAAAACATTTGCAAGTGACCTTTCATTTGATGAAATGGTTGCCTTAGCGCAAGAATCTACCATCGGTGCACATGGATTAATATTTACACCATACATTGTTGGTGAACGTGGAGATGGTGATATTCGCGGTTCATTTATTGGTGTTGATGGTACGCAAACGCGAAGTGACTTTGTCAGAGCCGTGTTGGAAGGTATCATTTATTCCTTTAAAGATTTATTTGCAATTTATGAAAATACTGGCTCAAATTTTGAGACAGTTGTGGCAATTGGTGGTGGCGCTAAATCTGCTTTGTGGCTGCAAATTCAAGCAGATATATTTAATACCAGGGTTGTTGCATTGAAAAATGAGCAAGGACCCGGTATGGGAGCCGCTATTTTAGCTGCAGTTGGGTTAGGTTGGTTTGAGAGCGTTCAAGATGCTGCTAATACCTTTACAAGTTTTGATAAAACATATGAACCCAATCCGGCAAGTGTGGCAAAATATGATGAATATTATCAAATTTATAAACGTATTTATACACAAACTGCTGCTTTGTCACATGATTTGTTGGCATTAAGAAGAAAATAAACTAAACAAACAGACTGGGATATTAAAAACACCCCAGTCTGTTTGTTTAGTTTATTAGTGTTTCGGAATTTCTTTATACGCTAATTTTTCGATTATCTGACTGTGTTGTGGATAGTCGCTTAATAAGTCTTGCTGTGTAAATAGTTCAAAATCTTGATAGTCAAAGCCAGGCGCTACTATACAACTGACGATACTAAAGCCAGTATCAACACTTGAGCCAAAAATGGTGTCGTGCGGTACTGTAAACGATAATGTTTCTCCTTTTTCGATGTTAGGACCAATCTTGATGCCTTCATAATGACCATCGGGGAAAATACAATGAACTGTTAATGGTTTACCAGCATGATATAACCATGTTTCATCAGATTTCAACCGATGAAAGTGTGATGGGTTTTCAGATGTTAATAAGAAAATAATCGATGTATATAAAGTGCGTGTTCCTTGAGGCAAAGCAAGCGTTTGCTCACTTTTGGTTGTTTCAGTAAAGTAACCGCCTTCGGGATGAGGTTCTAAATGCAAGTTTTTAATCCAATAATCGATGCTTGTAGTCATGATAATTAACCTCCTGTTTGTATGATTATTATAACAAATGCAGTGCTGATTATGGATGGCTTTTCATATTTGAGTGTGGGAAATTTAGTAGTCTGAAAAGACTATCTTTATTGATTGTAAACGTTTACACAACCTGTTAAGATGTCAGTAGATAGAAAAAGAACATCATCGCATTTTTATAGTGGGGGAATTATAATATGACAACAAAATGGTGGCAAAACGAAGTTGTTTACCAAGTCTATCCAAGATCATTTCAAGATAGCAATCATGATGGTATTGGGGATATTCAAGGAATCATTAGTCACTTAGATTATATCAAGAGCCTTGGTGTTACTATGATCTGGGTCTCGCCCATTTATCAATCACCAATGGTAGATATGGGCTATGATATTTCGGATTATCAAGCCATCGATCCACAATTTGGTTCGCTGGATGATTTTAAAGCATTATTAGCTGAAGCAAAGCAGCGTGATATTAAAATTATTATGGATTTGGTTGTTAATCACACATCTGACCAACATGCTTGGTTTAAGGATGCATTGGCAAATCCTGATAGTCCATATCGTGATTATTATATTTTCAAGAAAACAAGTAATGGTGAAAAACCTAATAATTGGCGCAGTATCTTTGGTGGTTCAACATGGGAGCCACTCCCAAATGATCCTGATACGTACTATTTCCATACATTTGCCAAACAGCAACCTGATTTAAATTGGGAAAATCCAAAGCTACGTCGAGCAATTTATGACATGATTAATTGGTGGCTAGAGATGGGGGTTGCTGGTTTTCGTGTAGATGCCATTACGCATATTAAAAAGGACTTAGATTGGTTAAGTATCCCTGCTGATGATGTGGATGGCTTAGCATCAGTTGTTAAGAAGGGACGTAACCGACCGGGAGTGGGTGAATTCTTAACGGAATTGAAACAAGAAACGTTTGATAAGTATGATGCTGTCACTGTTGGTGAAGCCTATGGTTTGTCTGATAAAGAATTACCAAATTTTGTGGGACCTGATGGTTATTTCTCAATGGTCTTTGATTTTTCATATATGAATATTGATGTAAAAAATGATGATGAATGGTATCGTGGTCGTGCTGATTGGACAGCAATAGATTTGAGAAATGCATTCTTTGATGCGCAAGAAACAACGGCTAACGCACAAGGTTCGCTAGCAAATGTTTTAGAAAATCATGACCAGCCACGTGTCTTATCGAAGCTCGTACCAGATAAAAATTATCAAACACCCCAGGCCGCTAAAGCATTAGGGACAATGTATTACTTTTTGCCAGGTGTGCCTTTCATTTATCAAGGACAAGAAATTGGTATGAAGAACTTTGAACGCCAAAGCATTGCAGATTTCAATGATGTGTCATCAATTAATAATTATAATACGGCCTTACAAGATGGCTATACTGCAGCAGATGCATTAGAAGCAGTTAACCATAAGTCACGTGACAATGCGCGGACACCGATGCAGTGGGATGATAGTGTCTATGGTGGCTTTTCTGATGTACAACCTTGGCTTGCAATGGGTAATGACCGAGACGGCATTAATGTTGCTAGTGAGCAACAGCATAATCAATCTGTTTTAAAATATTATCAAGCGTTAGGTGCGTTACACCATCATTCAGACTGGGAACCAGTAATTATTAATGGTGATTTTCAGCCAATGCGGTCACTGCCAGATACAGTGGTTGGTTATCAACGTCGCTTAGGTCAACAAGTATTGACGGTATTAGTCAACTTAGGTACAAAAGCGGCGCGTGTTAATTTGGTACAAACTGGGCAAACGCTTCAGCAAGCTGGGGATGTCCAAGTTCGTGATAAGCGTGTCAAGATGAGTCCTTATAGTGCCATTGTTTTAGGAGTTATGCCAGAAGAAGGTTAAAAATGAGTGATGCCATTAAACAGGCGATTATGGCCGATGAACAAAATAAAGTTTATACGGAACGTGGAATAGGACCAGTTTATCAAGTTGGTCCGGACGTCCGTATTTTGATTATTGGTCAGGCACCAGGAGCAAAAGTTGAACAAACTGGTATACCATTTAATGATAAAAGTGGTGATCGTCTACGTGAGTGGATGGGGGTTACAGCTGACGAATTTTATCATAGTGGAAAAATCGGTAATTTGCCGTTGGATTTTTATTTTCCAGGTAAGGGGAAAAATGGTGACTTGCCACCTCGTAAAGATTTTGCAACTAAATGGCATCCAAAGCTGTTAGCTGAAATGCCCAAAGTTGCTCTTGTTATTTTAGTTGGTGCTTACGCACAGCATTATTATTTGCCAATTAAAAAAACAGAGTCCATGACAGCTGTTATTAAAAGGTATGAAACTTTTGGTCCGAAATATTTACCAATTGTTCATCCATCCCCACGTAACAATATTTGGTTACGTAAAAATCCGTGGTTTGAGGCTGAAATTGTGCCTAAGTTACAGGAACGTGTGCGTGAATTGATGATGGATTAGTTAGCAAATGAAAAAGCCAGTGACGATGCTATAAGCATCAGCCACTGGCTTTTATTTTAGACTTCAAAACGGTAGTTATATCCGCTCTTTGTATAAATGCGATAAACTACCAGTCCGTCAAAAATAAGTAATAAATATGTCACGCGCCTACGCTACGCTGCGGCAACATGCCAAATTTACGACTTATTTTAGACTTCAAAACGGTAGTTATATCCGCTCTTTATTTTTTACTCAAATTCTTCATACTCGTTAGGGTCTTGACCATCAATACGGCCATCCGCACGATTTAGGTCATTAATAGCAGTAATTTCACTGTTTGTTAGTTCAAAATCAAAGACGTCAAGATTTTCACGTTGGTGAGCTGGATTTGCTGATCGTAAAACAGGAATAATGCCACGATCAAGGTGCCAACGGGTAATGATTTGACTCGTTGACTTACCATACTTATCGGCAATTTCTTGTACAATAGGTTCCTTTAATGCAGAACTACCACGGCCAAGAGGACTCCATGCTTGTACCTTAACACCACGACGTAAGTTTTCTAATAAGTTTTCTTCTTGAACCCAGTAGGGGTGCACTTCGATTTGGTTAACAGCAGGTGTCACACCAGTTTTTTCAATAATACGATCTAGATGCTCAGGTTCAAAGTTTGAAACACCGATTGAACGGATCAAACCTTGCTTTTGTGCATCAACTAAGGCTTGCCATGCTTCGACATATAGACCACGCTTTGGCAAAGGCCAGTGAATGATAAATAGATCAAAATAATCCAGTCCCATTCGAGCTAGTGACTCTTGAATAGCATCGCGAGCGCTTTCGTAATCATGATACTTACCAGGTAGTTTAGAAGTTACAAAGAATTCTGCACGAGGTACGCCGGACATGCGAATTGCTTTACCAACGATTCCTTCGTTATCATAATTTGTAGCAGAATCAATTAGCCGGTAACCGCTTTTAATAGCAGCTAGAACTTGTTGTAGTCCTGACCCACCTTTTAATTGATATGTTCCTAGTCCTAAGTTTGGTAATTTGTGACCATCATTTAATGTGACTTCTGGAATTGACATAAATGCATCCTCCTTAATAATCTAACACTACTGTCGCATTTAAATTGTAAATTTGCAAGCGATTTCTATCGCATTATGAGCTGACAAAAGGTAACATATAATTAGTGATTTTATATGAGGGAGTAAGTGACGTGAAAAAGAAACGCATTTTTAGTGATGGGGTACTGATATTAGTTGGTGTAATGATGATTCTTTTAGGAATTTATTCATTATTTGATGTGTTTACACCACATGTCATTTGGTATCATGGGATTTTCATGCTTCTATTTGCATGCGCAATTTTTGGTAGACGGAATAAAATAAAATGGTTGTTTATTGCAACGTCAGGGGTTTGGCTCTTAAATATACTGTGGGATATTATCCGTTTAATTTAAGCAAATAAAGAAGGGGAAAATATGATTTCAATACCATTATCAAGTCAGTTAACGATTTCGGCTGATGATTTATTACAGCAACATTTATTGATTTTAGGGGCGACTGGTAGCGGTAAATCAACGAGTGCAATGACAATATTGCATGGATTGATGAATGCTAATCAAACAACGATGATTATTGATCCAACAGGGGAATACCAACATTTACCAAATGCAGTTGTTGCTAAACTTGGTTACAATGCGTACATTGATTATGAACAGTTAACAGGGGCGGATTTTAACTTATTATTTGGTGTTACTGATTCAGATGTGCAGGAAAAATTAACGGATGCACTAACGAGTTTAAAGATTCAAAAAAATATCATCGGCCAACCAGGAGTTTATAAAAAAGTAAATCGATCGTGGCAAGCTTTTGAGGCAGATGTTAAACGTTTGTATCATTATCCACAACCCGTTGATATCAACTTATTACCAGAACAATTACGCCAAGAATATGCAGTACCTGTAGATGATTTTGATTTAATTGGGCAAGAAATTGATGAAGCAGGTTTTAAAAAATGTTTACCGCTTATTCGGCGAATTAAACGACTAACCAGTCAGCCACGGTTTCAGCGATTATTCCATATGCCAATGGTAGATGAGGCGAGCGTTGAAGCAACTGACATGCAGACAGATGTGATGTACTTATTGCGGTTATTTGCAAGTCATAAAAGCGACCATAAAATTTTAGTAATTGACTGTTCAATATTTGCTGATAATTTAGCGCTTGGTAAGGTGTTGGTGTCTTTGTTAACGACAGCGCTTTTACGAGAAAAGCAACAATTAAAACATAGTGTGCCGGTAACAGTATTAATTGATGAGGCACATCGCTATTTGATGGCTGACAATTTAGAGACGACGGGGATTTTTAGAATTGCTCGTGAAGGACGTAAATTGGGATTATTTTTGATGCTCACAACACAAAGTCCGTTAGATCTTGCGCCACAGTTACTGGGACAATTTGGTCATTATTTAGTGCACCAGTTAAATACAGCGAGTGAACTTGCGCAATTGCCAGTATTGCAAGCACACGCACAACAAATTGTTAAAGCTGGTATTGGTCAGGCCTTGTTAGCAGGGAATAATTTAAAATCGCCACAATTGTTAGATGTTCAAATGGTGCCAGAAATGAATCATCAAACAGCAACCCCTAAATTTTTTTAGCAAAGTAAAAAGGACGTTTACACTATGTAGGCGTCCTTTGTTATTTATTGTACTTATGATTCTTTATTTTCCGGAATAAAAGTGTCAACAGCAGACCAAAATGTCACTAGTGAAAAGACGATGGTGAAATGCCAAAAAATAGTTGACCAAGCATTTCCATAGACGTTGGTATAGGTATTGATAAAGCGTTGAGCAAAGATAAGCGCAATGACTTCTTCAACTCCAATAACTAACGCCGTTAAAGCAATTGCAGCAGCTAACACAGCACCAATTAATAAAATAAGTGACGCAAGATGTTGTGCAATCCAGCGCAAAGACCATGCTTTGGCAGCCTTATGATTCATGAGTTGACGACCTCCGTTGAGTAATATTACAGTCTATTATACGTGAAATTATAAGCGTTGGTTGATAATTATTAAAAAAATTGTAAAAAAACGGGCTATATTTCGTTAAAATTAATGATGGCGTGATGGATTAGGTTTTAACTAACAAAAAATTGCTAAAAGCGTTATAATATAAGCAGTAGAGCAGAGCAAAGGAGACGTTTTATGGTCAATGATTGGATAAAGATTCATGGTGCCCGCGCGCATAATTTGAAAAATGTAGATGTTGCAATTCCTAGAGATAAATTTGTTGTCATGACAGGCTTATCTGGGTCAGGAAAAAGTTCATTGGCATTTGATACGTTATATGCTGAAGGACAACGACGATATGTCGAAAGCTTGTCATCGTATGCCCGTCAGTTTTTAGGACAAATGGATAAGCCAGATGTTGATGCTATTGATGGTTTGAGTCCAGCGATTTCAATTGATCAAAAAACAACATCTAAAAATCCCCGTTCGACAGTGGGAACCGTTACAGAAATTAATGATTACTATCGGTTGTTGTTTGCTAGAGTAGGTAAGCCAGATGCAACAACTGATGGTATTATTGTAAAAAAATCAATTGATCAAATGTTAAATGATTTGTCAGAGCAACTAAATGAAGGAAGCCGAATGCAGATTTTGGCTCCCATTATTCGGCATAAAAGAGGATCACATGCAACAGCCTTTGAACGGATTCAAAAAGAAGGGTTTGTTCGTTTCTTAGTGGATGGGGAGATGCATGAGGTGACTGATGAAATTGAATTAAATAAAAATAAATATCATGATATCGCGATTGTGGTCGACCGGATTATTTTACGTGACAATTCACGCGCACGTCTGTTTGAATCTTTTGAATCAGCAATGCGGTTAGCTGATGGTCTAGTAACAGTTGATGTTATTGGTGGCGAACAATTAACCTATTCTGATCATTATACAGGCGCCTTGAAAAAGTTTGCAGTCGGGAAATTAGAACCACAATTATTTTCTTTTAATGCACCACTTGGCGCTTGTCCAGTTTGTGGGGGCTTGGGTATAACATTAGAGGTTGATATTGATTTGGTGATACCTGATCAAAGTAAAACTTTAGCAGAGGGTGCTTTGGCAGCATGGAATCCTATTTCATCATCTTATTATCCCGAGATGTTACGTCAATTTGCAGAATCAGTTAATATCCCGATGGATGTGCCTTTTGAAGACTTAACGGACGAACAGCGTCAGTTGGTATTGTATGGCGATGAAGAAAATACTTTCCATTTTCATTACGAAAATGATTTTGGTGGTGTACGTGATGTGGATGTTAATTTTGAAGGGGTTATGAATAACATTAATCGTCGTTATCGTGAATCAAATTCAGACTTTACGCGTGAGCAAATGCGTAGCTATATGAACGAATTAACGTGTAATGCCTGTCATGGTTATCGTTTGAATGAAGGTGCACTTTCGGTTAAAGTTGGTCAGTTAAATATTGGTGAAATTTCAGAACAATCAGTTGCTAAAGAATTAGCGTATTTTGAACACTTAACCTTTGGACAACAAGATCAAGAAGTAGCAGCACCCATTGTTAAAGAGATTAAAGATCGTTTGCGTTTTTTGAAAAACGTTGGACTAGATTATTTGACGTTGTCACGTTCGGCTCGGACGCTATCAGGTGGTGAAGCACAAAGAATTCGGTTAGCAACACAGATTGGTTCTAATCTATCAGGCGTGATGTATGTTTTAGATGAACCCTCAATTGGGTTACACCAACGTGATAATGCGCGCTTAATTCAATCACTGAAACAAATGCGTGACTTAGGTAATACATTGGTTGTAGTTGAACATGATGAAGATACGATGCGAGCAGCTGACTATCTGATTGACGTGGGTCCTGGTGCTGGTGAGCACGGTGGTCAAATTATGGCGGTTGGAACACCAGATGAAATTCAAGCCAATGAAGATTCATTAACGGGACAATATTTATCAGGTAAACGATTTATTCCAGTGCCAACAACACGTCGTTCAGGTAATGGTCAAAAAATTACGGTGACTGGCGCATCTGAGAATAATTTAAAGAATATTAAAGTAGATTTTCCATTGGGTAAATTAACGGTTGTAACAGGTGTTTCCGGATCAGGAAAGTCTACGCTAGTTAATACCATTTTAAAGCGGGCGCTTAAAATGGAAATTAATCGTAATTCTGAAAAGCCGGGTAAGTATCGTAAATTAACGGGTTATGAAAATATCGATAAAATTGTTGATATTGATCAAAGTCCAATTGGTCGGACGCCACGGTCGAATCCAGCGACTTATACAGGAGTATTCGATGATATTCGTGATTTGTTTGCACAAACGAATGAAGCCAAATTACGTGGTTACAAAAAAGGGCGTTTCTCTTTCAATACAAAAGGTGGTCGCTGTGAAGCATGTAAGGGTGACGGCGTCATTAAGATTGAAATGAACTTTTTGCCTGATGTTTACGTCACTTGTGAAGTTTGTGGTGGAACACGCTATAATTCAGAAACTTTAGAGGTTACGTATCGCAGTAAAACAATTGCTGATGTCTTAGATTTAACAGCCGAACAAGCGGTTGATTTTTTTGCGGCAATTCCAAAGATTCGTCGTAAATTACAAACTATGGTTGATGTTGGGTTAGGTTACGTTAAATTAGGACAAGCAGCTACTACCTTATCTGGTGGGGAAGCACAGCGTATGAAATTAGCATCTGAATTACAACGTAAGTCTACTGGTAAAACAGTTTATATCCTTGATGAACCAACAACTGGATTGCACGTGGCTGATATTTCACGTTTGTTAGAGGTATTACAACGACTAGTTGATAGTGGTAATACCGTTTTGATTATTGAACATAACTTAGATGTCATTAAGACGGCAGATTGGTTAATTGATATGGGACCTGAAGGTGGTGAAGGCGGTGGTTATGTACTAGTAGCTGGGACACCAGAAGAAATTGCGGCAACACCTGAGTCGTATACAGGTCGATATTTAGGTCCAATTATGGCGCGTGATCGTCAACGAGCACGATCGTTAGGCTGAACGTGAATCCTTGCAATTTAATAGCAAACTATTTATACTTATATTTTGTAAGTTAAAACGCATTGAGAGGTAACTATCATGGCAGAAAAAATGGATACAGCATCAGCTCGACGCAAAATGAAGAGCCCAAATATTAAAACACGTAAGCGTGCGCTTAAAGCATTGCACGAAGCAAATCGTCAAACAACTAAAAAGTAAATAAGTGATATCACAAAAAATTATTTTTTAAGATGATCATGAAATAAGTTTAAGGAGCATCAATCTACCATGTTTGATGCTCTTTTTGAGTATCACAACTTTTATATTGTCGTGTTGTTTGATAAATGCATGACTAAAACATGCCCGGGTGTGTCTTAAGATGATACAATGGATAGGATTAAAAGATAGGGGGAGGATTAGATGGGCAAAAAAGAATTAATCATTGTCACTGGTATGAGTGGTGCAGGTAAAACTGTTGCTATCCAGGCATTTGAAGATCTTGGCTACTTTACGGTCCAAAATTTACCACCAGCTATGCTACCAAAATTTTGGCAAATGATTTCTGACGAAGAAAATATTCAACGTGCTGCAGTCATGATTGATTTACGCTCACAACGGTTCTTTGATGATTTAGATGAAGAAATTCATAAATTAAGAAAAAATAGTCACAATAAATATGATATGAAAATTATCTATATTGATGCATCTGACGAAGAATTGGTGGCACGATATAAAGAAACACGTCGTTCTCACCCACTTTCTGGTGAAGGTGGGACATTGTATGGTATCCAATTAGAAAGACAAAAATTAAGCGAAATTCATGATTTGGCAAGCGGTGTTATCCATACTGATGACTTTGCACCAAGACAACTACGTAATTATATTCAACAGCATTTTGGGTCAAAAGATGATCAAGCGAATACTTTTATGGTTCAAGTTATGAGTTTTGGTTTTAAATATGGGTTACCATTAGATGCAGATATGATACTGGATGTCCGCTTTTTAACTAATCCTTATTATGTTGCATCGTTAAGAAATCAAACGGGGTTAGATCGTGCAGTGGCCGATTACGTTTGGCATACCGATGACGCTGAAGAATTTTATCAACGGATTAGTAATCAAATTAAATGGTTACTACCAAAGTATAAAGCAGAAGGCAAGAGTAATTTCACGATTGCTTTTGGTTGTACAGGGGGGCAACATCGATCAACGGCCTTTGCCCATCGATTAAGTCAAGACTTAGCTACCAATTGGGTTGTGAACGAACATCATCGTGATATTGAACGACGAAAGGAGAGTGCGAACCAGTCATGACTGAAAAATATAGTGTAAAGCGTACTCCAAAAATTGTTGTTATCGGTGGTGGCTCTGGTCAACCAGTTGTTTTAAATGGTTTGAAAAAATATGAGAATGACTTAACCGCAATTATTACGGTAGCTGATGATGGTGGTTCATCGGGAACCCTACGTGATTATCTACAAATGGTACCACCTGGAGATATTCGCAATGTTATGGCAACATTATCACAATTGCCAGCGAGTCTAATTGATATTTTTCAATATCGTTTTAAGCCAGAAGACGAAATGCTGGCACATCATTCGCTAGGTAATTTGATTATTGCTGCCATGGCTGAAAAAGAACATGATATTTTTGATGGGGTTCAAGTTCTTGCTAAAATTATGCAAGTTAAAGGACACGTTTATCCAGTGGCAAATGAACCGCTTGTATTGCATGCTGCGTTTACTGACGGCACCTATTTAGCAGGTGAAGCCGAAATTACAGCTGCACATAAGGTTATTGACCATATCTGGGTAACGCCACAAGCGGCACCAGCTACCCATGATATACAATCACCAAAAAAAGTGGTTAATGCAATTCTAGAAGCAGATGTGGTAGTCCTTGGGCCAGGTAGTTTATTTACTAGTATCTTACCTAATTTAATGGTGCCTAATGTTGCTGAAGCACTCCGCGCAACGCGAGCTAAAATTGTGTATATTGCGAATATCATGACGCAAAAAGGTGAAACCGATAATTTTACAGATGCTGACCATGTAAAAGCGATTAATGAGCACGTGGGTGAACGCGTTGTTGATGCTGTTATTATGAATACAGGTAAAGTTCCTGAAGATTATATTGACTGGCAGCGCTGGAACGAGATTTCTTTACAGGTTGATTCAGATCCAGAATCAGTTAAAGAACAAGGTGCTACCCCAGTTATAGGTGATTTATTAGCATTACGTGATGACGGCGCTTTTCATGATGGGGATGCTGTTGCACAGTTGATTATGCAAATTGCCGCTGATGAATAAATGAAATGAAGTAGGAGGTGGCGCTAATGTCATTTGCAAGTGATGTTAAAAAGGAGTTAACCACCTTAGAAATTAGTAATCCAGATAATGCTAAAGCTGAGTTATCAGCATTGTTACGAATGAATGGCTCACTTGGATTAACGAATCAACATTTTACGTTGAATGTCCAAACTGAAAATGCAGCTACGGCCCGGCGTATTTTAGGGTTGCTACAGCAATTTTATCGATTGCCTTCTGAAATTTCGGTTCGACGCCAAATGAAATTAAAAAAGAATAACTTGTATGTTGTTCGGATTACGCAAGGTGTTAGTAGTTTATTGGATGATTTACACATTTTTGAAAATTTTGAGTTATTGCCAACTGTTCCAGATGAATGGTTAGTACCAGAAGGTAAGGCTCGCTCATATCTTAGAGGTGCTTTTTTAGCAGCGGGTTCAGTAAATAATCCAGAAACCAGTCGTTATCATTTAGAGATATATTCATTATATGAAGAACAAGCAACACAGTTGGCAGGTTTAATGAATCGCTTTGATTTAAATGCGAAAGTTGTTGAACGTCGATCGGGGTTCATTGTTTATTTGAAAGAAGCCGAAAAAATTGGCGATATGATGAAGGTAATCGGTGCGACTAATGCCATGTTCCGTATGGAAGATGTTCGCATTATTCGGGATATGCGTAATTCGGTTAATCGGTTAGTTAATGCAGAAAATGCTAATTTAGATAAGACAGTTAATGCGAGTCAAAAACAAATAGATGATATTTTGTTCTTAGATGAAGAAATTGGGCTGGGACGGTTGCCTGAAAAACTTAAAGAGATTGCAGAAATTCGTTTATTACATCGTGAAGAGCCATTATCAGCTCTAGGCCAATATGTGCCCTCTGGTGTTATTTCGAAATCTGGTGTGAATCATCGCTTGCGAAAGTTGACGAAAATGGCTGATGAAATTAGAGATACCGGCCGGTTGCCCAAGGAATTACAAAGAGGATAAATGAATTAGTTAAATACAGTTTGACCATTCTTGACGAAATGATAGAATGGTAATATGTTTTGACTTTGAATTTGAGGAGGAAAGTATAAATGACACCAGTTCCATATGTTATTGAGCAATCATCTCATGGTGAACGCTCATATGATATTTTTTCACGCTTGTTAATTGACCGTATTATTATGGTTAATGGTGAAATTGAATCACAAATGGCAACGGCTATTATTGCGCAGTTGTTATTCTTAGATGCTCAAGATCCTGATAAGGATATATACATGTACATTAACTCACCAGGTGGTGAAGTTAATGCTGGTATGGCAATTTATGACACAATGAATTTCATTAGTGCAGATGTTCAAACCATTACAATTGGCTTGGCTGCATCAATGGCATCCGTTCTTGCATCTTCCGGTGCCAAGGGCAAGCGCTTTATTTTGCCTAATTCACAGTTTATGATTCACCAACCATCAGGTGGTGCTCAAGGGCAACAAACTGAAATTGAAATTGCTGCCCAAGAAATTTTGAAGACACGTAAGAAGTTGAATCAAATTTTGGCCAACAATACGGGTAAGCCATTTGAAGACGTTCAAAAAGATACAGAACGTGATCACTGGTTAGATGCAGAAGAATCACTTGCTTATGGTCTAGTTGATAAAATTATGACTAGTGCTAAAGAAAAAGAATAAATTGAATCGTTTTTTTGCTAGTGCAGTAAAAAAGTGATATTGACAAAGATATGTTTTTGTTCATTGGAAAATGATCAGAAATGTATCTTTTTTTGTATTGTTTACAAAAAGAAGGAAATAGTTGATATAACAACAATTATATGGATAATATTAGGTGTAACAATGATTGTTTTTCAATAAATTAATGTGTTTATTGTGAAAAAATGAACTTTAATGTAAGCGTTTTTAATTTTGAAAATTAAAATTGTAACCGTTACTATCTAACCAATTTGTCCCATATTGAAACGTTGGAATGAATTCGTTATGTTGAACCTTTCACAAATACATTTATAATTATAAGTGTTAAGAAAAGCTTTGGAGGAATTAAAACAATGAAAATTTTTGCGTATGGTATTCGAGAAGATGAGCAAGCTGCATTAAAGGAATGGATGACAAACCATCCAGAGGTAGAAGTTGGTTATACAGATAAATTATTAAATCCACAAACAGCACAACTAGCAGCTGGTGCAGATGCAGTTGATGTTTATCAACAATTAGCATATACCCCCGAAACATTGACTGCCTTGCACGAGCTTGGAATCAACAAGATGTCACTACGTAATGTTGGAACAGATAATATTGATTTTGAAACGGCACGTCGCTTTAATTTTTCGATTTCAAATGTCGCTGTTTATTCACCAAATGCGATTGCCGAACATGCAGCCATTCAAGGTGCACGTATTTTGCGTCAAACGAAGCCCTTAGATCATAAGATTGAAAACCATGATTTGCGTTGGGCACCAACAATTGGACGTGAAGTTCGTATGCAAACGTTTGGTATTATTGGAACTGGTCACATTGGTCATGTGTTGATTGATATCTTACAAGGATTCGGTGCTAAAGTAATTGGTTATGATGTTTATCGTAATCCAGAACTAGAAGCAGAAGGTATCTATGTTGATTCATTAGATGAATTGTATGCACAATCAGATGTTATTTCATTGCATGTCCCAAGTTTGCCAGAAAATTATCACATGATTAATGATGAAACAATTGCTAAGATGAAGGATGATGTTGTCTTAATTAATGTTTCACGTGGTGATTTGATGGATATCGATGCCGTAATTAATGGCTTAGACTCAGGCAAGATTTTTGGTCTAGCAATGGATGTTTATGAAAAGGAAGTTGGCTTGTTTAATAAGGATTGGTCAAATGACAAGTTGCCTGATGAAAAGATTGCAGATTTGATTGCTCGTGAAAATGTATTGGTTACACCACATACTGCTTTCTATACAACTAAGGCTGTCTACGAGATGGTAACGCAATCAATGAATGCTTCATTAGCTTTTATTAAGGGTGATGAAACAGCCAATGAAGTAAAGTATTAATTAAATAAGTTGTTAGTTACGTCGTGATGATTGTGGGATTTCATTACGTTGACTATGTGATATGTCACATTAGAAAGGTAATCTAAGATTATGACTAGCGCAGTTTTTGATGGTTCTTACGAACTAAAGTTTAAGGATTTTTTCTTTAAGGTATTGAGTGGGTCTGCCCAAGGAATTTTGATAGGTGTTTTACCTTCGGCAGTTCTAAAGTATATTATTCGCCCGTTTGTACAAAACGGTATGGGATGGGCAATTGATTTGAGCGCAATTTTAACGTTGTTCTCATCGTTTATTCCATTACTAATTGGGTTGGCAATTGCCATGCAATTTAACATGAAGGCACTAGATGTTGGTGTTATGGCAATTGCAGTTGGTGCAGCTTGTGGTTCAATCAAGTGGGCATCAGTTCCAGCTGGATTTGAAAATCCGATTACCCAAGTGAAAACAACGGCACCAAGTACAGTATACATTGCTGCAGGTGCTGGAGATGTGATAAATGCGATGATTGTTGCAGCAATTGGCGTTTTGGTAATTTGGTTAATTGCTAAATATCTAGGCGGATTTGGATCATTGGCAATTATTTTAAGCCCAATCGTTGTTGGCGGTGGTGTTGGTTTAATCGGTAAGGAAATTGCACCTTATGTGGGTGAGATTACAACTTGGATTGGTAAGATGGTTCAATTAGCAACGGATCTACAACCATTACCAATGACGATTATCATTGCCATGGCATTTGCAGTTATCATTGTGACACCTGTTTCAACTGTTGGAATTGCATTGGCAATTACGTTGTCTGGTTTAGGATCAGCAGCAGCTGGAGTTGGAATTGTCGCAACAACAGTTGTCTTGTTAATTAATTCAATCAAGGTTAATAAGAAGGGAACATCAGTGGCAATCTTTCTAGGTGCGATGAAGGGTATGATGCCAGCAGTATTTAGAAAGCCAATTATGTTATTGTCATTTATGGTGGCAGCTGGAATTTCTGCATTGCCAATTAGTATGATGAACGTTCAAGGTACACCAACATCTGCTGGATTTGGTTGGATAGGATTTGTTTCACCAATTCAATCTGTTGTTCGTGATGCAGCTGATAAAGCGTTCCAAACAAATGTTATTGGTGTTATACCAGCTATCTTGATTTGGGCGATTATTCCAATAATTGCTGGAATTGTGGTTGATTTGTTATTCACTAAGGTATTGAAGTTATATAAGCCAGAAGATTTTGAACAAGAAATGTAATAAAATGAAAAGAAGCCAGGGTTAAAACCCTGGCTTCTTTTTTGATACTATAATAAAAAACAGGGAATGGTCAAAACCATTCCCTGCTTCCATAATCGTTTATTTAATACTATATTTGTGATATAGACTAATAAATAATGAGCTTACTTAGGTGAAACAACTTGCTTACCATTGTAAGTGCCATCAGCGGCAACGTGGTGGTTACGTACGTAAACACCATTTTCGTTCATGTGAATAGCTGACGTCTTCAATCCGCCTTGACCGCCGCGACGAGTGCGCTTTGCGTGCTTTGAAACTTTACGTGCAGGAACTGCCATAGTTATATCCTCCCTTATACACCGCCGTGTTAGAAAGAAGGCAGTGCTTGATTATCTAATTTTTTCAACTGTTCTAAATTACATTATTTTTCGTGATTTGTCAAGCGATATCCCATTTGTGATAGGAATAGCAGTTAAAAACTAAAAACCAACAATAACTTTACTTTTAGTGCGACTAGTTAGATAATTAGGTGTACCAAAAAATAAGGAGGCATATTTACTGATGTTATTTTTATCAGTAAGGTGTGCATTGCTATTTGTGTGATAATCCAAGTTTTGCGGTTTTGGTAGCTAAATACAGGGGTAATCATAAATATAGGGGTAACCTATCATTAAAAGGAATGACAGTAAGTATGCTTGATTACAAGAGGAGACTACGAGAATATGGCAATAGGGAAGCAGTTTAAACATATTTTGGCGGCAGTAGATGATTCAGACTTGGGCCAAATGGCCTTAGTTAACGCCATTCACCAAGCACGTGAAGATGAGGCTAAATTAACAATCGTATCAATTTTTGAAAAGGGACAATTAAGTGTCTTTGATTTCTTTTCAAAGGAAAAGACGACAGCAGCTGAAGACGACGTTCGTCGTGCGTTAGATCGTTATCGTAAGACGGCAATAGAAAATGGTGTTACCAATGTAGATATTCGCATTGCTGAAGGAACGCCGGGAGAAGTTATCGTCAAAGATGTTATTCCATCTGTAAAGCCAGATATGGTTGTGATTGGATCACATTCACAAAAAGGTACTGAGAAGTACTTTGGATCACAATCAAGTTATATCGCTAATCATGCGCCTGTAACAGTTATGATTGTTCGATAGAATAATGAGTCAGTGTTTATAAAAATGGTATGGCCTCACTTATAAGACGATTTAGGCGAGGTTCTGGCGAAGTATAGTGCCAAGCAAAATAAGTTTACATAGTGTTATTGATATACTAAGGCTTTATTTTTTGTGGACATGTGTCATAAGGGGTTAGTACAAAACAACGTACTAATCTTTTTTTTTGAAAAAATTAGTTAATAAAATAGGTAGGAATTCGATAGAATTAATTTATGACAAAAAACTTGTGGGGAAGAACTAATGACACTAGTAACGAAATATATTAATGCTTACCTATCAACTTTAAAATATTTGAATGATACAGTGGCTGGGCCGGCAGCAGCATATGATTTATCTTTTGAACAATATTTAATTATGCATAGTGTGGCACAACATGATGGCTTGACACTAACTGATATTGTTGCTAAACGCCAAGTCACACGAGCTGCAGTTTCACGACAAATAAAAATGTTGCTACGTAAACAATATATTTGGCAAGAAGCTGATGTAATGGATCGACGGCGACAATTATTACATCTAACACAACGTGGTCAAAAAATAGAGACAATTCTAAGTGAACGTATCGAAATTCGCTTTGAAGGGTGGTTATTAGCGTTAGGTGAAGAACGCTCCGTTGATGTTTTACAATTTATGATGCGTTTTGATGAGAAATTTCAAATTAATAGTAAAGGTTAGTTGCAGTTTATAAGTGTGATGATTAAAAAATATATTTGATTTATACTTTTTGTTTATACGGACTTGAATTTATTTAGTGTATGTTGTATGATTGAATAGTTGTTTTTGGGCATTAGCCAAGCGGTAAGGCAATGGTTTCTGGTGCCATCATGCACTGGTTCGAATCCAGTATGCCCAGTTTTACAGATGCGGGAAGCACTAGTCATATAATATA
The DNA here is from genome assembly GCF_010306265.1 of Weissella sagaensis. NCBI lineage: Bacteria > Bacillati > Bacillota > Bacilli > Lactobacillales > Lactobacillaceae > Weissella > Weissella sagaensis. The sequence goes on along the minus strand of NZ_BLKA01000001.1, from coordinate 114,464 downwards.
TGATTAGTGCTTTTTGTTTTGCACTAATCATCAAATAAATAGCATTTAAAATATATTATTTTTGTAAGCGTTACAAAAGCTACCATTAACGCTTTATCATAAAAAAGAGTTAGAAGATTTTGTGAATACTAACTGCATATGGCTACAAAATATCGAAATAAAGCGCTACAATGTATTTAATGACACTTATTGGAAATATAATATATTTTAAAGAGGTAGAAGTACATGTCTGAAGAGAAGAAAACAGGTGCTGACTTAGTTGTCGATAGTTTGAACAACCATGGTATTGATTTAGCTTTTGGTATTCCGGGAGCTAAAATTGATCGATTGTTTGAAAAATTAGATCATCCTAAAGCAGGAGAAAAAGCACCTAAGTTAATTGTGACACGTCATGAACAAAATGCTGTGTTTATGGCGCAAGCTTTTGCACGTATTACTGGTAAAACTGGGGTTGTTATCGTGACATCAGGACCAGGTGTAGGAAACTTGGCTTCTGGCTTGATGACGGCAACTGCTGAAAATGATCCAGTATTGGCAATTGGAGGTCAAGTGCAACGAAAAGATTTGTATCGTTTGACACATCAGAGTACACCATCAGCAACATTGTTTGCACCAATTACTAATTATTCAGTTGAAATTCAAGACCCTAATAATATCTCAGAATTAATTTCTAATGCTATTGCAGCAGCTAATGGTCCTAAGCCAGGGGCATCATTTGTCTCGTTGCCACAAGATGTTGATGAAGCAGAAGTTACGACAGCTGCTTTGCCTGCAGTTAAACCTGCTCGCTATGGTGCAGCAGCTTCAGAGGATATTGCTTGGCTTGCTGAACAAATTAAGGCTGCTAAATTGCCAGTATTGTTAGTTGGTGCCCGTGGTTCTGATGACAATACAACAGCAGCATTGCATGCTTTACTAGAACAAACAACTTTGCCGGTTGTCGAAACATATCAAGGTGCTGGTGTCATTTCTCGTGAATTAGAGGAATCAACGTTCTTTGGTCGTGTTGGGTTCTTCCGTAATCAAGTTGGTGATCAATTGTTGGCACAATCAGACTTGGTTATCACAGTTGGTTATGATGCGATTGAATACGAACCACGTAATTGGAATAAGAATGCTGACTTACACATTGTTGCAATTGACACACAAGCTGTTCAAATTGATAACAACTTTACACCAGCACGTCAGCTTGTGGGAACTTTGGCTGATACGTTGATCGATTTGAAGTCACAAATTGCAGGATATGAATTACCAGCAGCATCACAAGCTAAGTTAGCTGAGTTCAAGGAGGCTTTGAAGGAAGCTGCAAAGCCAACCTTTACGCCGGCACAAGAGAACTTGAATCATCCTTTGAGCATTATTAAGTCATTACAAGCACGTATGACTGATGATATGACTTTGACTTCTGATATTGGTTCACATTACCTATGGCTTGGACGTTACTTTAAGTCATACGTTCCTCGTCACTTGTTGTTCTCAAATGGTATGCAAACTTTGGGAGTTGGTCTACCTTGGGCGATGGCAGCTGCTTTGGTTCGTCCAAATGCTAAGGCAGTTTCTGTTTCTGGTGATGGTGGATTCTTCTTCTCAGGAATGGAACTAGCAACAGCAGTGCAACTTAACTTGAATACTGTTCACATTGTATGGCAAGATAATTACCATTACGATATGGTTAAGTTCCAAGAAGAAGTTAAGTACAATGGTGAATCAGCCGGAGTTAACTTCTCAAAGATTGACATTGTAAAGTATGCTGAATCAACAGGGGCTAAGGGATTGCGTGTTGATTCACCAGACCAATTGGATGCGGTCTTGGATGAAGCATTTGCAACTGAAGGTCCAGTTGTTGTCGAAATCCCAGTAGATTACTCACACAACTATGAATTGATGTCTCAATTGATTGATGCAGAATAAATAGAAAAGCGTCCAGGTTTCTGGGCGCTTTTTATCAAATTAAAGGAGTGTATAAATATGGCAACAGTATATCAACACAGTACCTTAGCCGCTTTGATGGGAAAAGTTTTAGGCGGTTCGGCAACCTTAGCTGAATTAAAGCAACATGGGGATGCTGGTATTGGAACGTTTGATGGTTTAGATGGTGAAATGATTATGGTAGATGGTGAAGTCTACTATATGGATGGCGAAGGTCAAATTCATCATGTAACAGATATGGAGAAGACAGTACCATTTGCAACTGTTCATCATACTAGTGATGAAAAACAAAAGGTTTCTTTTAGTGCTGGTAATATGAAAGAAATGGTTTCTCTAATTAGTGATCGTCAATTAGAAAATACTTTTTCAGGTGTAGTTTTGCGTGGTAGTTTTAATCACATGAAAGTTCGTTCAGCGCCTAAGTCTGAGCGTCCATTTCCTTCATTATCAGAAATCACACATACACAACGTGAATTTGAAAAAGATGATGTTGATGGTGTGTTGATTGGTTACTATTCACCAGAATTGTATCAAGGAACAGTTGCTGCCGGTTGGCACGTTCACTTTTTGAGTGATGATCGTACTTTTGGTGGTCATGTATTGGGCTTTGATGCCAATGAATTAACAGGGGACTTAACTATTTTTGATAATTATGAATTACATTTACCAATTCATGATAAAGAATTCCGTGAGCACCATGTTGATATGGATGGCCTAAAAGAAGGTGTTGCAGCAGCTGAAGGTTCACAAGATTAATTTTAAAAATAGCGATTACAATGATTTAATGGGTTGTAATCGCTATTTTTTTACTACCATAGTATGATATATCTAATGAGTAATTTTGCGTAATTAATATAATAGAGGGATAAGAAATGGGAAAATTAATGAAAGCAGTTGTGACAACTGCTGATGAGCAAACACCGTTAATTGATAAAGACATTGCACAACCTGATTTGACTGATCATGATGTGTTGGTTAAAGTGGCGGCAACTGCTATGAATCCAGTAGATATTAAACAATTAGAGGGAGCACAGGCTGCAAAACAAGAACGTGTTCTAGGTTTTGATGCGGTCGGTAAAATTGTTGGTGTTGGAAGTGCTGTTGTTAATTATCAAATTGGTGATCGCATATTTTTTGCTGGTGAATTAGGTCGCACAGGTTCAAATGCAGAATTTGAGGCGGTTCATGAGGGGTTGATTGCTAAGGCGCCAACAACGTTGTCAGATATTGAAGCAGCTGCATTACCACTTACGTTTTTAACAGCGTATGAAATGTTAGCTGATAAGTTTGGTATCCAGATGACGGCTGATAGTGCGCATGGCAAAACTTTGTTAATTATTAATGGTGCCGGGGGTGTGGGCTCAATCATGATTCAGTTAGCAAAATGGTTAGGGATGACAGTTATTGCAACTGCATCACGTGGCGAAACAATTGCATGGGTTAAAGAAATGGGAGCTGATGAAGTAGTTAACCACCGAGAAGATTACGTGCAAGCAGTTAAAAAGCTAGGCTACCATGAAATACCTTATATTGCAGTATTACACTCGTTGGATCAACATTTTGAGAAAGTGGCAGATTTGGTGGGGACGTTTGGCCATATAGGTGCTATTGTACAATCAATGAATCCGTTACCTGTCGGGTTGATTAAAAATAAAGCAGCATCACTTGATTGGGAATTTATGTTTGCTAAGACGAATGCTGGACAAAATATCGCTAGTCAGGGTGCAGCATTAGCTTTATTATCAAAACTGGTTGATGATGGCTTCGTTAAATCAACGGTAACGCAGACATTGGATGGGCTATCTGCTCAGACAATTATAAATGCTCAAAAAGAAGTTGCACCAGGAAACATGCTAGGTAAGCTAGTTATTAAATATTAATGTTGCACAAAAGTAATTAAAAAGATTGGTTTATCAGAGCAATGATGAACCAATCTTTTTTTAGTTTTGAAAAAATAAATATTTTATTTGCACTCTCGAACATAGAGTGCTAATATAGAAAATGTAGATAAGGTCAACAAAGGTCAAAGAGAATTTGGCAGTTGATTTGTATTGGGAGTAATGAATATAAAAAAGAATATAAGGAGGCCGTATTATGGTACAAGATCCATTTGGTTTTTCAAGTTTTGATGATATTTTTCGTATGATGAATAATGAAGGCGTGGCACGTGCACAACAGGCGCAACGTGCTCAGCAAGGACAACGTCCACAAATGAGTCGCGGGGGAGGCAATGATAATGGTCAGGGTAATGGTTTACTAGATCAATACGGTATTAATCTAACTGAGTTAGCACGACAAGGTAAGTTTGATCCAGTCATTGGACGTGATGATGAGATTGCGCGTGTTATTGAGGTTTTAAACCGTCGTACTAAGAATAATCCTGTTTTAATTGGTGAAGCTGGTGTTGGTAAAACAGCTGTTGTTGAAGGTTTAGCGCAAGCAATTGTCAACGCCAAGGTGCCAGGAAAGTTGCAGGGTAAAGAAGTTATTCGGTTGGACGTTGTATCCTTGGTACAAGGTACAGGGGTTCGTGGTCAATTTGAAGAGCGGATGCAAAAGTTGATGGATGAAGTTTCAAAGCGTGATGATGTTATTTTGTTCATTGATGAAATTCATGAGATTATGGGTGCTGGAACAGCTGGTGAAGGATCTATGGATGCTGGTAATATTCTAAAGCCGGCTTTAGCTCGTGGTGAGTTCCAATTAATTGGTGCGACAACGTTGAATGAATACCGCCAAATTGAAAAAGATGCTGCGATTGCACGTCGTTTCCAAACGGTTCAAGTTGATGAACCAACTACCGAAGAAGCCTTACAAATTATCCAAGGAATTCGATCACGTTATGAGGCATACCATAAGGTAAAGTACGCTGATGATGCGTTAGCTGCAGCTGTTAACCTATCAAATCGTTATATTGCTGATCGTTTCTTACCCGATAAGGCAATTGATTTGATTGATGAAGCTGGTTCAAAGAAAAATCTATCAGTAAAGATTGCGGATCCTAAGGAATTAGAAAATAAGATCCATTCAACTGAAGCACAAAAGCAATCGGCAATTGAACGTGAAGATTATGAAAAGGCTAGTCATTTACGTGATCAAATTAATAATTTAGAATTACAATTAGAAGCTGTTAAACAACAAGCACCGCAAAATGAAGCCGCTCAAACAGTGACAGTTGCGGATATTCAAAAGATTGTTGAGGAAAAGACAGGCATTCCAGTTGGTGAATTAGCAGCGTCTGAGCAAGATCAATTACGTCATTTAGGTGATAATCTAGTTGCACATGTTATTGGTCAAGATGAGGCAACTCAAAAGATTGCGCGAGCAATTCGTCGTAATCGGGTTGGATTTAATAAAACAGGTCGACCAATTGGTAGCTTTTTGTTTGTTGGTCCAACAGGTGTAGGAAAGACAGAGACAGCTAAGCAGCTTGCTAAGGAATTGTTTGGTACCACAGATAGTATGATTCGATTCGATATGTCAGAGTATATGGAGAAGCATTCTGTTTCAAAGTTAATTGGTGCACCAGCTGGTTATGTTGGTTATGAAGAAGCTGGTCAATTGACTGAGGCTGTCCGCCGCCATCCTTACTCATTAATTTTACTAGATGAGGTTGAAAAGGCACATCCAGATGTTATGAATATGTTCTTACAGATACTAGATGATGGTCGTTTAACCGATGCGCAAGGTCATGTCGTTTCATTTAAGGATACAATCATCATTATGACTTCAAATGCTGGAACTGGTGTTAAAGGAACAAAGGTTGGCTTTGATCAAGATAATGAACCAACGACGAATAAGTTACTTGAACGATTAGCACCATACTTTAAGCCAGAATTTTTGAACCGTTTCGATGGTATTATTGAGTTTAACGCTTTGTCAAAGCAAAACTTGTTGCATATTGTTGATTTGATGATTACTGAAATGAATGAGGCAATTTCTGAGAAGGGGCTACATCTTGCGATGACGGATGATGTTAAGCAAGAGCTTGTTAACTTAGGTTATAATCCAGAAATGGGTGCACGACCATTGCGTCGCGTTATTCAAGAGCATTTAGAAGATCAAATAGCTGATTTTTATCTTGATAATCCAGAAGTTAAAAATTTGTTGGCAAAGATGGACGATGGCCAAATTGTGATAACAGCACAACGTGATTCAGACAAAAATATGAATTAAAAATATAAATATTAAATGAAGCGGCGGTCTATACCGTCGCTTTTTTGTATGCTTATGATTGAATTTATAGCTGAATTAATGGTTAATAAATAAAAAAATACGAACGAACCCAAAAAAACAATTATGGAATGTAACACAAATGAAATGTTATTTGAACTCTTTTGAAAAGTCTCTAACGTACAATGTAGCATGTAGTAAAAATCAAGAAAATCTTAAGAAATATCAATTTAGGTGTTTCTTATTTAATATAAGTTTAAGTAACTAATTTTTAAGGACTAAGGAGTACTAAATATGCACGCATCTGTAAAAAACACGCTATTAGCAACTGCTGGGGCGGCAGCAGCATTGGCAGGAAGCTCAGTCGTAGCTTCTGCTGATTCTATTACCGTTAAATCTGGAGACACTCTATATGCTTTGGCAGCAGCCAATAATGTATCAGTTGATGATTTAGTATCAGCTAACAAAATCGCTGATGCTAATTTGATTCATGTTGGTCAAAAGGTTGAATTGCCCGGTTCATCATCAGCACAATCAGCTGCACCAGCAAAAGAAACAGCAACTAAGTCAGTTTCAAACAATGGTTCATATACTGTTAAAGCAGGAGATTCATTGTGGGCAATTGCTAATGCAAATGGTATGACTTTGTCTGAACTACTAAACGCTAACCCTGATTTACAAGCATCATCAGTTATCTATGTTGGTGATCAAATTAACTTCTCAAAGTCAGCTGTTGCTGTTAAACCAGCAGCATCACAAGCTGTATCAGAAGTAAACGTTAAGGCAACTGTACAACAATCAGCAGCAACATCAGCTGCAAATGCAAAGGCAGCTGCAGAGTCAGCCGCTGCACAACAATCAGCAGCAACATCAGCAGCAAATGCGAAGGTAGCTGCAGAGTCAGCCGCTGCACAACAATCAGCAGCAACGTCAGCAGCAAATGCGAAGGTAGCTGCAGAGTCAGCCGCCGCACAGTCAGCAGCAACATCAGCTGCAAATGCTAAGACAGTAGCAGAGTCAGCCGCTGCAGAATCAGCAGCAACGTCAGCAGCAAATGCAAAGGCAGCCGCAGAATCAGCTGCTGCACAACAATCAGCAGCAACGTCAGCAGCAAATGCAAAGGCAGCCGCAGAATCAGCTGCTGCACAACAATCAGCAGCAACGTCAGCAGCAAATGCAAAGGCAGCTGCAGAGTCAGCCGCTGCACAACAATCAGCAGCAACGTCAGCAGCAAATGCAAAGGCAGCTGCAGAGTCAGCCGCTGCACAACAATCAGCAGCAACATCAGCAGCAAATGCAAAGGCAGCCGCAGAATCAGCAGCTGCAGCATCACAAGCCGCTGCACAACCACAACAAGTTGCAGCTACTACGACTGCAAAGCCTACATCAGTTGCATCAACAAATACAGCTGGAAACACATATCCATATGGACAATGCACATGGTTTGTTAAGGGTGATTTGGGCTGGGTTGGTAACTACTGGGGTAATGCTTCAGCATGGCCAGCATCAGCAGCAGCCGCTGGTCACACTGTAAATGGTACTGCCTCAGTTGGTGCCGTAGCATACTTTGCACCAGGTGTTGGTGGTGCTAGTGGTTATGGTCACGTTGCTGTTGTAGATTCTGTAAATGGTGATGGTACTATTACTATTTCAGAATCAAATTATGCAGGTAAATTGTACAATACTCGTACAATTTCTACTTCATCAGTTTCAGGTTACATTCACCAATAATAAAAAAGCTATTATTTAAGGAGACTCGCTTTCGAGTCTTTTTTTATATCTTTAATTAAGGAGAATAAAACAATGCCTTTTAAAATAGAACCAGGACGAGTGATTCATTTTAATGATTATGAAGTTATTGATGCTGAGATATTATTCGAACCACCCTTAGCAGATAAGCCAGTTGAAATTACTGCTTCAACATTTGCTCGTAAAATGACGGGGGCACGTATACAAAGAACGATGTTGCAGATGATTATGGAAAGTTTGTGTGTTCCCTTAAGATCGGTGGTTAATGATGTTTTGGGTGTGCCTTATCAAAAAGAAGGTAATAGTCTGGAAAGTGGCTTTGACACAGCTGGCTTAATTCAATATATTTTTAATCGCGTAGAAGGAATTGGCTTTCCAAATGAAATCAGTAATCAGATGAAAGCAGTGGCGCAATTGCCTATTAATGAAACACAACCGGGTGACTTACTAGTCTGGGGGACTGCAGCTCTACCAACTACAGCTGGTATTTATATTGGTGGTGGTAAGTACATTACTGTTGATATGTTATCTGAAAAAGTTGTTATAAAGTATATTTCACGAAAGTGGTTACCGGATTTTGTTGGTGCTATTCGATAGTTATTCTCAGCAATTAACATGAAATATTAGTTATAATAAGTAAGAGGAGGCTTAATATGAATTTTACGTATGAACCCGGTCGCCTGTTTCATGAAACAGATGGTATTGTCGATGCTGAGATATTATTCCCAGCTATTTTAGGAGGAAAGGTATGGTCAATTGATCATACCTATGTTGATCCTAGTTTGCGTGGGCAAGGGATTGCTGGTCAACTATTAGCCGAAGTTGTTAATCGTGCAAAAGAAGCTGATGTGCAGTTAAAGCCGGTTTGCACTTATGCACGCCAAGCTTTTTTTAGACACGAAGAATATCAAAAATTAGCTTATAAAGATTAAGTTTATTTGAAAGCACACGTTATTTTGACGAGTGCTTTTTAATTTTCATAAATTTAAGATATACTTATCTGTGAGAACATAGTTGAGAGGAATAGTATAATATGCAACGAGGATTTTCGGTCGTAAAAAAGTATGAACATGATAATTTGAATTTACCGGTGCGCGCAACGCAACGAGCAGCTGGATATGATTTTCAGGCTGCTGAAAATTTTGTTTTGCCATCAATTTGGCGGTTGCCCTTTTTGAAAATTTTATGGCAAATTAGGCATAATGAAACAATAACAACAGTTGATGATGAAAAAGCAAACCAGGTTTTAAAACCATTACTTGTACCAACCGGTATTAAGGCATATATGGGTGAAAATGAGTATTTGTTGATTGCTAATCGTTCATCAAACCCGTTAAAGCGGGGATTAATTTTGCCAAATGGTGTTGGTATTATTGATGCAGATTATGTCGATAATCCCAAAAATGAAGGAGAAATCTTTATTCAAATGATTAATTGGGGGCTTAAAGATATCACAATTAAAAAAGGTGAACGGATTGGTCAGGGAATATTTATGCCATTCTTAGTAACGGACAATGATCAACAGCAAGTAAAGCAAACACGTCAAGGTGGGTTTGGTAGTTCTGGTATTAAATAGAAGGAGGTGAATTATGGCAAAAACAAAAACCCAATTTGTTTGTTCTAATTGTGGTTTTGTATCACAACGATATATGGGACGTTGTGCCAACTGTGGTGCTTGGGGAACGTTTGTTGAAGAAGTTATGCAACCAGAAAAAGTTGATCGTAAATCACGTGTCAATTTAGCAGGTCAAGTTGCAAAGGTGGAACGACTAGACGAAGTTAATATTGAAGAAACGCCACGAATAAAAACAGAGAATGATGAATTTAATCGTGTCCTTGGTGGCGGGATTGTACCGGGGTCAATGGTATTAATTGGTGGTGATCCGGGTATTGGTAAGTCAACTTTGTTACTACAAATATCTGGTCAATTAGCTAATGCAGGTAGTAAAATTTTATATGTAGCTGGTGAAGAAAGTGCCTCACAGATTAAGCTACGAGCTGAGCGTTTAGGTGTTAGAGGGGATTCTGATTTTTTGTTATTCCCAGAAACCGATATGAAACAAATTCGGCAAGCGATTGATGAAAGCAAACCTGATTTTGTCGTGATTGATTCAATTCAAACAATGCAAGAACCAGATGTTAGTTCGTCTGTTGGATCAGTATCACAAATTCGAGAAACGACAGCAGAATTACTACAGATTGCTAAAACGAACAACATTACAATATTTATTGTTGGCCATGTCACCAAAGAGGGGGCCATTGCAGGACCAAAAATATTAGAACATATGGTTGACACCGTCCTTTATTTTGAAGGGGATAATCAACGTAGTTTTCGTTTATTAAGAGCAGTCAAAAATCGATTTGGGTCAACCAATGAATTGGGTGTCTTTGACATGCAACATGGTGGCTTAATGGAAGTTGCTAACCCATCAGATCTCTTTTTAGAAGAACGTTTGGCTGATGCAAGTGGGTCAGCTGTTGTTGTTGCTATGGAAGGGACTCGACCAATTTTGGTAGAGGTACAGGCTCTGGTCACACCGACTGTCTTTGGAAATGCGCAACGAACTGCTGCAGGTATTGATCGTAATCGAGTTTCATTGTTGATGGCAGTCTTAGAAAAACGGGCTAATTTATTATTACAAAATCAGGATGCGTATGTTAGAGCAGCTGGTGGCGTAAAGTTAGATGAGCCGGCCATTGATTTGGCGGTGGCAGTAGCGATTGCATCTAGTTATAAAGATGAGCCAACGCGCGCAACTGATGCGTTTATTGGTGAAATTGGTTTAACAGGTGAAATAAGACGTGTGCCAAATGTTGTTGAACGCGTCAATGAAGCCAAAAAACTCGGATTTAAGCGAGTGTTTGTGCCACAACACGTTACGGAACAGTTAACAGCGGTACAAGGAATACAAATTGTTGGTGCAAAAACATTAGCGGAAGCTTTAAAAATTGCACTTGATTAATAAAAGAAAGGAGTAGGTTATGTTACGGAAACGAATCATTCAAAGTATTTTCATTTTAGCTGGTGGTGCAATTGCACTAACGTTAATGCCAGTAATTTGGGATATTTTAGATTTAACGAAATATGTATGGATTAATAACGTTATTTTTGATTTTATTTTTGGTGCTATTATTTTTTATTTGTTGAGTTTTGTGTTATGGCGTCCAGTTGATCGTACACTTCATCGAATTGAAACCTATTTGAACAAACAATCACCATTGTTATTATTGATTGGCTCATTGTCAACTTTAATTGGCTTGGTCATTGCCGTTGTTATCACAGTACCTTTGCAAAACATGGATAATTTCTTTTTAAGTGCTGTTGTCCCTGTCATTGTGATGGCATTATTGGGGTATCTTGGTTATAAATTGGGAACAACGCGAATTGATGAATGGCGGAAGTTGATTCCAACAGTTTTGACAAGTCGTACAAAGAAAATACGCCCACAAAATGATGGTGAACAAGGTGATGTTTTAACTGAAACTGAAGCAAATTATCATCATTATAAAATATTAGATACAAATATTTTAATCGATGGTCGAATTGTAGATTTAGTAAAGACTGGCTTTGTTGAAGGGACGTTGTTAGTACCAAATTTTGTGTTGTACGAATTGCAATACATTGCTGATGCTGGCGAGTCATTGAAGCGTGTTCGCGGTCGTCGTGGTTTGGATGTTTTAAATGAACTTCGCGAAAAAAATTATGTGCCTTTAGAAATGTGGGAAGGTGATTATGAAGATATTAGCGAAGTTGATGAAAAATTAATTCGCTTAGCTGAAGAAACAAATGGGACTTTAGTTACGAATGACTATAATTTGAACAAAGTCACAAAGTTTCAAAATGTTAAGGTTTTGAATATTAACGAGTTAGCTGGTGCGCTACGTCCACGTGTTGTTGTTGGTGATCATTTATCTGTTTTATTGGTTAAAAATGGTACTGAGCGTCAGCAAGCCGTTGGTTATTTAGATGATGGGACAATGGTTGTTGCCGAAGAAGGTCGGCAGCACTTGCAAGAAACAGTGACAGTAGAAGTGACATCAGCTCTGCAGACTGATGCTGGTCGCATGATTTTTGGGACTGTTATTGCTAATTAACTGATATTTAAAAAAATAATGACTTATTCAGAGTAACACATTGAAACACACGCCAAAGCGCGGTATATTAGTAACCGATGTATTATTATAGAACTATAAGATAAAAGAGGAGTGTCGATTAGCATGGCTGAGACTACCGAAAAGAAAATTCGTGTGCGTTACGCACCGTCACCGACTGGACATTTACATATTGGGAATGCCCGTACTGCATTATTTAACTGGTTATTTGCCCGTCATCACAAGGGTGAATTTATTATCCGTATTGAAGATACTGATCAAACTCGTAATATTGCCGACGGTGAAAAGTCACAGTTGGACAATCTAGCATGGTTGGGATTGGACTGGGATGAGTCACCCGCTAATCCTGGACAATACGGTCCTTATCGACAATCTGAGCGTTTGTCAATTTATAAGCCATTGATTCAAGACTTGTTGGATCGTGGTTTGGCTTACCGTTCATTTAAAACTTCAGAAGAATTAGCTGCTGAGCGTGAAGCACAAGTTGCTGCTAAGCAAGCACCACATTATGTATATGAATATGCAGATATGTCTGAAGAAGAAATTGCAGCCTTCCAAGCAGATGCACTTGCTAAGGGGATGCCTTATGTTGTTCGTTTCCGTGTCCCTGAAAATAAGGATTATGCATGGGATGATATTGTAAAAGGCCACATCGAAATTAATTCATCAACTGTTGGTGGTGATTGGGTTATTCAAAAAGCTGATGGTATGCCAACGTATAACTTTGCTGTAGTTGTTGATGACCACATGATGGAAATTTCTCATGTTTTGCGTGGGGATGACCATGTGTCAAACACCCCTAAGCAATTGATGATATATGATGCCTTTGATTGGGAAGCACCAATCTTTGGACATATGACTTTGATTATTAACGCTGATACAGGTAAAAAATTATCAAAACGTGATGAAACGGTTTTGCAATTTATCGAACAATACCGCGCATTGGGTTACTTACCTGAAGCTTTGTTAAACTTTATTGTTTTGTTGGGATGGTCACCGGTTGGTGAAAAAGAAATCTTTAACAAGAAGCAATTGGTAAAGCTATTTGATGAAGCACGTCTATCAAAATCACCAGCTAAGTTTGATAATAAAAAGCTAGAATGGGTTAATAACCAATGGATTAAGACAGCTGACCAAAACATGGTCTTTGATAAATTAATTGAACAATTAGTTTATTCAGATGTTGTTAAGCCAGAAGAATTAACGGCAGAAAAGATGCAATGGTTACGTTCAGTGATGAACGTTTATATGGACGGTGTATCATTTACTGCCCAAATCGTGCCACTTATAAAGCCAGTATTCTTTGAAATGCCAGCAGCAAGTGATATTCCTGATTCAGCAAAGGAATGGATGAACGCTGATAATGTTACTGCTATGTTGAACTTGTTTATTGAAAAGATTGAAAAGATGCCAATCTTTACAGCGACAGCCGTTTTGAAGGCTATCCGTGAAATTCAATCTGAGTTGGATGTTAAGGGTCGTGCCTTATGGAATCCATTGCGTATTGCAACAACACGTGAAGAACAAGGTCCTAATTTAGGTGAACTACTTGAACTACTTGGACGTGAGCAAACATTAGCAAACATTCGTGAATTCTTGTAATAAAAATTAAGAGATGATGCCCTGACGATGATGTATGGGCATCGTCTCTTTTATTTTATGTGACTATACCTGTTACATATGCCTAGCAGTATGTTAGAATGATACTTAGTATAATTAGCGTAAAAAGCTAATAATGACCGATGAGAGGGAAGATATAAATGGCTAATCCATTACGTAAAATTATTGAAAGTGATAAAGGAACATTACGTCGTTTGGGTCATGTGGCCGATAAAGTAGAAGCATATGCCGACGAAATGTCAGCTTTATCTGATGAAGAACTACAAGCAAAAACACCATATTTCCGTGAATTATTAAAAAAGGGTAGCACCTTAGACGACATTTTACCAGAAGCCTTTGCAGTTGTACGTGAGGGAGCAAAGCGTGTCTTAGGTTTGTATCCGTTCCGGGTACAAATTATGGGATCAACAGTATTGCATGGTGGTAATATTGCTGAAATGAAAACTGGTGAAGGTAAAACTTTGACGGCAACAATGGCCGTTTATTTAAATGCTTTGCCTCAAAAAGGTGTTCATGTTGTGACGGTTAATGAATACCTATCACAACGAGATGGTGAAGAAATGGGTCAGTTATATAAATGGTTAGGCTTAACTGTTGGTATTAATTTGACTGAATTATCCCCTGACGAAAAGCGCCAAGCTTATTTGGATGATATTACCTATACAACTAATTCAGAAATTGGATTTGATTATTTACGTGATAACATGGTTGCACGTAAGGAAGACCGTGTACAACGTGGCTTGAATTTTGCGCTAGTTGATGAAACTGATTCAATTCTAATTGATGAGGCACGTACACCATTGATTATTTCTGGTGCACCTGCTCAAACTAGTACACAGTTGTACATCCGTGCTGATCGATTTGCAAAATCATTAGTTGAGGATGTGGATTTTAAGGTTGATCATGAATCGAAATCTGTTTTGCTAAACGATAAGGGAATTGCCAAAGGTGAAAAGTACTTTAACTTAGATAACCTTTATGGACCTGGTAATTCAGCTTTGACTCACCACATTGATCAAGCACTGCGTGCAAATTACACCATGTTTAACAACAAAGATTATGTTGTGCGTGATGGAGAAGTAGTATTGGTTGATGCTTTTTCAGGACGTATTCAAGAGGGTCGTCGTTTTTCTGATGGTCTTCACCAAGCGCTTGAAGCGAAAGAACAAGTGCAAATTCAAGAAGATAATCGTGCCATGGCTTCAATTACGTACCAAAACTTGTTCCGTCAATATAATAAGTTGTCTGGTATGACTGGTACAGCTAAAACTGAAGCTGACGAATTCCGTGAAATTTATAATATGGAAATCACGACCATCCCAACTAACAAGCCCATTCAACGTGTTGACGAACCGGATTTGTTGTATCCAAACTTGAAGTCAAAGTTTAACGCAGTATTGCAGCTTGTAACGGAATTACATAAAAAAGGACAGCCAATTTTGATTGGTACTGTGGCAGTTGAAACATCTGAATTGCTTGCACAATTGTTAGATAATGCAGGTATTCCGCATAATGTGTTGAATGCTAAAAACCACGCTCGGGAAGCTGAAATCATTGCGAATGCTGGTCAACGTGGTGCTGTAACCATTGCAACGAACATGGCTGGTCGTGGAACCGATATTAAGCTTGGCCCTGGGGTTACTGATCTTGGTGGATTGGCTGTTATTGGTACAGAACGTCATGAGTCACGGCGAATTGATAATCAATTACGTGGTCGTGCGGGTCGACAAGGTGATGCCGGTTATTCACAATTCTTCTTATCATTAGAAGATGATTTGATGATTCGTTTTGGTGGTGAACGGATTAAGACATTGATGGAAAGCATGAATATGGGTGATGAAGATGCCGTTATTCGTAATGGCTTGATTACACGGTCAGTAGAATCAGCACAAAAACGTGTTGAAGGGAATAACTATGATTCACGTAAACATGTTTTGCAATATGACGATGTGATGTCTCAACAGCGTAATGCCTTTTATAGGGATCGTAACCATGTGATCGATGAAGAAAAATCATTACGTGATGTGTTGTTGCCAATGGTTGAACGAACGATTAATCGAGTTGTTCAAAATCAAACTAAGGGTAAGCCAAAGGATTGGGACTTAGCAGCATTGGTTGATTTTGCACAATCAACGATTGTACCAGTTGACTCAATTTCGGTTGATGATTTGTTAGATAAGAAAACGCCTCAAGCGATTGCAGACGAAATTTATCGTCGTGCCAAGTTGATGTACGACCAAAAGTTACATGATCTTGGGGATGATGAAGAGCGCTTATTGCAATTTACACGGGTTGTGATTCTACGTGTTGTTGATGCTCAGTGGACTGATCATATGGAAGCTATGAACCAACTACGTGACTCCATACAACTGCGTGGTTATGGACAATTGAACCCATTGATTGAATATCAAAATGAAGGCTTTAGAATGTTTAATGATATGATTTCAGGCGTTGAATATGATGTGACGCGTCTATTTATGAAATCGGAAATTCGTCAAAATGTTCGGTAAATAATATATATTATTTAATAATGTATTGATTGAGGTTGGGATAATTATCTCAACCTCAATTTTTAAATATGATTGGAGGAGCAGGCATGGAAATTGCTGAAGCACGACATAAATTAGCAGAAATGAGCGCAGAAATTGAAAAATTTGGTGAATCACTAGATTTGGATGCTTTAAATGATGAAATTGCGGCTAATGAAGCTAAAATGATTGCGCCAGATTTTTGGCAAGATAACATTGCAGCACAAAAAATAATTGATGAAAATAATGTCTTAAAAGGACGGCGAGATGATTATTTAAAATTAACAGATAGTGTTGAAAATGTTGAGACGGCAATAGAATTGTTGAATGATACTTTTGATGAAGATATGGCTCAAGAAATGGTTGCTGATTTGAATCAGTTGACAGAAGATTTATTAGCTTATCGATTAGCACAACTGTTAAATGAACCATATGATAAAAATAATGCCATCCTAGAGATTCATCCTGGTTCTGGTGGAACGGAATCAGCTGACTGGGGTGCCAATTTGCAACGTATGTATACACGTTGGGCAGAACGACACGGCTTTAAAGTTGATATTATGGATTATCACCCAGGCGATGTGGCGGGAGTGGACTCGGTGACCTTGAAAATTAGTGGTCATAATGCATATGGTTATTTACGTTCAGAACGTGGCGTTCACCGATTTGTT
This sequence comes from Weissella sagaensis, assembly GCF_010306265.1. Classification (NCBI taxonomy): domain Bacteria; kingdom Bacillati; phylum Bacillota; class Bacilli; order Lactobacillales; family Lactobacillaceae; genus Weissella; species Weissella sagaensis. Next base: position 97,681 of record NZ_BLKA01000001.1, on the reverse strand, counting down.
CGTATTTCACCATTTGATTCTGCTGGTCGACGACATACATCATTCGTATCAATTGATGTCATGCCGGAATTAGATGATTCAGTTGACATTGATATTAACCCAGCAGATGTCAAGATGGATGTTTATCGCGCTTCTGGAGCAGGTGGTCAGCATATTAATAAAACTTCTTCAGCAGTGCGCTTAACACACATGCCAACAGGGATTGTTGTCGCATCACAACAACAACGCTCGCAGTTCCAAAATAAAGATACGGCATATGCCATGTTGCGTGCTAAGCTATATCAGTTAGAAATGGATAAAAAAGAGCAAGAACGGGCAGCCATTGCCGGTGATCAATTGGAAAATGGTTGGGGATCACAAATTCGTTCGTATGTTTTCCAACCATACCGAATGGTTAAAGATCATCGTGATAATTTTGAATCAGGAAACCCACAAGGTGTGATGGATGGCGATTTAGATCCTTTTATGAATGCGTATTTACGTTGGCGATTAGCTGAACAAAACCCTGAATAAAAGCGGCAGTGTTAAGTATTAATCTTTTAGAAATATGTTAAAAATAGCACATCACCATAAATTTGGTGATGTGCTATTTTTTTGGTTAAGCGATTTATTTACGAACTAATGTTGTATAGGCGCTCTCATCCAATACGAAATCAATTTCGCCAATGTATTCACGTGGATCAGCTTTAATAAAAGTATGTTTAAAGACATAAAGACCATCGTCTGTTGATTGTGAGGCAATTCCACCCATGTCATACAAGGCGACACCAGCGTCCAATGCCCATTGAATCATGGCTGTTTGCACGGCATAAGGTGCGTAATAAGTAGGACCATCATTTGATCCGGCATACATATACCAAATCTTACGACCATATTTAAACCCAATCCCAGTCGAAAGTAGTTCACCTTCACGCTCGGCCATGTAGATGCGCATTATACCATTTTCACCACCAAAAGTAGTTAGCATACGTTCAAAATAATCTTTTGGTCGATATGTAATACCATGACGATTAGCCATGTTTACATAGGTCTCATAAAAAGCATCTAGTGCAGCCGCATCGCTACCGTAGCGAACGGTTACACCATCACGCATTGGTCGCTTTAGCTTCGATTTTGTTTTTGAGGGGTATAAATCAAAGGTTTCTTTTGCATCAGGCTTAGTCGTTAAATCTAACACCATATTTAAGCGGGGTTGAATTGTCGCGTGCATTCCCTCATCGGCAACATTGCGATTACGAGTTTGAAAACCATGTGTCTGCAGTGCGGCATTTAATTCGTCTGAATAGGCAACTTCTGGATCCATGCGTAGGACATAAGCATCGTCATCAGCAAGTGCTTTTTTAGCTTCAACCATTAATTGATCTAATAAGTCTAAGTCAGTAATATCCATAACAGGACCTTTGGCCGCATAGGCGAATTTTTTACCTAATTTTGTTTGCGTTAACAGCATTGAAATGGCAGCAATAATCTGACCGGTTTCATCGGTCACGTAAGCATAGCGAGGTTCCCAATTATTTTTAACTTGTGCCCAACCAAGGTCTTGATTAACCTGTCCGTATGGTGAGTTTTGTACAAATGACTCATATTTTTTGACAGCAGCCGTGTCATTTAAATCTAAAACTGGCATGTTATCCTTCTTTCTTTAGCAACAAAATGTGATTTAAAACCCACAATAAATTATATCATAAGCAATCGGCTTCGTTTTAGCGTATAATGGGTTTATGGAAATTATAAAATCAGTAAAAAATAGCCGTGTTAAAACATGGCAAAAGCTACAAACGAAAAAAGGCCGTCAAGCTAGTCAAACATATTTACTTGACGGTTGGCATTTAGTACAAGAAGCAATTAATCATGAGGGTAAATTACATGCACTTATGGGTACAGCTGAACAATTGGCAGAACATCAGGAGGAATTGCCATTAGGAGTACCTGTATTTGAAATTACCGATGAAATTGCTAAGAAGCTATCTGACTTGGTTACCCCACAAGGTATCTTTGCAGAGGTTTCATTACCAACAGCAACACGTGAACCACAGTTTATTCACGATGGTGCTTGGTTATTCTTAGATGGTATTCAAGACCCTGGTAACGTTGGGACAATGGTTAGAACTGCTGATGCAGCAGGCTTTGCTGGTGTTGTTTTTGGTCAAGGATCAGTTAATCCCTACTCACCTAAAGCGTTACGGGCGATGCAAGGGTCACAATTTCACTTGGTCACAACGACCGGGGATTTGGCAAAATGGACAGCATCATTTACGCAAAACGGTATGAATGTTTATGGTACACAGTTAGACCCACAAGCTGCAGATGTCTTTACGATACCTGCGCAAACGCAATTTGCGTTGATTATGGGGAATGAAGGACAGGGGATGCAACCAGAATTAGCTGGTATGACGACGCAAAACCTCTATATTCCAATTACTGGTCAAGCAGAATCTTTGAATGTTGCCGTTGCTGCTGGAGTAGCAATGTTCTCATTAAAGGCTCGTTAAAGTTTGATTAGGTAATCTATACTTATGCGAGGGGGAACGCTATGGTATTAGACTGGGAAAAAGATAAAGTATATAAAGATATCGTAAAAGATTTGTTATCACATCCACAGGTACAAGAAATGGCTAACTATACGCAGCATCACCATTCGGATCGATTAACACATTGTATTACGGTGTCTTATGTTAGTTATAAACTAGCATTGCGCTTTGGACTTAATGCAACAGCGGTTGCTCGTGCGGGTGTCTTACACGATTTGTTTTTCTATGATTGGCGTGAAACCAAGTTTGAGTTGGGTTCACATGCATTTATCCATCCACGAGTAGCATTGCGTAATGCAGAGAAAATTACGCACCTATCACCAATGGAAAAGGATATCATTTTGAAACATATGTGGGGCGCTACTAGTGAATTACCACATTATCGTGAGAGTTTATTAGTTGATTTAGTTGATGATTATTTAGCAGTAGCTGAATTTTTCTCGCCGGCTTCAGCACGCATGAAGCGACTATTTCATACAAACTAACAAAAATCGAAGCGAATTGTGTCTTAAATTAGATGCAATTCGTTTTTTTATGGCTATAAAATATAAATTTAACAATTGGATTAAATAACGGTGATAAAAGATAGCGTTTAAATACTGACGCTGCTGATAATGCTTGATTTACAGCGCTTTTTTGCAGATATCATATGCCAAAATCTAATATTTATACTTGTGCAATCGTTTTCAATGTTGTATTCTCTCTTATGAAAGAATTTTTATATTTTTTGATTATATTTTTGATTGTGGAGGAAAGAAAAATGTCGATTTTAATCGCTTTAGTTCCTGCTCTGGCCTGGGGGTCGGTTGGTATTGTAACCACCAAAGCTGGTGGAACCGCTGCTCAAGGTATTATGGGAATGACAATTGGTGCCCTAATTTTAGGATTTGGGACATTATTTGCATTTGTTATTCCAAATGCTGGGGTAGACTACGCTTTTAATTCAAGAATTTGGCTTGTTGGTTTCTTATCAGGATTGGTTTGGGCTATTGGTCAAGTCGGTCAATTAATTGGATTTAAGAAGTTAGGGGTATCAATTGGTAACCCATTATCAACTTCTGGTCAAATTGTTGGTAATGCTTTAATGGCTGCAGCTGTTCTTGGTGAATGGCATACAGGTCGGATGTGGTTCTTTGGAATCTTATCAATTGCATTAGTAACGATTGGTGCTTTATTCACAACAGTACGTGATACAAATGCACCAAAAGATTTGAATCCAGAACGTGATTTTAAGGGAGGGGTTACAGCTGTAATCGTTTCAACGCTTGGATTCATGGCCTACTTTGTTATTCCTAATTTGTTGAACAAGTGGGGCTATATTTCTGATGCCATGCACAACCAAAACAATGGTTTGGACTACATGACAGCAATTGTGGCACCCCAATCACTTGGTCAAATTTTGGGAGCTATCTTAATTGTCATCTTCTTCTTTAAAGAAACTGGTGATATGTTTAAGTCAGGTACTTGGCGTCAAGTAATTACTGGTTTGGTTTGGGCACTTGGAAATGTCTTTATGTTCATTTCAACTGGTAACCCAGATGTTGGTCAAGCAACAGCAACGACCTTATCACAAACAGGTATTATTGTTGGAACGTTTGGGGCTATCTTCATCTTGAAAGAGAAGAAAACAAAGCGTCAAATGGGCTTCATTATTGTCGGTGCAATTATGGTTGTTATTGGAGCTATTTTGATTTCTAAATTAGCAGAACTTTAATTTAAGATAAAAATAAATACCAGTCGTTATTGAGATAAATCAATAACGACTGGTATTTTATTGTATAAAATTAAGCTGAAACTTTACGTCCATGAATAAAGTAATAAAGTCCGATACCGATAACAGCAATAATTGCCATCATGATAAATAGATTTTGATAGCCTAATATTGGTTGAATAAAGCCAATGATTGAAGGACCAAAGCCTAATGAAAATTCGTAACAGATAAAGTAAGTAGCTGTTGTTTGCGTTAGGCGATCAGCTGGAACCATTTGGGTGGTGGTTGACTGAACAGCCGATTGGAAGTTACCAAATCCAAATCCAATAAAGATGGCAGCCAGTAACATCATCCAACCACTTGACATTAGCGCCAAAAATACAAGACCAATGGCTAAAATAATCAAAGCGGGATAAACAACATAATTTTCGTTTTTACTATCCATTAAACGACCAACAACTGGTCGTGAAATCAAAACAGCAAAGGCATAAACCAAAAAGAAATATGAGGCAAATGTGGTTAGGTTCAAATCACTTGCATAAAAATCAAGTTCGGATTGAATCGCAGCATAACCGAAAGTTACAAAACCAAGAGTTAAAGAAATACCTAATACTTTAGGTTCAATCAAAGTTTGCCAGCTAAATTTTTGGGTTGTAGGGGTTGCTTTAATAACGACCTTTTTGGGATCAATTAGAAATGAGGCGATTAAAGCAATAATGCCAATAATAAATTCACTCCAAAATAGTACGGCATATGAAGCGTGTTGCTCAATTAGTAAAGCAAAGAACGGACCAAAAGCAGTACCTAGAATTGTTGCTAATGAGAAATAAGCAATTCCTTCAGCACGACGAGTAGTGGGGATAACATTTACGACAGCTGTGTTTGTGACAGTTCCAGTTAATCCAACAGCAAGTCCTTGAATAAACCGTATCAGTAACAAAACACCAATGCCACCATGATATTGATAGGCTAACAAAGTAGGTACTAAGATAATCATGCTTATAATGGTTAAGTTTTTAGCGCTGAATTTGGCAGTCATGATTCCAGCTCCAAAACGCGCTACCATCGTACCAATAATCGTCATACCAGTAATTAGGCCGGCCATCGTTGTACTAACATGGTATGTGTTGACAGCGTAAGGACCAATAATGACAAAGAGACTATAGAAGGTCATCATACTAAGAATTTGAATAATAAATAATTGAATAAAAGTCGCATTTAAAATACGACTGGATTTTTGTGTTAACGTAGGCTGATACCTGTCTTTCCTAAAAAATGTCATAAATAAGTATACACCTTATGTCAACTTTAGCTTTCGTTGTGCTGCTTATAACGTTATAATAAAAGTAATGTACTAAAAGTTATTTCGTGCATTTTTTGTAAGTAAAGCATAAAATGGTTATACGATAAAAGAAATTTAGTTAATGAAGGAGAAAAACATATGACAGTAGCAACTGAAAAAATAGCTGGTGATATGTCTGAGAATAAATTGTGTGATAAATTTGTCGCAACTTTTGAAATTTTGGGGCGCAAGTGGAACGGCATGATTATTGAAACGTTATTGGTTAATGGCCCACGACGTTTTAAAGATTTAGCAGAATCTGTTTCTAAATGTTCAGATCGTGTTTTGGTTGAACGTCTAAAAGAGTTAGAAGCCGCTGACATTATTGAACGTCGTACATATTCTGATTCAGCATTGATTGAATATGCATTGACACCACGTGGTGAATCAATGCGTGACATGATGGCTGCAATCCATGAATGGTCAGATAAGTGGCAAACAATTAATAAATAGAAACTTGAAAATACAAGTTAAAGTTTGTACAATAGAGCAAGAAACAATGAATGACCTAGTATGTGTTTTTCAATGGATTAGCGAGCAGGAGTTGGTGAAAGCCTGCCTTTGGAAACATAGAATTTCAGTCAGGAGTTCATCAGTTAAACATTGATGCGGTTTATCACCGTTAATAGATAACCGAGGGTAGTCTTTTGACTACTAAAATTGGGTGGTACCACGTTAATGAGCGTCCCTTCGATAGTAATATCGAAGGGGCTTTTTATTTATAATAGTTTATAAGTATAAGGAGAATGAATATGAGTTTACAAGATGAGCTCACGACACTACGTGATGAAGCATTAGGTCAAATTAATGATTCAGCAGATGTTAAGACATTAAATCAAGTTCGTGTGCACTGGTTAGGGAAAAAAGGTCCGCTAACTGAAGTGTTACGCGGTATGAAGAATTTAACACCACAAGAGCGTCCAGTTGTTGGGGCACTTGCTAATGAAGTTCGTGATGCACTAACAGTAGCTATTGCAGAACGCCAAGAGCATTTGGAAGCAATTGCCTTGGATGCACAATTGGCAGCAGAAACGATTGATGTGACATTACCAGGTCGTGCTGTTAAACAAGGACAGCCGCATGTGCTACAACAAATTATTGAAAATCTTGAAGATCAATTTATGGGAATGGGTTTTCAAGTTATTGAAGGACCTGAAGTTGAAGAAGATCAATATAATTTTGAACGTATGAATTTACCAAAGGATCACCCTGCTCGTGATATGCAAGATACCTTTTATATCACACCTGATATTTTGATGCGTACGCAAACGTCACCCGTACAAGCCCGGACTATGGAAGCCCATGATTTTAGCAAAGGCCCATTAAAGATGGTTTCACCAGGTCGGGTATACCGTCGTGACACTGATGATGCGACTCATTCACATCAATTCCATCAAATGGAAGGGTTAGTTATTGATAAGCACATTACAATGGGTGATTTAAAGGGTGTTTTGCTAGCAGTTGCGCATAATTTATTCGGTGAAGCCCATGATATTCGACTAAGGCCTTCATACTTCCCATTTACGGAACCATCAGTTGAGGTTGATATTTCATGGAACGCAGTCACACCTGATATGAATCCGGAAGATATTGAATGGATTGAAGTATTAGGGGCCGGTATGGTGCACCCAAATGTATTGCGTAAATCAGGCATTGACCCTGAAGTCTATGGCGGTTTTGCCTTTGGCTTGGGGCCTGATCGTTTTGCAATGCTTAAGTATGGCGTTGAGGATATTCGTAACTTCTACTTAAATGATGTACGTTTCTTAACCCAATTTGATCAGAAAGGATAAGACAAAATGAAAGTTTCAGTAAATTGGTTACGCGATTATTTGCCAATTGAATTGCCAGCAGCGCAATTATCAGAAAAAATTTCTCGTACGGCTGTAGAAGTGGAAGGGTTATACCAACCAAAAGGCAACATGAAAAAAGTTGTGATTGCTAAAGTCTTGTCTGTAGTGCCACATCCTGATTCAGATCATATGGTAATTACCCAACTTGATGCTGGTGAAGATGAGCCAATTCAAGTTGTAACGGGGGCACCTAATGTTGCTGAAGGTCAAATGGTTGTATTAGCTAAACACGGATCTGTTATTGGTGACAATAAAAAAATTCGTAAAGGTAAGCTACGTGGTGAACAATCTAACGGTATGTTAGCAGCACTACAAGAAATTGGTTTTGATGATAAGATTGCACCAAAAGATTTTGAAAATGGTATCTGGGTATTTAATGATGTTGATGCAGCACAATTACAACCCGGTGAAGATGCTTTAAAGGTTTTGGGCCTTGATGATGACATTTTGGAAACTGGGATTACGCCAAATCGTGCAGATCTATTTTCAATGAATGGGACCGCTTTTGAAGTGGCTGCTATTTTATCTGAGGAGCCAACATTACCAACGTTTGACTTGCATGAAGTTGATGAAAAAACTAGTGATGTTATCAGCGCAACAGCACCAACAGAACTAGCTTCAAAGTATGCTGTCCGCGTTGTTAAGAATGTTGAGGTTAAGGATTCACCATTATGGTTGCAACGTCGTTTGTGGACGATGGGGATTCGTCCAATTTCAAATATTGTTGATATCACAAATTACATGTTGTTGATGTATGGTCAACCAATGCATGCCTTTGACTTAAATGCGCTACCATCATCAGAAGTGCATGTACGTCATGCCCACGATCAAGAGCAAATTAAAACTTTGGATGGTGTTGAGCGAGAAGCGTCAGCTGAAGATATTGTGATTGCATCAGGGGATGAGGCCTTAATGTTTGCTGGTGTTATGGGTGGTGAATCTACTGAAGTAACAGGAAAAACGACAGACATTGTTTTGGAAGGGGCTATTTTTAATCCTAAGTCAATTCGCCACACAGCACGTGACCAAAACTTGCACTCAGAGGCGTCAATGCGCTTTGAGCGCGGTGTAAATGTCGAAGATACCTTTATCGCTTTGGATCATGCAGCTGCTTTAGTGGCTGAACTAGCTGGTGGACAAGTAACAGCTGGTCGTGTTGTTGCGCAAGATTTTGCTTACAAGGCACCAGTTGTTAGCGTCAGTGTGGACTATGTTAACCATGTGTTGGGAACAACAATTACCAGTGATGAAATTGCAGCCATCTTTGACCGTTTATTCTTTGATTATGAAGTCAATGATGGTATCTTTTCAGTAACCATACCAGCCCGTCGTTGGGACATAACGATTGCAGCTGATTTGATCGAGGAAATTGCTCGTTTGTATGGTTATGATAATTTACCAACTACCTTACCAACGGGTGAAACAACTCCTGGTAAGTTGACTGCACAACAACGTTTGGTACGTGCTAGCCGTCATACTTTGGAAGGTCTAGGGCTTAACCAAGCCATTTCATATGTATTGACAACACCACAAAAGGCAAATCGTTTTGCGTTACACGATGGTCAACCAGTGCAATTGGATTATCCAATGTCACAAGACCGTCAACAAACGCGTAGTAGTTTATTGACTAGTTTGTTAGATGACGTTGCTTATAATAAAGCACGTAGGCAAACGGATGTTGCCTTGTATGAGCAAGGACGTGTTTTTGTTTCAGATGGTGATTTAACAAAGCAACCAAAAGAAATTGAACATTTAGCTGGTGTTATCACAGGCAATGTGACAAACCGTACTTGGGCAGAACGAGCACAAGCAGCTGACTTCTATACAATTAAAGGTATCGTGGAACAATTGTTAACAAATTATGGCTTTGCTGATGATGTTGCTTTTGTTGTTAATACAGTGCGTGAGGATATGCATCCAGGACGCACCGCAGATATCTATGTTGGTAATGTATTGATTGGCTTTGTTGGTCAGATTCATCCATTAACAGCAAAAGAGTATCGTATCAATGAAACTTTTGCCTTTGAATTAGATTTGTCAGCGATTATTGATTTGCCTAAAGTCACTGGTCGTTATGAAGCTATTTCACGTTACCCAGCAGTTTCACGTGATTTGGCCATTTTGGTTAATCGCGATATACCAGCGGCACAAATTGAATTGGCTATTAAACAAGCTGGTGGTAAGCACTTGCATGATATTGTCATTTTTGATGTTTATACTGGTGAAAATATGCCAAGTGACATGAAGTCAATTGCTGTTGGATTAACTTTTGTGAATGCAGAGCAAACGATGCTTGATGATGAAACAAGTCAAAAAGTTGACCACATTGCTAGTGCTTTAGCTGAGCAGTTTGGTGCCGAAATACGTTAAGATATAATTAAGCGCTTTTTAAATAGTCACTATTACTGATATAATTATCGTAATGGCGACTATTTTTGTTGTCGTCATTATTGGTAAAAAAGATATATTTAGGAGAAATTATTATGAATAACGGTAATCACAGGCGACGTAAAAAGCGTAGCCGTCGTGGTACTAGCCGAGTTATCGTGATTATTACCATTCTATTAGCAATTATTGTTGGTGGCGTGAGTTTTGTGATCCATTATCAAGATAGCCGTGATTATTCTGCATTAAATACACAGGATAAGAAGAGTAAGCAAGTTAAAATTAAAGCGGGTGCCGATACAGACGAAATTGCAGATAAATTAGATAAGGCCAAGTTATTGCGCTCAAAGAGTGCTTTTACACATTATGTGTCTGCTAATAATATTTCTAATTTAAAGTCAGGTTATTACCTATTTGCACCATCTGACACAGTTGCTGAAATTGTTAAAACTTTGCAAAGTGGTGGTGCTTCGTCGCCATTAAATAATCAAGAGACCGTTACCGTACGTGAGGGTGAAACGATTGATGACATTGCAACTGAAGTTAACAATAAAACGAAATTTACGAAAGCTGAATTTTTAAAGGCGGTGAATGACAAAGCCTTCTTTAACCGTTTAAAGGATGCTTATCCTGGTTTATTAGATTCAGAAGCTTCAAGTGCACAAGCCAAAGACATTCGTTATCATCTAGAAGGATATCTATACCCAGCCACTTATAATTGGAAAGATGCTAACAACGTTCGCGAGTTAGTGAACCAAATGGTTGCGCAATCTTACATTCAGTTAAAGGACCGTTTTAAGAGCATTAAAGACTCTGGTTTGACAGTTCACGAAATGTTAACTGTTGCTTCGCTTGTTGAACGTGAAGGTGTTGATCAAACAAGTCGTCAAACAATTGCAGGTGTCTTTTTGAATCGTATTGATGATAAGATGCCATTACAATCTGATGTCGCAACAAAATATGCGATGAAGACAAAGAAAACAAACTTGACTAATAAGGATGTACAAAGTAAGAACCCTTACAATTTGTATCGTTATTCAGGATTTGGACCAGGGCCATTTAATAACCCATCATTAGAAGCTATTGATGCTGTTTTGAACCCAATTGATCGTGATAAGCACTATCTTTACTTCGTTGCTAATTTAAAGACGGGTAAGGTTTATTATTCTGCTAATTATGATGAGCATTTGGGCAAGACTGATGATGTACAAGATACCAATGATGCCGTTGGTAATGCCGATAATAACTAAAGTAATTGCGGCTAATCGAGCAGTTAATCGTCAAGTCAAAATAAGCAGCAAGGTGCCAATTATGATATCGGTAGCTTGCTGCTTTTAAAATGTAAATTTGATGGTAAAATTCTTTGAATTCATTTTTACTGAATAAGTATATGGAGGAAATATGCAATCAGCACTAGAAACATTGCAACAAACTTTTGGTTATGATGCCTTTCGTGAAGGGCAGGAAGAGATCATTGATGCTGTGTTGGCAGGTGAACGCACCTTAGGTATTATGCCTACAGGTGGTGGGAAATCACTGACTTATCAAATTCCAGCATTAATGTTACCGGGCATAACAGTTGTGATATCACCTCTGATTTCATTAATGAAAAATCAAGTTGATGAATTAATTGCTAATGGCATTGATGCCGTTACATTAAATTCAACACAAGATGATGACGCATATCGTCATGCAATGAATCATTTATTAAATGGCCAGGCAAAATTATTATATTTAGCACCAGAGAGGTTGAAGAGTGAAGGTACTTATGCATTATTAAATCGATTAGATATTTCTTTGGTTGTCATTGATGAGGTACATGTGCTGTCGCAATGGGGACATGATTTTCGGCCTAGTTATCTAGAAGCGGTGCATCTGATTAATAATTTAATGTCAGCACCGCGCGTTATGGCACTAACTGCAACGGCAACAAAACGTGTGCAGGATGACTTAGAAAAAAGGTTGGCAATTGAGCATAGTGTGCGTACCAGTGTTGTTCGTGATAATTTAACAATTCGTCTTGAAACAGGTTTGAAAAAGCGTGATAAAGATGCTTATGTGTATCGCTATTTAAAAAAACATACAGAAGATGCAGGTATTATTTATGTCCCTACACGGAAACTGGTAACAAGTATTACAGAGGACCTGGTGGGACAAGGGTTATCAGTTGTTGGTTACCATGCAGGGATGTCGGATGAGGAACGTGCCACGGCACAAGATGATTTTTTGTTTGATCGTGCAAATGTTGTTGTCGCAACCAATGCCTTTGGAATGGGAATTAACAAATCAAATGTCCGCTTTGTCATTCATTATAGTATCCCGGGATCAATTGAAGCGTATTATCAAGAAATTGGGCGTGCTGGTCGTGATGGCTTGCCATCAGAAGCTATTTTATTGTATTCGGCAGCCGATTTACAAACGCAACGATTTTTTATTGAAAATAGTGATAATCAAACTGATGAATATCAACGATTACAAAAGAAAAAATTACAAGAAATGGCCAATTATGGGGCAACTACGGTTTGTTTGCAACAATATATTACGCGTTATTTTGGTGAAGAGACCCTACCTTGTGGCCATTGTACCAATTGTTTAGATACACGAGCAGTAACGGATATTACCACAAATGCTCAAAAGGTGTTAAGTCATGTGGTGCGGATGCGTAACTCACGTCAAAATAAAGATGCTTTTGGGAAAATGGTGACAGCTGAAACGCTGAGAGGACGGGTGCCGGATAAGTTTAACTGGGCACATTTTGAAAAGTTACCAACGTTTGGACTAATGCAAGGCATACCACGAGTACGAATTGCTGCATTAATTGATTTTTTGCTAGCATCTGGTTATTTACAAGTGACGGGTGAGTATCGGGGACTAACAGTGTCGAAGACAGGGTTGCAAGTTTTGCACGGCGATATTAAAGTTATGCAACGAGAAGCAACGCTAGTTTCAGATGACCGCATAACTGCTGAATCACCATTAACACAAGAAGACTTAAATGAAGATGAGCAACAATTGTTTAAGCGATTACGTGAGTGGCGTTTAGCATTATCAAAAAAGACTGAAGTGCCATCATTTATTATCTTTAATGATCGTACTTTGGTTGCATTGGCGCGCCAAAAGCCCACAACAATGGCAGAATTGTTAACTGTATCAGGAATTGGTCAAGCAAAAGCTGATAAATATGGGCAAGAAGTTTTGCAAGTGATAACAAAAGTGAAATAATAGAAAAAAGCTAGCTACGGATAATATCCGCAGCTAGCTTTTTAACTAGGTGTTGATTAAGCCACTTCAACTGAAATAATTTCAACTGCCATGTCAAAACCATTTGGCAAAGTAACGGTAACGCGTTCGCCAACTTTGTGACCAATTAAGGCAGCAGCAATTGGTGATTCATTTGAAATTTTACCCTCTGAAGGATTAGCTTCAACAGCACCAACGATACTGTAAGTTTCAGGATCTTCATCAGGTAGTTCCTTAAAAGTAACCTTTTTACCGACAGCAACTTCATCAACAGCAATTTCTGATGAATCAATGATTTCAGCATTGTCCAACATATTTTGCAAAGTTTTGATACGTCCTTCAACAAAAGCTTGTTCATCCTTTGCAGACGCATATTCAGAATTTTCTGATAAATCACCAAAACTACGAGCTAATTGAATACGACCAGTAATTTCAGAACGCGTTTCTGTGATAAGTGTGTTTAATTCCTCTTCGATTTTGGCTTTTCCTTCGAGAGTCATTGGAAATGTTTTTTCTTCAGCCATGACGTGTTCTCCTGTAAATATAATGAATTTTTATTAAGACTAATGGTTATCCCCAAAGTTTCAAGATTTACATTACCACGCAGAATTGCGGGTGTAAAGTGATTTGAGGTGTTTTAAGACAAAGAATGTTTTCTTTTCTTATTTTCAGACCATGCTATTCCAGTAATCAATAGTATCATACCTAATGAAATAATGGCGCTAATTTTGAAAAAGGGTGTTTTAAATTTAAAAATCACTTCATGATGACCAGTTGTTAAGGGCACGCCAATAAAGAAATTACCGATTGTAATCGTCTTAACTTTTTTACCATCAACGATGACTTCCCAACCAGGTGAAGCTGGAATTGTTGTCATCATGAGATCATCCTTATTTGGAATCGTAATATCACCAATAATTTTAGTTGGTGATTGTTTTGTGATTTCATAAGGGTGCTGTTGTAATTGTTTTGCTTGTTTTGTGAGTCGCGTAGCATGACCTTGATATAAGGAAACGTTTTGCAACCAAACGTCTTTTTTCTTAAGCGAGAACGTTAATTCTTGCGGTTGTCCTTTTGTATAAGCAGGCAACGGCAAGATGATTGTATGACGATGACTTGGCACAACAGGTAATGATTGACCATTTAATTGAATGTCGACATTATCACTCGTAACCGCATTACCTAACGTTAGATAATAAGGATTATTTGACGTTGGTGTATAAGTTAAGGACAAACTAGCACTTGCATTAGTGTTTTGCTTTTTCAAAAAAGCACCTGTGATCGTTGTCGGTGCAATGACATTATTAGCACTAGATTTAGAAAAGTTTACACTTTCAAAAATAGGTTGCTGTTTGTAACCGTTTAATCCTTCCCAAAGAACATTTTGATTACGAAGTGGATCATTTTCTTTAAAAGTAATGTTACGTACATTAGAACTTGCAGCAAAACCTAACGGTAAAGCATTCGCATTATGCGATAGGATAGTCTGATTAGTTTGTTTGATTGATTTGTAATAACCGTTGGTATCTGAACGTGAATAAGTTTGCATATTTGTTGGTGTACCACTAACGTTAGGCTCATTGCCAGTTGGCTGCAAGAGATAACGCATCCCCAATAATGAGTCAGATAATAGTGTGCCACTTGTGTAAGCAATATAATTGTCACCTTCAGGTTGACCAAGGGCGGCCATGATATCACTTTGTTGATGTTCTAATGCTGAACTGAAAGTAGAAGCCCCGTTATAACCACCTTGAAGCGGATCACCTTTGGTTCGCTGGAACGACTGAGCAACACGATAAAAATCATGATCGCTTTTGGGTAAATTTTTGGTGATTTGATTTAAACTACGAATATAAGTTTGGTATTCGGTATTCGTCAAATAACTAAAATTATTAAGCGTCATAACAGTGCTTAATGTCATTTCTCCAATAACAAGTACAGTGACGAGAGGTAACCATAGACGTGTTTTCATCGATGTGAGATGTAATAATAATAAGGCTAAAAAGAACCCGCTGCCCATATAAAGCTGTGTATCGGTCAAAAAATTTAATGCATCCAAACGCGTGGTTAGATACAAGATGACGCCACCAGCACAAATTAGGAGTGAGAAAAATTGGCGCCAAGAAAGCCGTAATGCAGGTGACCATATTGAACCAACTAACCATAAAATCCAGAAACTAAAGACGTATGAAAAACGATAAGGATACCAAACTGGAAATTGGAATCCATGCCACAATAAATTTAAAGGCGCATACATCATAGAAACAACTAAGATAGTCGTAATCACAAATGCGGTGAGTCGCGTCTGCCACCGAATATATTTATAAGTAAAGAAAAACCACAAGATAATAATTGGGAGACTACCAATAAAAATATTTGGTAATCCCGTCGGCATTTGATCAAAATTGAAAGTCCCTAAAAATAGTTTACCCAGGATGTCAGCTGGCTGATAATCAAACTTCCAATTCAGATTATCAAGCATATGTTGTCCTTTACTATTCATCAACGTAAAGGCAGTGGGTAACCAAACAATTATTGCCAATCCAATACTAGTGAGGCCACCAGTAATAAAACGGCGGGTCATGATGAGGCGCTCTTTAAGGGAGTATGCCTGCCAAGTTAAGCGCCAAATGAAATAGAGGATTAGGAAAATGCCAATCATATAAGCCATATAATAGTTAACGATAATAATGACAGTTAATGCCAATATAAAGGCCCAGGCTTTTTGATGGGTGAGATAGTATTCTAACCCAACAACGATTAAGGGCAATAAAATAGCAGCATCTAACCAAAGAATATTTAAGTCATTAGCGACAAACCAACCCATCATCGCATAGGTGATGGCAAACCAAGGTAAACGCCAACCCGTTTGCCAATGTGCTTTGCGTAAAGCAAACGCAAAACTCCAGCCGGCTAAGCCATATTTTAAAACAGTTAAGAATAAAATGGCGGCCGGTAAATGCACATTTGAAAAAGGTAATAATAAAAAGTTGGTCGGACTTAGCAAGTAGTAAGCCCAATCACCATATGTTTCACCACCAAGACCTTTCGCAAAATCATAGAAAATCCGCAAAGGATCGTGAAGGATAGTTTGACGAAAACCAGCATAAAAATCAATATATTGTTGTCCCAAATCAACAGTTAAAATAGAACTTGGACCAAATGGTGCCATGTGGCGACAAGCAAAGTAAATTAACATGATTAACGCAGGTAATAGGAAACTAATCCATAAAGCTTTAGTTGAAGATCGCCATTTAAGGGGATTAAAGGTTTTAGACATAACATTGTTCTCCAAAATAATTTCAATTACCTCTATTAAAACATAAAAATGACAACGGCTCGACTACGATTTATAATAATGTCGTGAGAAAAATTTATTATCTACATATTTGGTTAAGGTATGATTGTCTTTTTTTATGCTACAATAAGTAGATTAGAGTATGAAGGAAAGGGTTTAGATTATGCGATCTCCTAAACGCCGTAGTGGCCGGCTAAAGATTAAAAAAGGCTCAATGTCACGAATCCCGGTTCGATTGAATGTTTTGATGGGTATTGTGATTTTGATGCTAGTGGCATTAGGTTGGCGCTTGGTGAATTTACAAATCACAGATAGTGCTAAATATAAAACAGAGGTTACCAGTTCTGAATCTAGTATTGAAAAAATAAATGTACAACGTGGCTTGATTTATGACAGTACAGGTAAGGTACTCGTTACAAATAAAGGTTCACAGGCGATTACCTATACAAAACCGCGTACCATTACAAATAAAGGGATGTATGATATTGCCAATCAAGTTGGATCATATTTAAAGTTAAACGATGACCAACAAATATCTACAGCAAATTTTGCGATGTATTATATCCAGTCGCCTAAACGGGCGGCCAAAGTTGTGGCGGCTTCAGGTACCACAGCAGCACCTGGGACCGATCAATATGTTGACGATTTAACAGATTATATTGAAAAACATAAATCACAATTCTCATTGAACGATGCCCAGCTTAATAAGGCGAAAATTTTCCAAAAAATGGCTAATGCATATTCACTTTCAACGGTCTATTTGAAGGAAAACGATGTTTCTCAAGAGGAAATAGCTAATATTGGGGAACGGCAATCAAAGATGCCTGGTGTGCGTGTTGGTATTTATTACACACGTGATTATCCAGGTGGGCAAGACATTAAATCATTAATTGGTGCAACGTCAACTTCTAAGAGTGGATTGCCTTCAGATTCAGTCAATGAATTATTAGCGAAGGGTTATGCGCGTGATGATATTGTTGGAACGTCCTACCTAGAAAAGCAATACGAAGATACTTTGAAGGGCTCAAAGGGGCGCGTTAAAGTCACGACAAATAAGGATGGTCAAACAACCGAAGACAAGATTTATGCTGGTCAAGTTGGTGGTGACTTAAATCTAACCATTAATAATAAATTCCAAGATGATGTTGAAAAAATTCTGCGGGATAATATCCCTGGTGGCAATACAACTGGCGCTTATGCAGTTGTATTAAATCCCAAAACAGGTGGTGTTTATGCTTCTTCAGGAATTAACCGTGATGCAACGACCGGTGCGTTAACTTCGGATGCTTTATCAACAGTTAATCAAGCAAACGTTGTCGGATCAGTTGTTAAGCCGGCAACGATTACAACTGGTTTTATGAACAATGTCATTACACCACAAAATAATGTTTTGACCGATCAGCCAATTAAAGTTGCTGGTACATCACCTAAAACATCATGGTGGAATCAAAATGGTAGTGGTAATATGCCATTAACAGCAGATAAAGCACTAATGATGTCATCTAATACGTATGTGATGCAGGTAATGTTGAAACTAGGTGGTTTAAACTATTATGATGGCATGTCATTAGCTTCATTACCAACAAGTGTCTTCCAAACAATGCGTGATGGCTTTTCACGTTTTGGGTTAGGTGTTAAAACGGGAATTGACTTGCCAGGTGAAATCACGGGATTACGTGGTAAGACAACGCGTGAAGATATTGGTAAGGCATTGGATGAATCCTTTGGTCAATACGATACGTACACAACAATGCAATTAGCGCAGTATGTTGCAACCATTGCAAATGGTGGGTATCGTGTTCGCCCACATATCGTGCAATCAATAACGAATCATAATTCGAAAAATCAGAAAGTGACAACCACAATTCCGACTGAAATTATGGGAACGGTTAATTGGAATGCAGATCAACGTCAATTAATTTGGGATGGTATGAATGAAGTTGTACACAGTAGTTCTAGTTATGCAACTGGTGCTGGCTTAAAGGATATTAAGCCAGCTGTGTCAGCTAAAACAGGTACTGCTGAAACTTTCACAAATGGCCAACCAACATTGACGAGTTCGCTTATTTCATTTGTGCCAAATTCTGATGTTGCTTTGGCAGTTGTGGTGCCAGGGGTTGATCAGGCAACTGAAAATGTTAACCAAAAAATTGGTAAAGCCATTTATGCAGCTTACTGGAAAGATGTTGAACACGCAAGCTCAGCTGATAAATAGTTTATAACGAAAGCACTAGATTCATCCAATAAAATGGAGATGATATTTAGTGCTTTTATTTTATGGAGGGTCTATGGTAACGAAGCAAAATGTACGCCAACAAGCTTTAGCAAATTTAGCAGTTTTTTCAGATGAACAATATGCTTATTTTATGCAACAGATTGTTAGTAAAGTAACAGCATTACCAGCTTGGCAATCAGCACAAGTGGTTGCTTTGACAATATCACAAGCAAAAGAATTACCAACGGATTTATTAATACAAACCGCATTATTACAACGTAAGGTGGTTGTTTTACCACGAGTATTACCTAATAAACAAATGGTGTTTATGACAATTACACAAAATACCCGCTATGAACGTCATAAGTTTGGTATGTTAGAACCAGTTGATGGCCGAGTTGTGACACCGAGTGAAATAGACTTTGTGCTAGTACCGGGTATTGCTTTTACTCAGAATGGTCACCGAGTTGGCTTTGGTGGTGGCTATTATGATCGATGGCTACCACAGGTTACTGCGACAAAAATTGCCGTATCAATTACAGCTAACGTCTTTAGTCAACCAATTTGGCCACTTGAAACAACCGATCAAATGGTTGATCAAGTCATTGTAATAGATGAGGAAATAGATAATGAATAATTTTAAACATGCGTGGCGGCAAGCGCCTGTGACGGTAAGTTTAGTTGCAATTATGGTGGTTGTCTTTGGGGTTGAAATCATCATTAGCCAACAAATAAATATCATGGCACCAGTGTTATATAAGATGGGGGCGTTATTTACACCAGCAGTTATTTTATTTGGAGAATGGTGGCGGTTATTAACTGCAGGATTTTTGCATGTAACACTGATGCATTTAGTATTAAACATGATTACGCTTTACTATTTAGGTCGTTTACTTGAACAATATGTCGGTAGTATTAAATTTATCCTTAGTTATGTGCTTGCACTATTAACGGGTAGCTTGACCAGTATGGCTTTTGGATCAGCTAATACAATTTCAGCTGGTGCATCAGGGGCTATCTTTGGACTATTTGGTATGATTTTTGTACTTGGTTTGTTGGACAATGGTGGATATTGGTTATATCAAGCTAAGACCTTAAGTATTTTTGTGATTTTGTCACTATTGCCGGTTTTTTGGGGTAGTAATATTGCTATAACGGCACATATAGGTGGTTTAGTTTCAGGCTTTTTATTAACGCCTATGTTTTTAAAGGAGCATGCGACTAATAAACAGAGGTTAGTGGGCACGACCGTTTGGTTTTTTTACATTGTGATATTATTAATGAAAATTTTTAATCGTTAGTAAAAGAGAGAGTGATAAAATGAAAACTTTTTTAGACGTCTTACAGCTATTAAAAAAATATGATATTTACATTCATTTGGGGAATCGTTTATGGGATATTGAATTGGCAGCAATTGAAGTTGATAATTTATATAAAGCTGGCTTGTTAGATAACAAGCGATACGCTCAGGTTAAATTAGTATTAGGACACGAGCATGAAAATGAAGAAAAAAAACAGCGAGATGGTTTGTAAACGGTTTCACGTTGTGTTGTGTAATTGGCTATTTGTCGGTATAATGGTCAAGAAAGCGTTGACTATTTTATAATATTTTAAAAAGAGGTTTGAAGTTATGGCTAAAGATAAATTAATCGGAATTGATTTAGGTGGTACAACCATTAAGTTTGCAATTATGACGGCTACAGGTGATATCCAACAAAAGTGGTCTATCAAGACAAACATTATGGATGAAGGTAGCCATATTGTCCCTGATATTATTACTTCAATTAATTATCATTTAGATCTTTACCAATTAGATAAAGAACGCATTATTGGTGTGGGTATGGGAACACCAGGAACTGTCGATGAAAAAACGGGTACAGTACAGGGTGCTTTTAATTTAAATTGGAAAGAACCACAACCTGTTAAAGCTGACTTAGAGGCCGGATTAGGATTTAGTGTTGCAATTGATAATGATGCTAATGCAGCTGCATTAGGTGAACAATGGCGTGGTGCTGGTAATAATCAACCGGAAGTTGTCTTTGTGACATTAGGTACCGGTGTTGGTGGTGGAATCGTTGATTCCGGTAAATTAGTTCATGGTGCTAAGGGTGCTGCAGGTGAAATCGGTCATATGATTGTTGAGCCAGGTGGTTACCTATGTACTTGTGGTAACTATGGTTGTTTAGAACAGTATACATCAGCAACCGGAATTGTTCGTTTAGCGCATGATTATGCCGATGCATACGCTGGTGATTCAAAGCTAAAGTCAATGGTTGCCAATGGTGATGAGATCACATCAAAAATTGTCTTTGATTTAGCACAAACAGGTGATTACTTAGCTAATGAAGTTGTTGATAAGGTTTCATTTTACTTAGGATTGGCAACTGCTAATATTGCCAATATTTTAAATCCTTCAGCAATCGTTATTGGTGGTGGTGTGTCTGCTGCAGGTGATTTTTTGTTGAACAAGGTTAAGAAAAATTTCCAAGACTTTGCTTTCAAAATGACTCGTGATGTTACTGAAGTAAAGCTGGCTGAGTTGGGGAATGATGCAGGTGCATATGGTGCTGCTTCATTAGCGCTCCAAGCACAAGTTTAATTAAAAAACAAAAATAATTTGTAACAATATGTTACAAATTATTTTTTTGTTTTTAATGATATTAGGTAAATTAAACGAATAATGCGTTTTATAGTGTGTTTTAAGTGATTAATTAAGAATTCGCATCATAAATCCTAAGTTTTTATTAAAAATTGTTATACCAATGTAACTTGTATGTTAAATCCAATTGATATAATTCTTGTATCTTTCAGAGAGTAATTACATTCAAGGGGAATAAATAATGACTTTAAATGCACAACGTTCAAACAAAAACTGGCTGGTAGCAGCTGCTACTGTAGCTGCCGCAGCTATTTTACCAATGACACAAACATCAACTGTGTCAGCAGATGACACAAAAGATAATGGTGATAGCCACACTTCTTGGCGTGCTAAGACTGTTGAGGATGTTAAGTCAGTTTTGTTAACAGCTGGTAAAGAATACCAAGTACAATCAGGTGATACACTTTCAACAATTTCAGAAGCAACTGGTGAATCAGTTGATGATATTGCGGCTGCCAATGGTGTGTCAGATATTCACATGATTAGTGTTGGTGAAGTTTTGAAGTTGGACGTTGATGGTGCTGATAAGGCTATGACATCACAATCAGCTGAAGTTCAAAAACCAGTAGCTCAGGCTACACCTCAAACACAAGCTGTAGAGACACCACAAGCAACACAACCAGTTGCAGAAAAAACAGTAATGACAACGCAAGCTGTAGCACCAGAAAAGGTGGCAGCACCAACATATAATACAGCAGGTAACTCTTATCCAGCTGGTCAATGTACATGGTTTGTAAAGAATGCGCTATCATGGGTTGGTAACAACTGGGGAAATGCATCAGGATGGGCTTCATCTGCTGCTGCTGCTGGTCGTGTTGTTAATGGACAACCTGCAGTAGGTTCTGTTGTTGTATTTGCCCCAGGTGAGCTAGGTGCTGGTGCATTAGGTCACGTTGCTGTTGTTGATGCAGTTAATGGTAACTCAGTTTCAATTTCAGAAGGTAATTATGCTGGTATGGCATACCACACTCGTACAATCTCAGCTTCTGGTTTGACGTTTATTCACTAATTAATAGATGAAAAAGCATTTTCAGAGATTATGACATTATGTCGTAACCTCTGTTTTTTAATTTTAAATAAATACGCATGAATTCTTATTTTTTCAAAGATTTATGACGTGAATTTTGGTATGATATTAGAAGGATTGTATTAAGAAACGGGGAATTAAAGTATGTGGATAACGTTATCTGTAATTATTTTGATTTGGTTATTGTGGATGGTCGGTAGTCGTATCTGGACTAATAGATTACTAAAGCAGTCGGCAACAGTATTATCAAGTGAAGATTTTGAAGCACAAAGTCATGGCCATGATATTGTTGATATTCGAGAACCAGCTAAGTTCAAATCAAAGCACATCTTTGGTGCCCGAAACATTCAATATATGTTATTAAAAGAAAACCATGCAGCGTTACGTAAAGACAAGCCAGTCTTTCTTTACGATGAGAATGGCCAATTTGTTGCCCGTATTGCTAAGGTTTTGCACAAAGATGGTTACAACCAAGTAAATGTATTGAAAGGTGGTTTCAATACTTACAAGGGGAAAGTAAAGTCAAACCAATAATAAATGAAAACCAGCTAGGTCAGTTAAGCATAATTGCTTAAACCATCTAGCTGGTTTTTGATATTATGGTAATAACAATTAAAAGCGGTTACCGTGTGATTGCGCAGCTTTACGAGCAGATTTACGTTCTGTTTCTTCAAACTTTGCTTCTTCTTCCTCAATTGGCTCAACTGCTACTTTGTGAAATGTAAAAGCAGTCGCTGCAGTTGCTGCAATTGTACCGATAACGCCTGTTAGAAGGCCCGCCCCAAATTTTTTCATGTTATGTTCCTCCAAATATTTGTTAAAATTATTTTAACATATTTATAACCATTTAATAAATAGAGGTATTAGAATGCAATTACTAAAAAAATCCGTCATTGCGCACCGTGGTGTGCATGATCATGGTACACCTGAAAATTCATTATTGGCATTTGAACGAGCAATTAATATCGAAGCAGATGGTCTAGAAATCGATGTACAATTAAGTGATCATCGTTTGGTACTCAAACACGATATTAATGAGGAGACAACTGCGGATTTACCAACATTTAGTGATTTTTTGACATTAGTAAAGCAAACAAATTATCAAGGGTTATTACTAATTGAATTAAAGGGTGCCCAAGGTGCGCATCAGTTATACCAAGAATTAAGGGCATGCCAATTATCAAATCCTGTGATGTTGCAATCTTTTTGGGAACAACCGTTGCGTGAATGGCGTGCTTTAGATAAGCAAGTTACTATTGGTTATTTACGGCATTATCCTAATCGAAAATGTTGGCAACTCGCCAAAGAAAATATTATTCAACAGGTTAATTTGGATTATCGTTATTTACCTTTGCGTATTTTTATGCCATGGCAATTACCAACTTATTGGTGGACGATTAATCGACCAACTGTTACTTGGTTATTGATGCATTTACCAGTAGCAGGGGTTATTACGGATAATGTCTATCAAGCAATTAAATATAAAAAAAGGAATTAATTATGCAAAAATTGGTTGTCATTGTGGGACCAACGGCTGTAGGCAAAACAGCCTTGTCATTAAAGTTAGCGAAACAATTTAATGGTGAAATTGTTTCAGGTGATTCGATGCAAATTTATCGGGGGTTAGACATTGGTACTGCTAAAGCAACACCAGCAGAACAAGCCCAAGTACCACATCATTTAATTGATATTGCCAATCCAACTGAAAATTATTC
The DNA here is from genome assembly GCF_010306265.1 of Weissella sagaensis. Lineage (NCBI taxonomy): Bacteria > Bacillati > Bacillota > Bacilli > Lactobacillales > Lactobacillaceae > Weissella > Weissella sagaensis. Next base: position 73,705 of record NZ_BLKA01000001.1, on the reverse strand, counting down.
GGCTGCAAAATTTGTGCAAGCTGCTCAAAAAGCGATTACTGATATTGCGTCACGTGGCAAATTGCCAATTCTAGTTGGTGGGACAGGCTTTTATGTTCAAGCATTGTTAGGAGATCGACCGTTAGCTGTTGTGCCTGATGTTTCAGATCCAGAATTTGTCGCGCATTGGACACAAATTGCACATGAAGAAGGTGAAATAGCGGTCCGTTCGGCGCTTAAGGTGGTTGATCCAATTAGTGAGACACGGATTTTACCTGGACAAATACGCCGTTTAATACGTGCTTTATTAGTTAGCACGCATACTGGTCAGCCTTTTTCATCATTGCAACCAGAGCCGAAACGACGCTATGATGCATCAATTATTGGGTTAACAACAGAGCGGTCAGTTTTATATGATCGTATTAATCAACGTGTGGATTTAATGATGACGATGGGAATTTTAGATGAAGCAAAATTTGTGCAAACACTACCAGATGACAGTACGGCTCAACGAGCAATTGGCTATAAAGAATTGTTTGATTATTTATCAGGAATTAGTAGCTATGAAGATGCCGTAGCAAAACTCAAGCAAAACTCACGACGTTATGCGAAAAGACAAATGACTTGGTTCAATAATCAATTTACTGACATTCAATGGTACGATATCGTACAATCACCTGACCAGCTAGACCAAATTTTAGACCAATTAAACGCTTTTATGTTAGAATAGCTGACATCAAAGCACATCTGTGTATTAGAGAGTGGTATTATGCTAAGCATAGGGAGGTCGGTAATATGAGTGGACGAGAATTACGACGTGATTTGGCTGTCTTACCGATGAGTGTCGTACGAGAATTAACGGGGTTAACTGATCGTCAAGTACGTTATTATGATCAACAAGGTTTGGTTGAACCGCAAAGAGGTGCAGGTAAACAACGTCGTTTTTCTTTAGAAGATGTTGATCGTCTACTCCAAATTGCTGAGTATTTAGATGCGGGCTACACTGTAGCAGAAATTCGCGAAGTAGATGCAAAGAAACTTCGCAAGCAAAATAATACAGCACCTTCCGAAGAAAGTTTACGCCATATGTTAGCAGATGAGTTATTAAATATTGGGCGTTTTAATGGTCAGCAGAAATTTTAAAAGTTGTATACAGTATAAAGGAGACGTGAGTTTAATGGTACGTAGAGCATACACAAAAGATGATATCCGACAGAAAATTGTAGATGAAAATGTTGAGTTTTTACGGTTGCAATTCTCAGATGTTTTTGGCAATATCAAAAACGTTGAGGTGCCTGTTTCACAACTAGAAAAGGTGCTATCAAATAATTTGATGTTTGATGGCTCATCAATTGAAGGATTTGTACGCATCGAAGAATCAGACATGTATCTATATCCTGATTTGGCAACTTTCATGATTTTTCCATGGGCAACAGATGAACATGGTGGAAAAGTGGCCCGGTTAATTGCTGATATCTATACAGTAGATCGTGAACCATTTGCAGGTGATCCACGTAGTAACTTGAAGCGTGTGCTTAAGCAGATGACTGCCGATGGCTTTTCAAAGTTTAATCTTGGTACGGAACCTGAATTCTTCCTTCTTAAACTGGATGAAAAAGGTAAGCCAACAATGAACTTGAATGATAAGGGTGGCTATTTTGATTTGGCACCATTGGATATGGGTGAAAACACACGTCGCGAAATCGTTCTTGAGATGGAAAAGATGGGCTTTGAAGTAGAAGCTGCGCACCACGAAGTTGCGCCTGGTCAACACGAAGTTGATTTTAAGTATGCAGATGCCTTAGATGCTGCTGATAACATTCAAACGTTTAAGCTTATTGTTAAAACCATTGCACGTAAGCATGGCTTGTATGCAACATTCTTGCCAAAGCCTATTTCAGGAATCAATGGAAATGGTATGCACGTTAACATGTCATTGTTTAATGATGCAGGTAATGCCTTTTATGATGAAGAGGGTGAGTTACAGTTATCAGAGACTGCCTATCATTTCTTAGGTGGTGTGTTAGAACACGCCGCTAGCTTTACTGCCATTACAAATCCAACAGTTAACTCATATAAGCGTTTAACACCTGGCTACGAAGCACCAGTATATGTTGCTTGGTCAGGTTCAAATCGTTCACCAATGGTTCGTGTTCCAGCTTCTCGTGGTAACTCAACACGTTTAGAATTACGTTCTGTTGACCCAACTGCTAATCCTTATTTGACGTTTGCAGCTATTTTGACGGCTGGCCTAGATGGTATTGAGCGCAAGTTAGAGCCAACGCATGCTGTCGACCGTAACATTTACTTAATGGATGAAAGTGAACGTCGTCGTGCAGGTATCACTGATTTGCCAGATACATTACTTGAAGCTGTAAGCAAATTGCAGGAAGATGAAGTTATTCAATCAGCTATCGGAAAGCACATGGCACGTACTTTTGTTGATGCTAAACGTCTTGAATATCAATCTTACCGTCGTGAAGTTTCACAATGGGAAATTGATAATTATCTAGAGCAATACTAAAATTTCTAAAAAAATTATAAAAACAACGCTAACTTAATCTTAAGTAGCGTTGTTTTTTGCATTATCGTTGTATGATAGTAATAGGCGGATTTTATTTGCCAGTATTTATAATTTATCAATAAAAATAGGAGGGGTTGAGATGGAAAGTACGCCATATATTCAGACAGATTTACCGTCAGATCAATCCGGATTACAACAAAAGTTACAAACCAAGTTAGATTATTTAGCAGATATTCAAACTGCGGTTGTATCGGGGGATGATCGCAAAATTTATGAACTATTGGACAATCAAAAGTATGATTTAAAGGTACGTCATCAATCAGAAACGGCATCAAATCGGCCATTAGCAACTTTAGTGGATGATATTCGTGATGAATTAAGTCATCATTTAGGTCAAAAATTAATTAGTTATCTATCAAAAACATTTCCATTTTTTTATTATGAAGAAACACAACTGGGTGTTTTTCAATTATACTTCGGTAATTGGTGGGACCGTCGTCATTTTGGTATTTTAGATCCATTGGCTGTTAATTTTATTTTTGACGATGATGAATATGAAAAGCTTGATAAGGCGGTTAGTTTAGCTGAACGTGGCCAGCGGTATAACGCACAGGTAATCGAAGACACCACTCGTGCAAATGAAACATTGCAAAAAATTGTTGACGGTCAAAATCAACGTGATGCAGAACGAACACAATTATTAGCACAATTATCTACCACCGAAGAACGTGGGGGCCTATTTGGTAATCGTGGTCAGTCTGAGCAACGTGAAGTATTAAAAGAACGATTGAAACATTTAGACGCAGCTGACGCTAAAGCGCAAACAGTACCCGCATTGATTGCAGAGAATAACGCACAAATTTTAAGCTATTCAAAGGAAGATACAATCTTAATTTATGAACAACGTGCAATTGTAGACGCATTTGGGACATTTGATAACTTCCAACAAGCAGTTGTTAATTTGTATGAAAGTTATGTATCAAATTTAAAAGCTACTTCTGAGCAAGGAGGTGTTTAATATGACTAAACATCTACAGCAACGTGTTAACTCATATGTTAATTTACTTGCAAATGATATTGGACGTATTCAAGAATTATTAGCACAGGTTAATGAATTAGCTAGTGCGGATAATCCTAAGAAGGTTCATTTGTTGGCACAACAATTAACGACATCGTCTTTAGATACAGAATGGGTTGTCGTGCCACGTCAATATTCGCAAGCTGATTGGTATTTATTGGCTTTTGATCGATTTTTACAATTTGCTAAAGTTACAACATATGATATTTTGACACCAGCAGAGCGAGAAGAATTAACGCTAGTATTCCCTGGTTTAGATGAACCAGCGACTTTTGAATTTGAAGTTAATCATGATGATAATGGTGGCGCTTATTTTACTGAATTAGGGACACAAAAGCGTTTGTTTTATTGGTCACTAACTCGTCGGCAAATTTATTTTAATGCTGATGCAATTACTGATTTGTTGGTGGAAAATTTTCGTAAAAAAACAACAGCGGCACGAATCCGACCAATTGCTAATTTATTAACGACATTTGGTCGTTACATGGAACAAGAATTTGATTATCAAGTTGATTATAATATTTTAGAAACGCAAGATGATTTTTTGTATCCAATGAAACAAAAGGAATTGCCTGCGGGCATGTTGGATCGATTGTTTGTCTTGTCAGCTGATTCAAATTACTTTTTACAGGCGATTCCAAATGGTGCCGGATTAGTATTAGATCGTGGTGTCGAAGTGCGTTTGTTTTATGTGAATGATGCAACTGCTTCAAATGCACAACGCTGGCATTTTCAAGTAATGGATGGTCAGGATACTATTTCATGGTTAGATGTTTTGCTAGATTATGATTTTATTGGTGCTTGGTACCTTGTAGAACGACGTTATTTAGCAATCGAAAGCGAACCACTTGTGTTTGAAAAGACGGCAGTAAACGATCCCGAAACAAATGATGCCAATGAGCCGGTTATTAAACCAGAGGTGTTGATACCAAAATCAGTTGAGGAGTTAGCGTAGATGCCAGAACTGGATATTGCACAATATTTGCGGCTGACCAAAGACATGTCACATATGATTAGTAATCAGTGGTCAGTCCCAATTGGTCCCAAACAAATTTTGTTAAATGACTATTTGAATTTAGATGTTACATTAAGTAAACTAATGATGGCAACACAGTCAATCATGATTAATGTGCCAAGTGAGACATTGTCAGTAGCTGAAGAAGAAATTATTAATCTGTATACGCAAGCGTTAGTTCAATTTTTGACAATTAGTTTAAAGCAACAATGGACGCATTTGATGGTGATGACCGATGAGGATATTGACCAGTTTAAAAAATTTCCACAACGTCATTTAGCACATCAATATATGGGCATCAAGACTATGTTATTAAATAGTTACCATCAAAAGCGACAAGCTGACTTTGCGCATGCGTGGCGGTCTTTTTTAAAATTAGGGTTAGTCGAATTAAATCTGACGCAGAAAGCATTGGATGAGACAATTCAAAAAATTTTTAATGAGAAGTAAGCTTGATTCATTATGAAAATAAACGTACAATAGATGAGGCGGATGCATATTTGTAGCATCTATTGTCTATGCAACTGTAGCACAACTGGATAGTGCACTCGGTTTCTACCCGAGAGGTTGTGGGTTCGAACCCCACCAGTTGCAAAAAAAATAGTCCTAGCAATGTTGTTAAATCAACATTGCTAGGACTATTTTTAATTTGTAGTATTTTTGTAGAAGCGAAAATACTAGGAGCTTAAGGATATAGTAACTATCTATAATTTTTTTGATCCATTTTTTTAGCAAATAATAAAAAGATTACTAATAACAACCAGCTTACATCAGATAACACAATGAATAACTTTGATAATGTAGATGACTCATATTGCAAAGTGAGTTCATTATGACCTTTCATACCATGCAATTTTATCGTACCAATTGCTGTTTTGGTAATGGTTGTGTTTTTTAAAAGACGATGATTTAAATGCACCAGAGTATTTTGATAAACAAAAGCAGGTAATTCAATGTCATGACGCCGACTTTGGGTCCAAAAAATATGTAACACACCATGAGGTGAAACACTTTTTTTGAATAAGTTATGTTTTTCAGAAACATGAGCTGTATATAAATTATAATAATCTAAATTTTCATCAATTTTATTAATTGGTAAGTAGTCTGGCGTTGTACGGTCGACGGTATTTATGAATTGACTGAGATCTTTGTTATGCCAAGTTGGCATAAGATCGACAACGGTATTAACAGGGTGACCATCTATTGGATGTAATCTTAGATCCTTTTGATTAATAGCCGCACTTTGGGCAATAGTCGTTGTGTTTCTTGTATTTGTAATCACATTATTTGATACGGAAACAGTTATACTAATAACGCTGAGTATTGCTAATACGGTTACGATAAAGGGCATAGTAGTATTAGCATTAAAGGTAGTCGTTATCAATTCTTTAATGGCTAAAGTAGTACCCAATAAAATGAAAATTTCACCAACCAATGTCAATCTAAACGAGAATTGTAAAAAATGCATGATTTGTGGTAAATGAGTTTGTATTGATGACCAAGGCATCAAATTGCTACCTAAGACAAAGTAGGTTAGTCCAGATAAATTTAATATTTTAGTGAGCGTATGTAATTGCTTCCAAAATAAAATAAGCATCGTTAAACTTAAAATAGCTAAGACTGCTAAAATATTTTCCACTATTGAAATGTGATTACCTAGTAAAGGAATGCCATTAGTTGATAAAGCATTGAATGGATTAAAGATGTTTGTTGTCACATCAATACGTGTTGGTGGCACCAATGTGTTGTGGTTTGATATTTGCAAATAAGGCAAAATAGAATTCAAACATAAAATAATGGCAACAATGACTGCAGTTACTAAATATTTAAGCATGTCACCTTTGTGTTGTGTTTTGATAAAGCCGATAATAAAGGGTGCGATGAGCACAGGAATTGCAAAAGATGCACTCAACAAATGTCCTTGAACTTGTAAACTAACAGCCAATGCTAGGAAAAGTGCATTTTTTAATTTTATGTTATCTTGTAACATGTCCATCATGGGCAGAATGATTAGTGGGAGCAAAGCTAAACCAATCGAACGCCAACCAGAGACAATTAAAAAAGAAGCGATAGCATTGGAAGATAAATAAATAATACCTAAACCGATGCTTATGGTTTTATTGAAACCAAGTTTTAGTGACACATAATAGGTGGTTAGTCCTGCTAATAATAAGACTAATATATTGATAATAACTTGGAATTTTAACCAAGAACCCGCTATTAATAATATAATACTTAACAAGTAGGTCAAAAAAGGACTATATAGCGCATTAACAATCCGGCCTGATTGTTGAAATGAGTACAGATTAAGCATCGAAAAATTTAAATGCTTAATTTGCATGGCACTTTCATATAAACGTCCATAATGGAAATAGCCATCAACACCCAAGATTGGAGTTTTGTTTAAAATAATGGGACTGGTAACAAAAATAGCAATTACTAAAAGAATAATTATTGGTTGAACATGTTTTTTCATATTAATCCTCTAAAATATTATTTTAATATAATATACCACACAAGATTGAATTATTTCGTTACAATGTTATTCGTTTTAAACATGGTTTGGTTAGAGGGAAAATGCAATAGCTTAATTTATTCGTTTCAATTGGTAGGTTTATATTAATGGCGTGAATTAATATCTTATGATTGAATTTCATTATGCATTAGGTTATAATATTTTATGTTGTGTTTGTGGTATCTCACAAACTGCAACCACTCAATACCTGTATTAAGTGATTAATTTAGTCCGCGGGTATTGGTGAGTCTAAGTTTTTACAAAAAATTTTTTATGGAGGTCTACAGACTCATGGCATCATATGCAATCATTGAGAACGGTGGAAAGCAATACAAAGTTTCTGCCGGTGACGTAATTTACGTCGAAAAGATGGACGCCGCCGAAGGTGACAAGGTTGTCTTTGACAAAGTTGTCTTCGCTGATGGCAAATTAGGTGCACCTTATGTTGAAGGTGTTACTGTTTCAGGAACTGTTGAGAAGCAAGGTAAGGAAAAGAAAGTTGTTACTTTCAAGTACAAGCCAAAGAAGCACTCACATGCTAAGCAAGGTCACCGCCAACCTTATACTAAGGTTGTCATTGACTCAATTGCCTAAGCCATCGGATAGGAGGATTTAAATCATGCAATTAAATTTGAATAACTTGACGATGCTTGCTCACCACAAAGGTGGTGGTTCATCAGCCAACGGTCGTGACTCAGCTGGTCGTCGTCTAGGTACAAAGCGTGCCGACGGACAAGACATCAAAGCTGGATCAATCATTTACCGCCAACGTGGTACTCACATCTACCCAGGTGTGAACGTTGGACGCGGTAACGATGATACATTGTTTGCTTTGACTGATGGTGTTGTAAAGTTCGGTCGTATGGGCCGTGACAAGCGCCAAGTATCAGTTGTATCTCGTGAAGAATACAAAGAAATTATTGCTAAGTAATTAGCTGTTAAAAAGACTTACTAATTTAATTAGTAGGTCTTTTTTGTTTATCGTTACTACATAGGATTTCTTGGTGAAAACGGGTGTATCGTTAAGGCATATTGTATACTATAATTATGAAAAAATTTGTAAAAAAGATATGATAAATAATTTGAACAATAAAATAAAAATCGATAAGTAACAGATTAAAAGGAGAGGTCTTATTATGACATTTGTAACTGAAGAAGCTTTACAGTGGTCATTTGAATTAGCGAATGATGCTGTGTATTTTGCATCCCCTGACGGGCAAACAAAGTACTATGGTTTTGGTAAACAAGCTGAGTTAATTGGTGGTTCATTTGAACAAGCACAAATTTGGTTAGCTAAAGTTCAAAAAAATCAGTTACAACCAGTTTTTGGTGGCTTTGCTTTTGACGAGCAGCAAATTAATGATTCTCGATTAATGAACGGTTACTTTTTCCAACCAGCTGTTGTTTATGATGTTGTAAAACAACAAGTAATGGGTCAAAAAATCGACCTTGTACGGCAAACACAATCAAGTGGGACTGATTTTGCAACTATAAAAGACGAAACAGATTGGCATACACGGATTCAAGTCGCAATTGATGACATGCAACAAAATATGGTGCATGAAAAAGTCGTTTTGGGACGTCAACGAGAAATTCAGTTAACGGCAGCATTAAATGAGCGTCAAATCATTAAAAGTTTACAAAAGACACAACCAACGAGTTATCATTTTGTATTAAAGCATGGTGGGGAATTATTCGTTTCTGCAACACCAGAGCGGCTGGTGAAAGTTGCTAACGGTCAACTAGCAACGGCTGCAGTAGCTGGGACGATTAAACGTGGGGAAAATGAGTCTGCTGATGAAGCACTAGCTAATGAGCTATGGCATGATCAAAAAAATCGTCGTGAACATCAAACGGTTGTCGCGACTATTAAGTCTAATTTAGAGGCTGCCAATATTACACAGTTGAAAATGCCAGAGACACCACAAATTTTAAAAAATCCACAGGTGCAACATCTATACACCCCAATCACTGGCACTTTGTCTGCTGATAATAGTTTATTGGCAATTATTAAACAATTACATCCGACCCCTGCCTTAGGTGGTAAGCCAAGCACATGGGCATTAGAGACGATTGCAGCAATTGAAAAATATCCACGGGGCTTATTTAGTGGTCCGATTGGTGTGATAATGCCAGATGGGGATGGTGAATTTATTGTTGGTATTCGGTCAATGTGGTATCGCAATAAGTTAGTGAACTTATTTGCGGGTGCTGGTATTTTAGCCGATTCTGATGCTGCTATGGAATATCAAGAAACGGATTTAAAATTATTACCGATGATGAATGTATTAAAGGAGCAAACATTACATGACTGATAGTTTAACCACTAATATTAAACATTTACTAACTGCCCTTGTTTTGCAAGGAGTCCGTGATTTCGTTGTGTCACCAGGTTCAAGAACAACACCGATTGCGTTGCTATTAGCTGAGATGCAAAAGTTGCGTGATGATGTCCGTGTTACGGTAGACGTGGATGAGCGTTCTGCAGCATTTTTTGCCCTAGGCATTGCTAAAACAACACATCAACCAGTCGCTTTATTAGCAACATCTGGTACAGCAACAGGTAATTATTTACCAGCAATCATGGAAGCAAGTATTTCACATATTCCCTTAATCGCACTAACAACCGACCGTCCACAAGAGTTACAGGAAGTAGGAGCGCCACAAACAGTGCATCAAACAAACTTATATGGTGAACATACAAAAGCGTTTACAGCCATTACTGTACAAGATGATCATGAGGATGTTACAGACTATATTGATTATCGTGTGCAAGAATTAGTCGGTTTGGCAATAACTAAGCCAGCTGGTCCAATTCAAATTAATTTACCATTACGCAAGCCACTGATGCCAATTTTAGGTGAATCTTGGCCAACGGTGGCAGCACAACGTGTTTTAGTTGGTCAACAACAAATGAGTTGGCAGAACGCACAGGCATTAGCAGCATTGTTACGAAAACCTAAAGCAATGATGTTGTTAGGACCCGATGAAGTTGGTTGGGATATTGCTAAACTAAAACAATTAGCAGCGCATTATCAATTACCCGTTCTAGCAGATGTATTAAGTAATTTTAGACCTAGTGAATATGCCATTAATGGTATCGATAGTTTATTGGCAGCAAATATCATAAAGGATGACTTAAAACCAGAAATTGTGATACGTTTTGGTGGCACACCGGTTTCAGCTAAAGTAATAGCTTGGTTACGTGATGCTAAAATTCCAGTTGTGCAAATTGGTCAAGAACATGCTGGTCATGATCATGCACGTCATGCACAAACAACAGTTGTTGCAGATGTAGATGCAGTAGTAGCCGATTTACTTGCTGAGCCGGGTGTAAGAAAAGCAACTTTCTTAGAACAATGGCAAAAAGTATCCGCAACGTTAATGTCACTTATGACGAAAATAGACGAAAAAGGTGTGGAATATCAAATTCCAGCTGCTTTAGCTGATTTGCCAGAAAACGGACAATTATTTATTGCTAACTCAATGCCAATCCGTGATATGGATAATTATTATGTCCCAAATTATCCGATAAAAATTGCTGCTAATCGTGGTGCTAATGGCATTGATGGAACCATTTCATCAGCTTTTGGTATGGCGATGACAGGCAAACCCACAACACTACTAACTGGAGATTTGACCTTATTCCATGATATGAATGGGTTGATGTTGAGTCATCAGGCCCATGTACCATTGACGATTGTAGTCGTTAACAATCAAGGTGGTGGGATTTTTTCTTTCTTGCCACAAGCAGCAGCAAAAGCTTATTTTGAACCAATGTTTGGGACACCGTTACCAATTGTAATTGAGCGGATTGCGCGGCTTTATGATGCAGAATATAAGTTGGTAGATGATTTAGATTTGTTATACGAGTTAGTGCACACACCGGCAACTCGTTTACGAATTATTGAAGTTAAGAGTAATCGTGAACAAAATGTGGTTGCACATCAAAAACTAACGCAAGCTATTAAAGAGGCGCTATTGTGAACAAAAAAATTGTCATAAATAATTATGAATATGACGTGATGATTGCAGGAGCAGGTCAACCAGTTTGGCTATTTATGCATGGTTTTATGGGGAGCATGGCTGAGTATCAGAATGTTCAACCCAAGGGGACACGAATTTACTTAAATTTGTTAGGATTCGGTCCTAATGCGCAAGTGGTTAAACCGGCACAACGATTTCGATGGCGTGAACAAGTTAATGATCTGAATGCGTTATTGAATCAATTGGACATTCAAAAGGTTAACTTAGTTGGTTATTCAATGGGTGCGCGGTTAGCATTAGCATATGCAACGGTATTTCCTAAAAGAATTACTAAACTCATTTTGGAAGGTGGCACAGCTGGTTTAGCAACACAAAGATTACGCCAACAACGTATTATTGCTGATGCCAAAAAAGCAGCAAAGGTTGTTACAGTTGGTATGCATCAATTTATTACGGAATGGGAACAACTACCACTATTTAATAGTCAACGCCTTTTACCAATAGCAAAACAAAAATTCATGCATGACCAACGGGTTAATCAATACGCCGAAAATGTTTCAAATTCATTATACTTTTTTGGGACAGGTGCTATGCCCAGCTTTTGGGGACAATTGTCATTACTGCAGGTACCAGTTACACTGATAACAGGAATGAATGATCGGAAGTTTACACGGATTAACCAACGCATGAGTCAACAATTACCACAAGTCACTTGGCATCAAATACCGCATGCCGGGCATAACGTACATTTTGAACAAACGGTGACCGTGACAGATATTTTAAATAACTTGGTGGTTGATTAATAACGATGGTGGAAAGGGCCTGCAGTGAAAATTCAAAAAATTAAACTTTATCCATTGATGTTAACGTTAAAATCTCCTTTCAAAACGGCCCATGGTACGACTAAGCATCGGCCAATTACACTTGTTGCGGTGCAATTAACAACTGGTGTTGTGGGATATGGTGAAATTCAATCATTTGCTGATAGTCAATATGTAAATGAGACACATCAACAATCGTTAATAATGGTGCAAAAACTCAGCAAGTTGTTAATTGATCAAACATTTGACAGGCCAGAAGATGGTGCAGCATGGTTAGCATCCAAAACAACGTTATCATTTGCTAAAGCCGCTATCGAAATGGCACTTTGGGATGCGTATGGTAAGCAAACCCAGCAATCTTTGGCAACTTTGTTAGGTGGCCAAATCAAACAAGTTACGGTAAGCAAAGCAATTGGGATGCAAGTAGATTGGGAAATGACGCAACAACTAGTTATCGATGCGATTGCAAAAGGTTACCAACGAATCAAAATAAAAATTAATCAGACAACTGATCTACAAATGGTTGCAGCTTTGGTAAAGGACTTTCCTAACCAGATGTTTTCATTAGACGCAAACGCTGCTTGGAACTCTGATAGATTAGCAGACTTGCAACTGTTAGACCAGGCTGGGCTAGCGATGATTGAGCAGCCGTATGCAGCAACGGCATGGTTAAAACATCAGCAGACACAAGAAAAATTATCGCAGCTAAAATTGAGTTTAGATGAGTCGTTAAATAACCTGACTGATGTCAAAAGAGCAATTGCCCATCATACCACGGCAGCTTTAACACTCAAGCAAGGAAAACTGGGGGGCATCACGCAAACCAAAACAGCCATTCAATTGACTAATCAATCACAGATGACGCCATGGATTGGTGGCATGCTAGGTACTGGATTAGGACGTGCAGTTGATTTAATTTTGGCTAGTCTACCGGGGGCTAATACGATTCCGGTAGATAGTGCTCAGTTTGATCATTATTATGAGACTGATATTGCAGATAATTTACCTTATGTTAAAGATGGATATTTACCTGTGCCAGTAAATGCTGGGATTGGCGTAACTTTAAATTGGCGGACTATCAATCACTGTTTAATCAGTGAACCAATAGTTTATCAATAAGCACGTGATACAATTTGTTATAATACAGTTAGTATAGAAATGAGGGCAAAGATGACAACGAGAATTGAAAATGTACGACAAGTGTTTACACTTTTAAAAATTGATGGTTTATTAATTGCTGATGGCATGAATATGGCCTATTTAACTGGTTTTACTGGTGGTACTGGTGATGGTCTTGTTTTAGTTGGTACTGACCAAGTTGCTTTGATTACGGATTCACGTTATGAAGATGCTTATCGTGATCAATTACCAGAAGGTGTTGAATTATTAGTAACCCGTAATTACTGGGGTGTTGCAATGGCAGCTGCTCGTCGTTTTAAAATTGATAAGTTGGGGTTTGAAGATTCATTGCCATTTCGAGATTTTGATTATATTGATGAAAATTTTGTTGGTACTGATATTGCCCCGGTTCCTAATTTAATTGAAGCGTTACGTGAAATAAAAGATGAACAAGAATTAAAGAAGCTTCGTCATTCAGCTCAGGTGGCTGTAGCCGGTTTTAATGACATGTTATCAGAACTACATGTGGGAATGACTGAACGTGAGATTGCTAATCTATTAGATTACAAAATGAAACAACATGGCGCAGATAAGCCATCGTTTGATACGATTGTTGCCTCAGGGTATCGAGGTGCTTTGCCGCACGGCACATATTCAGATAAGCCAATTGAAAATGGTGAATTAGTGACGATTGATTTTGGTTATTATGTTGATGGTTACACATCTGACATTACGCGCACGATTGCATTCGGCGCAATTGATGATCAATTGCAAGAAATTTATGATGTGACTTTAGAGGCACAAAAAGCAACGATTGCAGCAGTTAAAGATGGTGTTGCTGTTAGTCAAGTTGATAAAATAGCACGTGATATTATTACTGATGCTGGCTACGGCGACCAATATACGCATTCAACTGGGCATGGCGTTGGTCTTGATATTCATGAAGGGCCTATTTTATCAGTCAATGCACCAGCAGAAGATCAAATTAAAGCGGGTATGATTTTAACGATTGAACCAGGCATTTATGTGACAAATATTGGTGGTGTCCGGATTGAAGATGATGTTGTTGTAACGGCCGATGGATTTGAAAACTTAACTGAGGGGATCACAACTGATTTAATTGTGATTGATAAATAATATGACATTAGAATACTTAACTTTTTATCAAGGTAATTTAGAAACCGGATTTGATTATATCTACGCTAAAAAGATTGCTGATCATGCTTTTTATATTAATGCACCGGCTGCATTAGATTTAGATATCATGGATATAACTGATGAAAAATTTGATTTTTCTCAAAAAAATCGATTGCAAATTACAATCGATAAAAATTTACGTCCTTTTGCTGATGTTTGGCAAAATATTACTTTTCAATGGTCGAGTGTTGAACGACAATTAGAAGCGTTGATAGCTGACTGGCATGACGATTACGCTAAAAAACAGCCCGGCATTGTGCAAGAGTGGGGGCTAACCATCAAAAGGGCAGATGAAGAGCAGCGAACAATTGTTGGATACAATGACTTTCCTGATAATTTTGATCAATTAGTAAAGTGGTTAAATAGCTATGCTCAAGGTAAATTGCGTTAAGAAACGAGGTTGATGATGGAGTTTTTTACGGCAGATACACATTTTTATCATGAAGACTTACTAACTAGTCAGCATTTTTCACCAAGACCGTACGATAATATTCATGGTGAACATGAAGGTTTGATAACTGCATGGAATACACGTGTGTCTAAAAATGATCAAGTTTATCATTTAGGAGATGTGGCGATGATGAACCACGTACGACCTGAAAGACGTGCCAACGAATTAGTTGCAGAAATTTTGGAACAGCTCAATGGACATATTACCTTGATTAAGGGGAACCATGATGCACGGTCGTTATTTAAATATTTAAGTCATCATAATCCAATTCTAAGTGATGGTCGGGCCAAGTATACTTTCGAAGATGTAGGCTGTATCGTTAAAGCGAACCATCATCAATTTTTTTTAACACATTATCCATTAATTTTTGGTAAGAGTCAGAATAGTATTAATTTGCATGGTCATATTCATCATACAATGGTGGCCATTCCTGAAAATATAAATGTGGGTATTGATAGTGCTGACTTAGATTATTTAACAGCAGTAGAGCGACCAACATGGGGGAGTCCATTAACTTTTACAGAAATCGAAACCATCATGCAACGTAAACACGATGATTTTGCAAAACGGAGGTAAAAATGTCAGATAAAATTTCAATTTTACATACCAATGATTTGCATTCACATTTGGAACGTTGGCCTAAAATTCGACGATATTTACTTACGCGTAAGCGCCAACTGACTCGTGATAAACGGAGTGTGTTGACATTTGATATTGGCGACTTTATTGATCGACAACATCCGCTAACTGAAGCAACGAGTGGGCAAGCCAATGTTAATTTGATGAATGAAATTGGTTATGATGGCGTAACAATCGGTAACAATGAAGGTCTTGGTCTAAATCATGAACAGCTTAATCATTTATATGATAACGCCAATTTCTCAGTAATTTTGGGGAACATGACGGATAAACAAACACAAAAACTACCTGATTGGGCATTACCATACAAAATTATCACGACACCAAAAGGAACGAGAATTGGTGTTTTAGGACTCACTGCGCCATTTGAGTTAACGTATCCATTATTGGGATGGCAACCGGAAGATGTCGATCAAGCGTTAGCTAAAGTATTATCACAATTAGCTGGTAAAACAGATATTAATATTTTATTGTCACATCTTGGACTGCCAACAGACCGATATTTAGCAGAACGGTATAGTGAATTACAAATTATTATTGGCGCGCATACACATCACTTACTTGCCTATGGTGAAAAACATGCCAATTCATTATTAGCTGCAGCCGGTCGTTATGGTGATCACATCGGTCGGATTGATTTTGAAATGCAAGATGGTAAATTAATTAATATCCAAGCACGAACGATTACAACAGATGATTTACCAGCAGTTCATAATGATGATGTTGAAATAAAGGCATATCGAGAAAGTGGTGAAGAGCAGTTATCAAAAAATGTCATTGCGTCTTTACCACAAGATTATCATATGGATTTAGAGTACGATAATCGTTTAATTGATTTAGGATTAGAGGCACTCAAAGAGCGTACGCATACTGACATTGCGATGCTATCGACTGGTTTGTTTTTACATGATTTACCAGCAGGTATTGTGACGGCTAATGATTTACATGCGCTGTTACCACATGCAGTTCATCCAATGCGTTCAATCCTAAAAGGGTCTGATTTATGGCGTTTGGTTCAAGAAACGAAAAAGAATAAACGCTTTTTACAGAACGCCCGTGTAAAAGGTATGGGCTTTCGTGGTAATCTGTGGGGAACAATTGTTTGGTCTGGTATTGATGTCACAGAAACAGGCGAAGTTTTAGTGCATCATCAGCCGATTGATTATGATGCATACTACACAATTGGCTCATTAGATCATTATTTGTTTATTCCATATTTTCCAACTTTGGAAATTATGGGACAAAATACCATGTCATATGACACCGTTTTACGAGAAGATTTTGCAAATTATTTGCATAAGAAATTCGCACCATAATGTGATAGAGAGAAAAAATTAATGAATCGAGAACGAATGAAAGAATTAGCTGATGCCCAATTTATTGAGCGTCAAGCTAGTACAGCTATTACAACAGGAGAAACAGCAACAGATATTTTTATCAATGATCGACCATATCGTTTAGTCAAAAATTATCGCGAAGCATATGATCAACAAAAATTGGCCGCCCGCTTTAGTGATTTTTTAGAAAAATATGACTATTTAGTTGGTGATATTGCTGCTGATCAGTTGCGATTACAAGGCTTTTATAAAGATGGGACAAAAGGGATTGCCCGAAGTCAACAAATTGCGGCACTCCAAGATTTTTTGTATGAGCAAGCTAATTTTGGTGCACCATTTTTTGTGTTAGAAAATTTAGCACCTCATGAGGTTGTCGAAGTTGAAGAAAAGGATGTTTCAAAGCCGAAAAGACGGCGACGTCAGCATAAAAATGGGGCTAATAAGGCTAAACAGCCTAATAGTAAAACTAATAACAAGAATAATAAATCACAAAATCATCGTGATAATAAAAAGCGTAAAAAAACGCCTGTTATTAAAGAAAAGGTGAATACGGCTAATCAACCAGCAAAACATGTTGGTAAGCGTTCAAATTCTGTTGCTACGTCTGGATCAAAAAAACACCGACACTTTCAAGTTCGTGAGCGATCAAAGAATGCAGAGAAAGAATAAGGAGGAATCATGACAAAACGTTATGACGGTTACTTAATCGATTTGGATGGTACTATTTACAAAGGTACAAAGAAAATGCCGAGTGGACAACGCTTTGTGCAACGATTGATTGATAAGCAAGTGGAATATTTGTTTGTGACAAATAATTCTACTAAAACGCCAGAAGCAGTTGCTCAAAATTTGACGCAAAACCATCAAATTCCAACTACTGCAAATCAAGTGTACACGTCAGGAATGGCACTAGCAGATTATTTAGCTAAGTTTGATGATGTTCACCGCGTTTTAATGATTGGTGAAGACGGCCTAAAAGCAGCTCTGTTAGATAAAGGTTTTGAACTCGTAACTAAGGCGCCTGCAGATGCGGTGGCGATTGGTTTGGATCGGGATGTCACATATGAAAAAATTTTACAAGGGACATTAGCCATTCAACAGGGTGCTAGATTTGTTGCAACAAATCCGGACACTAATTTACCAACCGAACGTGGTATGGTACCAGGTGCTGGCTCTGTAGTGGCATTTTTGGCAACAGCTGTTGAACCAGCGCCAGTTATTATTGGTAAACCAGAAGATATTATTATGAAGGGCGCACTAGAAAAATTGCACCTTAATCATGATCAAGCATTAATGGTTGGCGATAATTATAATACCGATATTAAAGCCGGTTTACATGCAGATATTGATACGTTACTAGTGTATTCTGGGGTTTCAAAAAAAGCGGTGGTGGCAAAAGAAAGTAAACAGCCAACACATTGGGTAGATTCCTTGGATGACTGGAAAATTGTGTAATAATAAAAGACGAATCGTCAGGATGGTTAGTAAAAAATTAGCTGTGTCTGGCGTTTTATTTTATATTCATCCTTTATATAATCAAAATTAAGTAAATGATATAGAGGATGAAGGAATGAAAGCATTAACCCTACACTTAAACGCAACACACATTCTTGCTAATCGTGTTAATTTGGGGTGTTGGACTGATCGGACAGATGAACAAATATATCAAAAACTATTTGAACAAATAAAACAAGTCGTTACAGGTGGTACCATAAAAATTAGTGATGAGGGTTTTAGTAATCAGGCTAACATAACATGGTATTTATTAACGCAATTTTGGGTATACGACTGGTCAAAAAATTGGATGATTAAGTTACAATTTGATGGTTGTCCAAAAAACGTCACGATTAATCAAGTGGCTAAATGGTGTGAACGTAGTGTTTATAGGCAACCGGTACAAATACCAGTGACGATGGTGCAATTATTAACAGCAAATCAACTGCTTGAAATGCGAACAATGTTGTTTTGGACCAGTATAGAAATGTATCGCTTAGGGTGTCGCGTCAGAAAATTTGTCTGGTCGCCCACAAGTCAGCTGTTGATAATTGAATTACGGGCTACTGAAACTAAGCAGTGGTTGGGTTATCGCATGGTGTTTGAAGCGCAAGAGACGACCACGTTGACGGCGATTGTGCCTAATGGGATTAACTTAGCTAGCAACGGAAAAAAAAGAGAGATAAATAATCATATAGAATATAAAGCATATGATAAACTATGGTTAGAAACACAAGATTTCAAGGTGTTGTTTCAAAAGCAAAAAGAAAAGTGGCAGGATTTTTGGCAACGCTTTGATTTAACTTGGGAAGATAATTATCTTTGGGAACATGTTTATCATCGTTTAATGTACCAAATATATTTAGAGCAATCATTACTAAGTATCCAAACATTAATGTGGGCAGATCCATTATCAATAACGGGAGATTTTAGTTGTTTAACATGGCAGTGTGATTGGCGTACAGTGTTAACGGGTTTATTAACTTGGTTGATTGGGGGCAAAATAGTTGCACAGCAATTATTAATTATGACGCAACCACAATTGCCACTTACCGGACAACGGCGATTAACCATTTTCTTAATAGACCAATCAGTAAAAATTAGGTTAAATAATGCGGGGATGTCAGTGCAACCAAGTAAACCATTAAAGGTTGTTAGTCAAGGAAGAAAGATGATTTGTCAACGGCAATGTTGGACGATTATTTGGCAAAATTATTAATGTAAAGAAAAAATTTACATAAAAAAGGTTTCACATTTACAAACATTAGGCATAATAAAACAATAGTAATTGAAAAGAAATTTAGGAGGCGTTCACGAATGAAACGCAATTGGTTAATAAGCGCAGTGATTATCCTTATTGCTGGCGGCCTGTTAACGTTTGGTTACACAACACGACAAAAAAATAGTGATGTTAACATCACTGCAGTCGGGTCAACAGCATTGCAGCCACTTGTTGAAGCAGCAGGAGAAGAATTTGCTAACAATAATTTAGGCGTTCATGTCAATGTTCAAGGTGGTGGTACTGGTACAGGACTAGCACAGGTACAAACGGGCGCAGTTGATTTAGGTAATTCAGACATGTTTGCTGGTGAAAAAGAGGGCATCAACCCTAAAAAATTAGTTGACCATCGTGTGAGTGTTGTTGGTATTGCACCAATGATTAATAAACAAGCTCATGTCAAACAGTTAACACAAAACCAGTTAATTGATATCTTTACGAAAAAGATTACGAACTGGCGTGAAGTGGGTGGCACTGATATGCCAATTGTTTTGGTTAATCGTGCTGCTGGTTCAGGAACTCGTGCAACTTTTGAAAAATGGGGATTGCGTGGTGCACAATCTGCATCAGCACAAGAACAAGATTCTTCAGGAATGGTGCGGTCAATTGTTAGTAGCACACCAGGAGCAATATCATATGCATCGTTTGCTTACTTAGATGATTCAGTGGTAGCAGCCACGCTTGATGGTGTCAAAGCAACTAACCAGAACGTTATTAATGGTAACTGGCCAATTTGGTCGTATGAACATATTTATACGAATGGTCAACCAACCGGCAAAGTAAAAGAATTCTTGTCATATATCGATTCAAAGCGTATTCAGCAAACACTGGTCCCTCAATTAGGGTATATATCAATTCATGATATGCGTGTTGAACGTGATGAAGCAGGTAATTTAAGTAAAACAAACTAAGGAGTTTAGGCCATGGATTTAATTCGTGAATCACTATTAAAAAAATCAAAGGCAAGCAAAAAAGATCAATTTGGCCGTGTGATTACTTTTTCAGCATTATTGTTGATAGTTTTGGTTGTTGTTTCAATTTTCTGGTTTGTCGCTTCAAAAGGACTGGCAACATTTTTTAGTAACAAAGTTAACCTTTGGGATTTTCTGTCAGGTAAAAATTGGGCGCCGGGTCAAACGGATGCAAATGGTACACCATTAACCGGTGCGCTACCAATGATTACAGGCTCATTTTTGGTCACATTATTAGCTGCTTTGATTGCAACACCATTTGCGATTGGAACAGCAGTCTTTATGACTGAAATTTCCCCAAAACGTGGTGCTAAAATATTAGGCCCAGTTACAGAATTGTTAGTTGGTATTCCATCGGTTGTTTATGGATTTATTGGTTTGTCTGTAATTGTGCCAACACTACGTTATTTATTCGGTGGCTCTGGATTTGGTATTTTAGCAGGTGCAATGGTGCTATTCGTTATGATTTTACCAACAGTGACATCAATGACTGTTGATACATTGAAATCAGTACCACGTCATTATCGCGAATCAGCTTTGGCCTTAGGTGCAACAAGATGGCAGACAATTTATAAGGTCATCTTACGGTCAGCGACACCTGGTATTCTAACGGCTGTCGTCTTTGGTATGGCACGTGCATTCGGAGAAGCCTTGGCTGTACAAATGGTAATTGGAAATGCCTCATTAATGCCAAAAGACTTAACTTCACCGGCATCAACATTGACATCGATTTTGACACAAGGTATTGGTAATACCGTTATGGGCTCATTAGAAAACAATGTTCTATGGAGTTTGGCTTTGATCTTATTGTTGATGTCACTTGTCTTTAATATCATTATTAGAGCAATTGCAAAGAAGGGAGCGATTTAAGATGTTAAACCCAAAACAAAGTGATAAGCTAGCAAGCGTTATGTTGTATACCATTGCTGGGTTTGTCATATTAGTATTAGCTGCCTTAGTGGGGTATATTTTAGTTCAAGGTGTGCCACACTTATCATGGCACTTTTTAACATCTCCTTCATCAGCATTTACAGCAGGTGGTGGTATTGGTGTCCAATTATTTAATTCCTTTTACCTATTAATTATTACGATGATTATTTCGTTTCCCATCGCATTGGGAGCAGGTATTTACTTACATGAGTATGCTAACCAGAAAAACCAATTTGTTCGGCTAACACGTACGGCAATTGAAATTTTGTCATCATTACCTTCAGTTGTTGTTGGGTTGTTTGGCTTCTTATTGTTTGTTGTTCAATTTAAATTAGGTTTTTCTATTCTTTCAGGAGCAATTGCGCTAACGTTCTTTAACTTGCCATTGTTGACACGTTCCGTTGAGGATTCACTACGTAGTATTCCAAATCTACAACGTGAAGCGGGTGCTGCTTTAGGGTTGTCACGTTGGGAAACAGTTGGCCATATTATCTTGCCAGCCGCTGTGCCTTCAATTGTAACTGGGGTTGTGTTGTCAGCAGGGC
This sequence comes from Weissella sagaensis, assembly GCF_010306265.1. Classification (NCBI taxonomy): domain Bacteria; kingdom Bacillati; phylum Bacillota; class Bacilli; order Lactobacillales; family Lactobacillaceae; genus Weissella; species Weissella sagaensis. The sequence continues at coordinate 51,824 of NZ_BLKA01000001.1, read as the reverse complement.
GTGTCTTTGGTGAAGCAGCAGCTTTGATTTATACAGCTGGTCAATCAGCACCAGCATTGGACTTTGGTGACTGGAATCCGTTCAATACAGCTAGTCCATTAAATATTATGCGTCCTGCTGAAACTTTGGCTGTGCATATTTGGAAAGTTAATTCAGAAGGTATTATGCCTGATGCAGCCGCCGTTTCAGCCGGTGCTTCGGCAGTCTTAATTATCGCTGTTTTGTTGTTTAATTTCTTAGCTCGTTTCTTGAGTAGCGTTTTGTATAAGCATCTTACAGCAACAAAATAGAATAGAGGAGGGTCGTGATGACGGCTAATTTACAAGGAACTTTAAATTTAACGGGTTCACAACCTGATCGTCATATTTATCAAATGGATAAAGAGAAGCATGAAATTGCCTTGTCTACCAAAGAACTACAAGTAGCATACGGTAACAATGTGGCATTACAAAATGCAGATTTATCATTTGAACGTTTTAAAATAACATCACTAATTGGTGCATCTGGTTCTGGTAAATCGACATTTTTACGTTCGTTAAATCGTATGAATGATGATGTGGCAACAGTTGGTGGCCAAATTATGTATCGTGGTCTGGATATTAATTCTCATGATATTGATGTTTATGAAATGCGGAAACATATTGGTATGGTGTTTCAACGTCCTAATCCATTTGCGAAGTCGATTAGTGATAATATAACCTTTGCGTTAAAACAACATGGTATGCATGATAAGAAAAAATTAGCTGAAATTGTAGAAACTTCGTTGAAGCAAGCAGCGTTGTGGGATGAAGTGAAGGATGACTTGAAAAAGTCAGCTTTGTCATTGTCAGGTGGGCAACAACAACGATTAGTCATTGCACGTGCAATTGCCATGAAGCCAGATATTTTGTTATTAGATGAGCCAGCCTCAGCTTTAGATCCAATTTCATCATCTAAGATTGAAGATACTTTGATGGAATTAAAAAAGCATTATACAATCATTATTGTGACGCATAATATGCAACAAGCAAGTCGTATCTCAGATTACACCGCTTTTTTCCATGCGGGTGAAGTAATCGAATATGACTTAACAAGAAAGATATTCACACGACCAAAGGTACAATTAACGATTGATTACGTGAATGGAAACTTCGGCTAAAGGGGATTATCAGATGACAGATAAAATTTTAGTAACAGAAAATGTTCATCTTTACTACGGTAAAAAGGAAGCCCTACATGGTATTGATCTTTCATTTAAAAAGAATGATATTACTGCTTTGATTGGCCCTTCAGGATCAGGAAAGTCAACATACCTGCGAGCACTCAATCGCATGCATGACTTAGCAGATAACGTGACAGTTAATGGCACTTTCATGTTCAATGGTCAAGATATTTATGCACCAAATACTGATACGGTTAATTTGCGACAAAAAATCGGTATGGTGTTTCAACAGCCTAATCCGTTTCCGTTTTCGATTTATGATAACGTTGCTTTCGGGTTAAGAACAGCGGGTCATAAAGATAAGGGCTTTTTGGACGAGACTGTTGAAAAATCTTTAAAGCAAGCAGCTATTTGGGATGAAGTAAAAGATACTTTACACAAATCAGCTTTGTCATTGTCAGGGGGTCAACAACAACGTGTGTCAATTGCGCGTGCGTTGGCAACAGGTCCTGAAATTATGTTATTAGATGAGCCAACTGCTGCCTTAGATCCGATGTCAGCAAGTAAGGTAGAAGATACGATGATGCAACTACGAAATCAGCTGACGATGATTATCGTCACCCATTCAATGGCACAAGCATCACGTATTTCAGATAAAACGGCCTTTTTTATGGATGGTAATTTGGTTGAATTCGATAATACGAAAAAAGTATTTTTGGATCCAAACAAACAAGAGACCCAAGATTATATCTCTGGACGTTTTGGTTAGCACTTAGTTTAGGATAAGATAAAGTAATAGAAAGGAAATATTGAAATGCGACAATATTTTGATGATGAATTATCAGATTTGGATACATCCTTTAAAGAAATGGGATTATTGGTATCGGAAACTTTGGATGAGGCAGTACAAGCATTTTTAGATCATAATCGTACACTTGCTCAAGAAATTATTGATCGTGATAATGCCATTAATCAACGTGAAATTGCAATTGAAAAGAAAAGTTTTGAAATGATTGCCTTGTATCAACCAGTCACAACTGATTTGCGCGAAATTATGACAGTTTTAAAAGCAGTTTCAGTCCTAGAAAGAATTGGTGATAATGCGCGTAATATCGCAATTTCAACTATTCATGTTAAAGGAAGTAAGCGAGTTGCTGCCATCGAAAAAACAATTGGTGAGACTGGTTCAAACGTTGCTAAAATGGTATCACAAGTGCTGGATTATTATGTTAATGATGATGCGATTGCTGCTGAGACAATTTCAGAAGTAGCAGCAGGCATTTCAGATGTAACACGTGATATTCGTGAGATGTCAATTGAAGCAATGAAAGCTGATCCTGAACAAGTGGCAGCAGCGACTGATTACTTAGTAGTCGCCGGTTATCTAAAGCGTACGTCAGATTATGTAACGGATATTGCAGAATGGATTATCTATAAGCGTACAGGTAAGATTGTTGAATTAAATCCTGGAACGTCTTCATTTATTTAAAATTTTTAATTAACAGCGTACTGCATTATTGCGGTTCGCTGTTTTTTGTTATTTCAGTTAAAATAAAGAATGAATGGAGGAAGTCATGCCAACAGTAACGAAAGTAACACAGCAACGGCGTGCTGGTCGTTATAATATTTATTTAGATGACGACTATGCATTTGCTGTTGATGAAAAAGTATTAATTACATACAACTTATTCAAAGGTGCTAATTTAGAGGATGCAGACATTGAAACAATTAAGGCAGCTGAATTTAAGCAAAAAGCCTATACGCAAGCTTTAGTTTACGCAACTGGTCAAATGCGTACTAGTCAGCAAGTTAGTCAAAAATTAAGTGAACGTGGTTATGCAGCGCATGTGATTCAAGAAGTTGTACAACGTTTAACCGATGATCATGTGATTAATGATGAATTATATGCACAAACTTATGTTGATCAGGCGATATCTGCTGGTAAGTTAGGACCAAGAGGGGTGCAATTTAAGTTACAGCAAGCTGGTATTGATAAATTTGTCATTGAAGATGCGCTAGTTGCCTACGATGTAGATGATCAAGTTGCTGCTTTAACAGTGCGAGTAGCCAATTTATTAGAAAAAAATAGCCGTTATTCTAAGTTTATGGCTGAGCAAAAAACGCAACAAAAATTGTTACAACAAGGATTTGATTTAAATTTAATTAAGCAAGCCATTCAAAATTATCGTTCAAATGAGACACCTGATGAAATGTTAGAATGGGATAATTTAGATCGTGATGCCACCATTGCAGCCAATCGGTATGCAGATTATACGGGGTGGGAATTTAAGCAAAAAGTTAAAGCAATGTTATATCGAAAGGGTTATGATTTGAATTTAGTTGATAAATGGTTACGACAACATCATTAAGTTGGTCGTGTTTTTTACCGATTTGCGTGATACAATGAAGTAGAAAAAAATTTTGGTAGAAAATACGGAAAGCTCAAGATAATGAAAGATAGTCGATTACCTCGTGAGGGCGACTTTGTAACGATTAAGAGCTACAAGCATGATGGCAGTTTACATCGGACTTGGCGTGATACAATGGTGCTCAAAACGAGCGAAAATGCAATTATTGGGCTAAATGATCATACGTTAGTTACTGAAGATGATGGTCGACGTTGGGTAACACGTGAACCAGCTATTGTCTATTTTCATCGTAAGTATTGGTTTAATATTGTTGCGATGATTAGAGATAATGGCGTATCGTATTATTGTAATTTAGCATCACCATTTGTATTAGACAAAGAAGCGCTAAAATATGTTGATTACGATTTGGATGTGAAAGTTTTTCCAAATGGTGAGAAACGTTTGTTGGATACAGACGAATATGAACTCCATAAAGCGCACTGGCGTTATCCGGCAGACATTGATTATATTGTGCGTGAACATGTCAAAATTCTTGTTGATTGGATTGATAATCAACAAGGACCATTTTCCGATGCCTATATTGACTTGTGGTATCGACGGTATTTAGAAATGAAACGTCGCAATAGTCAGCAATAGTCGTCATAAAATAAGCAAAAAAGATTACTGGATAAGTAATCTTTTTTTGTTATTGGGATGAATTAAACCGTCGCTTGCTTCTATTGAAACAATTGATAATATTAGTTATACTAAATTGTTAAGTTTTTTTAAATGAATTAAAATAATAAATAAAATAAAAGGACGATAAATTATGGCTTCACTACAAGAAGAAACGCAAACACGGCGTACATTTGCTATTATTTCTCATCCGGATGCTGGTAAAACGACAATTACAGAGCAACTATTAAAGCTTGGTGGGGTTGTCCGTGAGGCTGGTACCGTTAAAGGGCGCAAAGGTAATTTTGCAAAGTCTGATTGGATGGAAATTGAACAAAAACGTGGTATTTCAGTGACATCATCAGTATTACAATTTGATTTTGATGATAAGCGAATCAATATTTTAGATACTCCTGGTCACGAGGATTTTTCTGAAGATACGTATCGTACTTTGATGGCGGTTGATTCAGTTATCATGGTTGTTGATTCGGCTAAAGGTATTGAGCCACAAACTAAAAAATTATTTGAAATTGTTAGTGAACGTCATATTCCAATTTTCACTTTTTTTAACAAGTTAGATCGTGATGGGCGCGAACCATTGGATTTGGTGGATGAACTAGAAAGTACACTTGGTATCAATGCTTATCCAATGAACTGGCCAATTGGATCGGGTCAAATTTTAGCTGGTTTATTTGATCGTTATCACAATAATGTTGAAGTTTACCGGCCAACTAATCCAACAGAGCGCTTTTTAGCACTTAATGAGGCAGGTGTTGATTTAATAGCACCTAATCCTATTCAAGAAGATTCACTATGGGATGAAACCCGAGATGAAATTGAAATGTTGCAAGATGCAGGTAATACTTTTGATGAATCAGCAGTTATGCGCGGTGAGTTGACACCCGTATTTTTTGGGTCTGCTTTACAGGGGTTTGGTATTGAAACATTTTTGCAAACGTACATGCAGTTTGCACCAGCACCAGCACCAAAAAATACTGTTGCAGGGGATAAAATTAAGCCAACTGATGAACAATTTAGTGGGTTTGTCTTTAAAATTCAAGCCAATATGAATCCTAATCATCGTGATCGAATTGCCTTTTTGCGGATTGTGTCGGGCGAGTTTGAACGTGGTATGGATGTAACTTTGCAACGTACTAAAAAGAAAATTCGTTTGTCAAATGTGACCCAGTTTATGGCTGATACGCGTGAGAACGTTGAGAAGGCTTATCCTGGTGATATTATTGGTATTTACGATACAGGTAACTTCCAAATTGGGGATACAATTTACGCTGGTAAACATGAAATAACCTTTGAAGAGTTACCAACATTTACGCCAGAATTGTTTATGCGCGTACATGCTAAGAATGTTTTGAAGCAAAAGTCATTCCATAAGGGTGTGACCCAGTTAGTACAAGAAGGTACAATTCAAATGTATACGGCTTGGGATTCTGGTGATTATATTATCGGTGCTGTGGGTGCTTTGCAGTTTGAAGTTTTCCAATTTAGAATGGAAAATGAATATAATACCGAAGTAACGTTAGAACCAATGGGGTCAAAGATTGCACGTTGGATTGATGCGGAACAATTAGATCCTCGAATGGCATCATCACGTAACTTACTAGTTCGTGATCGTCATGAAAAGCCTGTCTTTTTGTTTGAAAACCAATTTGCTGAGCGTTGGTTTGCTAATAAATATCCTGATGTAAAACTGGAGGCCAAGCTATGAGCTTAACATTGCCAATTATCTCCACTAATTGGTTAATGGGCGTGTTTGCTTTTGGTGTTGTCTTGTTGATGCCAACAATTATTTATTTTGCAGGTCATACCGCATTACGACGTTATCCAAAATTATTTAATACATTACATTGGTTATTTGGTATATATTTAGTTTATGTTATCATTGCCGGTGTGCATACATTATTAATGGGCTAAAAATAAAAACACTTATGATGAAACCAGCTGTTAGGATGGGATAAAATCGTGAGTGTTTTTTAATAACGTTTAACTGCTTACCGGTAAATTGTCGCTGTGATTTGATTATGTTAAAATTAACCTAATTATTAAAAAGGAGTGTTTTTTTGATGGATAAACAATCAATGGATCCACATGTCCAAGCAGGGCTATATGGGACACCCCAAGTCAATCCCGATGAACAAAATCATTATTTGGGAAATTTTCGTGAACGTGTATACGCAATACAGACACGTGAACATATTGGTGAACCCCGGTATATGCAAGCTTGGGAGCGCCAGATGGCAAAATATCCAGACGCAACCCTATATTTAAATGGGCATTTAGATCGCGCTATTTTAGATAAATTTATGAAATTAGCATCACATTACAAAATGCGTTTCACACTAAAAACAGACGACGTTTATGATCGGTCAGATATTATGGTTGTGTTGGCTGCTAAAACGGCAGTTCATCAAGAAATTGTCGATATTGTTGTAACAACAAACGAACAAGACCAATCAATACAGGAACCACAGCCAGAATCAAAGACAAAAAGTCCATGGTATAAAAAGTTGTTTTAAGTGACTGAAGGGAGGTCTTGCGAAATGCAGCAACCATTAGCTTATCGCATGCGTCCACGCTCGATTAGAGAAGTAGTTGGTCAACAGCATTTGGTTGGTGACGGTAAAATTATTAATCGGATGGTAACAGCTAAAATGCTATCATCTATGATTTTATATGGACCACCAGGCACTGGTAAGACAAGTATCGCTAGTGCAATTGCTGGTTCAACTAAATATGCTTTTCGAATATTAAATGCAGCCACTGATAGTAAAAAAGATTTACAGATGGTCGCTGATGAAGCCAAAATGTCTGGGACTGTTATTTTACTATTAGATGAAATTCATCGTTTAGATAAAACAAAACAAGATTTTTTGCTACCACATTTGGAAAGCGGCCAGATTATTTTGATTGGGGCAACAACTGAAAATCCTTATTTATCAATATTGCCAGCTATTCGTTCTCGAACACAGATTTTTGAGGTTAAGCCATTATCAGAAGATGATATGAAATTAGCTATTGATCACGCACTAACAGATAAAGAGCGCGGTTTGGGTGATTTTAAAGTTGTTTTAGATAATGATGCACAAAAACAACTTGTATATGCGACCAATGGTGATTTACGATCGGCTTTGAATGGCCTTGAACTAGCAGTTCGATCAACGCAGCCAGATGATGATGGTAATATTCATATTACGTTGGCTATTATTGAAGAAACAGTCCAGCGCAAGGCAATTACTGCTGATAAGAATGGGGATGGTCACTATAATGTGATTTCAGCTCTGCAAAAGTCAATTCGCGGTAGTGATACAGATGCGGCGTTACACTATTTAGCACGTTTGATTGAAGCTGGTGATTTACCAATCATTGCTCGTCGCTTACAAGTTATTGCGTATGAAGATATTGGTCTAGCTAATCCAGCTGTTGTCCAAAGAGCTGTGACGGCTGTCCAAACGGCATTGCAGTTAGGCTTTCCCGAAGCACGTATTCCATTAGCGAATGCAGTGATTGAATTAGCACTATCACCAAAATCAAATTCGGCAATTTCAGCAGTTGATGAAGCGATTGCGCGTGTGCAAAAAGGAGGGACTGGTGATGTCCCAGACCATTTAAAAGATGCACATTATGCTGGTGCCAAAAATTTAGGACACGGTGTCGATTATGTATATCCGCATGGCCATCCAGGAGATTGGGTACCACAACAGTATCTGCCAGATAAGTTAAGTGGATCATCATATTTTAATCCAGCTGGAAATTCTAAGGTTGAACAAGCATATAAGGCACAATATGCTAAATTACGACAGGCACAACAAAATGGGTTAAAAAAATAACGAGAACCGATTATGGCTTGTCAAGTCTTTCATTTTATCGATTTATTAGTATAATAAAAATATAGATGGATTCCTTGGGCGTACGCGTAATTCTACATTCTGTAGTTGCTTTACAACCAATTAGCTCGGGGATGTCGGGATGCCGCTATAACATGCTGTTTCACTCAGTAGTTGTAAAAGCGGACTAATTCACCCACTTACCTTTAATCGGAGCCAACTCAGTTGAATTTACTAACGGCGCCAAGCAAGTGTCCATAATTAATAATTATCAAATTGATAGTTATTAATGCCGTCCATATTCGATAATACTATCGGAGGTGGACGGTTTTTTTAATCAATATGAGAAAAGGACTTTAATTATGATTTTTAGTTTGTATTTATTATTTGCTATCATTATTGGTGGCCTGGGTATCTATTTACTCTTACATCAAAAAGGCTTTCTAGGTATTAATGAGCAGGCGGCTAAACAACCTGCTCGTTGGTTTGGCTGGATATTTAGTATTGATGCGCTACTATTAGTTGTTAGTACTTTTATCACAAAAGATGCTGCATTGCCAGGTGGATTATTTGTAATTTTAGGTACTTTAATGACAACCGTATTGGCTGTTGTAGTTGTTCGTCTTTTATTTAAATAAATATAATATATATTGTTCTAAAATTCGCGTATGCATTTCTGTGAAAAAATGTGTGAAATACGTTATAATAAAGGTGTAGTAAAACTGCAAATATAGTCGGATATACAGGGGGAACTGTTATGGCTGATGTAAAAGTAAATTATAAGAATATTTTAGTACCTGTTGATGGATCAAAAGAAGCTGAGGCAGCATTAGAACGTGCTATTAAGGTGACACTTCAAAATGGTCCAGATGCAAAGTTACAAATTCTACATGTTATTGATACCCGTTCATTCCAAAGTGTAACTGATTTTAGAACAACTATGGTTGAGCAAGTCGCTAATACAGCTAAGAAAACTTTGGAAACATATTTAGAACAAGCTAAGTCTGCTGGCTTAGAAAATGTTGCATATGCAATCGAGTATGGTTCTCCAAAGAGTGTGATTGCACAACAAGCACCAAGCAAGTACGGTAGCGACTTAATTATGATTGGTGCAACTGGATTGAACGCAATTGAACGTCTATTGATTGGTTCTGTAACAGAATATGTTACACGCGTTTCTAAGGTTGATACTTTAATTGTTCGTTCATAATTAAAACTAGTCTAAATATAAAAAGGCTGTGATTACAAATTAGTATCTAAGCCGCAAAAGTAGCAAGTTGTCGATTTATTGACAGCTTGCTATTTTTATAGGCTTTATAGGTAACGTCTCAGCTAGCTGATTGAGAAAAACCATTAATCGTAATTTTGTTAGAACGTAAGCAATTATTTTAAGTTGTCTGTAATTTCTGTTACAATTATCTTAATATCGACAGTTAAAGGATGGAGATCGCAATATGAGTGAGTCAAAACTAAATTTGGTAGCATCGACATTAACAAATAGTTTGGGGACAACTGTAATTGGTCACGTGGCAACAGCTGGTGTTGTGATCACCATGAAGTATGCAAATGGACAGTTTGAAACGGTAACCGTTGATGAATCAGGGAGTTTTCTAACCAAGGTGCCATCAAATAGTGGTGATAGCGTGACAATCGAGGCACAATCACCAACGCAAACCGGTAAAGAAACTCTATCATTGGTTATTGAGCAACCAGCACCTGTAATTACTGCGGTTATTTCAACTCAAAATGGTCAACGTCTATTAGAAGGACAGGTCAATCAAGCTGATGTTTCCATTTCAGTCCATTTCATTGGTGATGAACATGTTATTTCATTACCAGTTGATGAAAATCTTGAATTTGAACTAGTCTTACCAGATGACATTGTGCCGAGTCAAATTGAAGTGCATGCTACAAGTAATGAAACCGGTAAAACGGGGCGTACAATTGTTAGTTTGGGTGTTACGTCAAAAACTTTGGCTATGCCAGCCTTAACAGATGAAATGATTGCTGAATATATACGCAATGAGGAAGTTAAACAGGCGCCACAGCGAACCAATTCTGCTGTAACGACAGACACCATTCAAATAAATAATGGACCAATTAAAGTTGATGCGACAAGCTCAGCAAATGATCAACCTAGTGGGGCACAATCAGTAGTCGACACTAACGTTAATGATAAGACAGATGAACCGAATACGACGATAAGGAATGAACAAGTGCCAGAGGAATCACGCATAAATCGTCGTAAACGTGGCGGAATTCGCGGATTTTTTGCCCGATTATTTGGTAAAAAACACTAATGTTACAAAAGACGCCCTTTAATTTAACAAAACGGTAGCATTTGTTAATCTAACTGTGACACGGTGTCAAAAAAACGAACATTATTTGTGATAGAATATTATGGTTTAAGGAATAGAAAGGTAAATCATAATGCACAAACGACAAGTTACAATGATCATAGGAATTATGGTAGTTGCAGCAATAGTTGCGATTTTTGCGATTGTTTTTAACAGTTCTTCGCATCAGTCTGAAGAGACTGCCATTGCAGCTTCTTCATCAAGTCATAAGCAGGCTGCTACTAAAACAGATAAAACGAGTATGTCTACTCAAAAAGTAGTTGATAAAAAAGCTGCTAATTCTACAATAAGTAAACAGCAAGAAACCAGCACATCAAAGGCCACACAAGCTTTAGATATTAAAGCATTATTGCAGGGCCAAATTGATGCACCAAAGATTGCTTCTGTAAAACAGGCAGATAAAAAAGTGACGGTTGTTTTTGAAGATGATGGCTCTAAAACACTTGATGAATTTATGGCAGCCTATGCTAAGGCGACAATTGCGGTGATTAAAGCAGCTGTGAAGAATGGCAATCAATCCGTTACGACTGCTCGTCAGGTTAAATTAGAAGATGGTATGGAATATGCAGTTGCTGCTAAGTGGGATAAAGAACAACTTGTAAATGCTGCTAAGCTATCTGATGGTGTCGCTATTAAGGATGTCTTACGCAATGCTGATCACTATGCTATTGGCGGCGCAGCTTGGGATGCTTTGACACAACGTCAAAAGAATGATTATAAAAATCAACAACATGGTGGGCAAAGTAAAGTTGCTGATGATCAGTTTGACAAGTGGGTACAGGCTGGTATTGTTAAAAATTAATTTTAAAAAAGTAGCAAATTACCGATAAATTGGCGATTTGCTACTTTTTAGAATTAGGGTTTTTGTTTAAGGGTATTAGCAAAAATTAATGGAAAAGAGTGTCGTAAATTGATAAATACATTAATGTTGCGCCAACAAGGACAAATAAATGCCAATAGACATGATTTAAGGGTATTTTTGGCATAAGATATAATAGTGAGCCTGCTGTATAGGTGATGCCACCAGCTAGTAGTAGATAAAATGCTAAAGATGACAAGGCCCCATAAAGTGCAGGTAAAGCTAAGATAATGAACCAGCCCATTAGGACATAAATAATCACCGAAACAAAGGGCCAACGACCAACGAAGAAAGTATCGTAAATAAGTCCTAAAAGCGTGCAACTTAGAATGGTTCCCCAAATTGGCCAACCAATTTTTGGGTCTAAGAAGAGCCATGTGTATGGGGTATAACTACCTAAAATGACGAGATAAATACCTGAATGATCTAAAAATTGGAAAATTTTGCCAGCCTTGGTAAAAATTAAAGCATGAAAAAGTGTTGAGGCAAGTAAAAAACTAATAATTGATAGTGCGTAGATCGAGAGTGCAACAATAGTGAAAGTAGAAAAGCCATGTTGGACACTGTTAACGATTAATAAGGTAGCGCCAACAATGGCAGCAATGACACCAAGTCCGTGAGTGATGGCATTTAAAGTTTCATAGGTGATGAGATAACGACGATTTTCTTTAGTTAGTGTAGGCATAGGCATCTCCTAGAATAGTGGCCTGAATAATTGATTACATATATTATGATTATAATAACTAATTTATCTGGTTTTGTAAACTAGATAAATTAGTTTTTGAAAGCGAAGGGGGAATTATGGTTTTAGCAACATTGATAAAAGGGATGATGATTGGATTTGCATTCGTTGCACCGATTGGCATGCAAAATTTATATGTCTTTAATAATGCATTGACTAATTCATTTAAACGGTCATTAGTGTACGTCTTATTTGTCTGGATGGCGGATTCATTATTTTCATTGGCAGCCTTTTTTGGTATGGGTGCCATTATTAGTTCAGTGACCTGGTTGAGACTGCTTGTCATGTTGATTGGTGGTGGATTAGTTATTTGGATTGGTTGGGGCATTTTACGTAGTGCCAACTCAGTACAATTAAATACAACAGGCAATAAACTACCAGTTAAACAAGCCTTTTTGACAGCATTCATTGTATCTTGGGCAAATCCGCAGGCATTAATCGATGGTAGCCTATTATTGGGTGCGTTACGGGGAACTTTAGATAAGAGTCAGGTTTGGCCATTCATTATTGGTGTGATTATGGCAACTTTTATTTGGTTTAATACAATTACAATCGTAATGAATATTTTAAAAGAGCGTTTACCAAAGAAGGTTTTGATTTGGGTTAATATTTTATCGGGAATTATTGTGTTAGTATATGGAGCTTATCTCTTAATTCAAGCCATTATCGAATTAATCTAATAACTAGCATAAGTACTGATTAAAACTTGATTTTTTATGTTTAACATTGTAAAATTGCGTTCATAGCAATGTACTAGAGAGTACAAGTAAAATTATTAACAGCGACAAAATCATTTTGGTGGAAGATTTTGATTAATCTACTTGGAAGGTAACTAGTAGGCTTTATCAGTGAAATGAGTAGTTGATAACGTGTCGACGCGTTAAGTCAAAATGAGATAGAGTATTAAACTCTAATTCAGGTGGTACCGCGATAATGTCGCCCTGATCATACAGATAATTGTATGGTTGGGGCTTTTTTAATGCCTAAAGCCTGATTAAGAGGAACAAAAATAAGGAGTTAAGGTTATGCGAGAAATTGATATGCCTGGTAAGTACAATCCGACCGCCGTTGAAGCAGGTCGTTATGATAAGTGGGTGCAAGAGAAGCGTTTTAAGCCATCTGAAAATAAAAAGGCGCGCCCTTATTCAATCGTTATTCCACCACCCAACGTGACTGGTAAATTGCATTTGGGTCATGCATGGGATACAACTTTACAAGATATGCTGATCCGTCAAAAACGCATGCAGGGATTTGATACGTTATGGTTGCCTGGTATGGATCATGCTGGTATTGCAACGCAAGCTAAGGTTGAACAACGTTTAGCAGAATCAAATATTTCACGCTATGATTTAGGACGTGAAAAGTTTATTGATCAAGTTTGGGATTGGAAGAATGAGTATGCTGCAACCATAAAATCACAATGGGGTAAGCTGGGGCTTTCACTAGATTATGATCGTGAACGTTTTACTTTAGATGATGGTTTGTCTGAAGCGGTTCGTAAGGTCTTTGTGACATTGTATGAAAAAGGTTTGATTTACCGTGGTGAGTACATCATCAACTGGGATCCTAAGGCAAGAACTGCGTTATCTGATATTGAGGTTATTCACCAAGATGATGAAGGCGCCTTTTATCATGTGCAATATCCATTTGTGGATGATGATACAACTTTTGAAGGCAAGCACTATATTGAAATTGCAACGACCCGTCCTGAAACAATGTTTGGGGATGTGGCTGTGGCTGTGCATCCTTCAGATGAGCGCTACAAAGCATTAGTTGGTAAAAAAGTATTGGTACCATTGGTAAATCGTGAAGTCCCAATTATTGCTGATGAATATGTTGATCCTGAATTTGGTTCTGGAATGGTTAAAATTACACCAGCACATGATCCAAATGACTTTGGTGTTGGTAATCGTCATGATTTGGAACGCATTAATACAATGAATGAAGATGCTTCAATGAATGAACGTGCTGGTAAGTACGTTGGGATGGATCGTTTTGAGGCACGTAAAGCAATTGTCGCTGACTTGCAAGCTGGTGGCTGGATGTTATCAGTTGAACCAATTGTGCATGCTGTAGGACATTCAGAACGTACTGGTGTGCAGGTTGAGTCACGGTTATCAACACAATGGTTTGTTAAGATGAAGCCGTTGGCGGAACAAGCATTGAATATGCAAAAATCAGAAGATCGTGTTGATTTTTATCCGCCACGTTTTGAAGGAACCTTTACACGTTGGATGGATGATATTCATGATTGGGTTATTTCACGTCAATTATGGTGGGGCCACCAAATTCCAGCCTGGTATCATAAAGAAACTGGTGAGATGTATGTGGGGATGGAAGCACCTGAAGACAGTGAAAATTGGACACAAGATTCAGATGTGTTAGATACATGGTTCTCATCAGCTTTATGGCCATTTTCAACAATGGGTTGGCCTGATACGGATGCAGAGGACTTTAAGCGTTATTTCCCAACGGATACATTGGTAACTGGTTATGATATTATCTTCTTCTGGGTTGCACGTATGATGTTCCAATCTAAGGAATTTACAGGGCAACGTCCTTTTAAGAATGTTTTGATTCATGGGTTGATTCGTGATGAACAGGGACGTAAGATGTCAAAGTCATTGGGCAATGGTATTGACCCAATGGATGTGATTGAAAAGTATGGTGCAGATGCGTTGCGTTGGTTCTTGGCAACTGGTTCAACACCAGGGCAAGATGTCCGTTTTTCATACACAAAGATGGACTCAGCATGGAACTTTATTAATAAAATTTGGAATGCATCTCGATACGTTTTGATGAACCTATCTGATGATACTAAAGCTGAACTACCAACAGATATGACTAATTTCTCATTAGCCGATAAGTGGATTTTGTCACGCTTGAATAAGACGATTGCGATTGTAACAAAGAATTTTGAAAAGTTTGAATTTGGTGAAGCTGGCCGAGCTCTTTACAACTTTATTTGGAATGATTTTGCTGATTGGTACATTGAAATGACGAAGGAAACTTTGAATAGTGATGATCAAGCAGCACAAAAAACAGTGCAAGCAATTTTGGCTTATGTATTAGACAATACGTTACGCTTGCTACATCCAATTATGCCTTTTGTTACAGAAGCTATTTGGCAAGAAATGCCACATGAAGGGGAGACAATCGTTACAGCTGCCTACCCAACTGTTAAGCAAGGTTTGAATGATGATCAAGCTGAAATAGACTTTAATAGTTTGATTGACCTGATTAAAGCAGTTCGTACTATTCGTACAGAAGCAAATGCACCAATGTCAACGACGATTGATATCTTAATTAAAACGAGTGATGATAATCTACAACGTATCTTTAATGAAAATGTTGATTATATTAATCGTTTTGTGAAGCCAAAGAATTTACAAATTGCTGCAGATATTAAAGCACCTGATTTAGCGATGACCCAAATCATTTCTGGTGCAGAAATTTACGTGCCATTGGCTGAATTGATTAATTTGGATGATGAAATTGCCCGTTTACAAGATGAAATCAAGAAGTTCCAAGGCGAAGTAAAACGTGCTAATGGTAAATTAGGTAATGACAAGTTTGTTAATAACGCACCAGAAGCTGTTGTTGCTGCAGAACGTGAAAAGTTAGCGGATTGGGAGAACAAATTAGAAGCAACTCACAACCGTTTAGCACAGTTGCAAGATGCGCAAGCATAAGAAAAGATACTTGCTATCATGATTATTTGCGTGTATAATTCATTGTATTGTGAATCACGAATTTAAGCTGTTCGTCGTTACAATGCAGTAAATTACACAAACATGAGCGCCGTCTACTTTGTAGAGGGCGCTTTTGTTTTTTGATGGGATAAATTTGAGGAATATATGATAAAAATAACGACAGCTGCTCAAGCAATTGACTACATTCATAGCCGCCATAAGTGGTCTAAAACACCTAGATTTGAGCGTTTAAATAAAATTTTAGATTTATTAGGCCATCCTGAACGACAATCAAAATATGTACACATTACAGGAACAAATGGTAAAGGCTCTACCAGTAAAATGGTTGCGCAGTTACTTAGAAAAAGTGGGCTACAGGTTGGATTATTCACGTCACCATATATTTTAAAATTTAACGAACGGATTCAAGATGATAACGGTAGTATCCAAGACGCTGATTTATTAGCAATAATGCAAGAATTGTCCCCAATTATAGAAACGTTAGATGAGACATTGCCTAGTGGATTGACTGAATTTGAAACATTAACAGTATTGATGTTTATGTATTTTGCTAAGCATCCGGTTGATGTCGTCGTTTTGGAAGTTGGTGTTGGTGGTACTTGGGATTCAACGACAATCATACCAGATAAAATTGTTTCGGTTGTGACCACGGTTGGACTTGATCATATGCATGTATTGGGAAATACATTAACAGAAATTGCGACGCAAAAAGCTGGGATTATTCAAAAACAGCGGCCGGTTGTTGTTGGTCGTTTACCAGTGGCAGCCAATGCTGTCATTGATACAGTCGCAAGTGCAATGGGTGCGCCAATTTATCGATTAAATGAACAATTTAAAACCATAAATCACCAAACAACACAAGCTTGGGGTGAAACGTTCACGGTAACAGGGACGGTTAATTATCAAGAAGTTTTTGTTGATTTAATCGGGCAATATCAAATTGATAATGCAGCTGTTGCTATCCAAACCGCAGCATTAGTTTGTGATTATTTTGGGTTGGTTTTAACTAGTGAACATGTTGCAACTGCTTTACAGACGGTTACTTGGCCTGTACGTTTTGAAAAAATTAGTTGTCAACCGTCGATTGTTTTGGACGGCGCACATAATGAGCCTGGTGTGCGAGCCTTAGCAAAGACAATTGCTGATCGTTTTAGTGAACAAACAGTACATCTTCTCTTTGGTGCATTGCAAGATAAAAATTATGCAAAAATGTTACAATTATTAGCAGACTTACCTAATGTTGATTTACATGTTGTGGGCTTTGAAGGACCGAATAATCGGCAACCAATTAATCCAAACGCTGCTGCTCACCAGATAAAAAATCAAACGGTGACAGTTCATGAAAATTGGCAAAGTGGTTTTGCAGCTGTGACGTCACAAATGCAAAAGGATGATCTGATTTTATTTACAGGCTCATTGTATTTTGTTTCTGAAGTAAGACAGAATTTGACAGTATTAGATTAAGCATAGGTGTGAGGCGTATTTAATAAATTATAGAAAAATAATATTAACTAAATAACGGAATATTTTAGTTACAATGGAGTAATAAAAAATGATTATTTTGCAAGCAAGCAATGTTGCACGTCACTTTAATGGTGTGACATTTTTTGATAATATTTCAATGCAAATTCAAAGTAAAGCCCGGGTTGGGTTAGTTGGCCGAAATGGGGCTGGAAAATCAACATTATTGAAAATGTTGATTGGTGAAACGACACCTGATGAGGGTGAAGTTTCAATGAAAAAAGGTATTCAATTAGCGTATTTAGCACAAAATTCGGGTTTAGATTCAGACCTATCAGTTTATAATGAAATGCTAACGGCCTTTGCTGACGTCATTGCATTGGAAAAGCGGTTACGTCAATTGGAAAATCAAATTGCAACGACAACGGATTATACCAGTGATGCTTATACAGAATTATTAGCTGCTTATGATCAAGCGCAACATGATTTTGATGAAAAAAATGGTTACGGTTACGATGCAACAATTCGATCAGTGTTACATGGATTTGGTTTTGATGAATCATTTTATGATCAAAAAATTGCGGCATTATCTGGTGGACAACGAACACGGTTGGCAATTGCAAAGCAATTGTTGGAAACACCTGATCTGCTTATTTTAGATGAACCAACTAACCATTTAGATATGCAAACGCTAGCGTGGTTAGAGCAATACCTTAAAAATTATCAAGGTGCCTTACTAATTGTTTCTCACGATCGTTACTTCTTGGATCGTGTCGTAACAGAAGTGTATGATATGCATTCGGGGCAGTTGGATCATTATAAAGGTAATTATAGTGATTTTATGAAACAAAAAGCTGCTAATATTTTGCAAGAACAAAAGGCGTATGATAAACAACAAGAAGAAATTGCTAAATTAGAAGATTTCGTGAAAAGAAACATTGTGCGTGCTTCAACCACAAAGCGTGCCCAATCACGACGTAAACAATTAGAGCGGATGACCCGAATTGAGGCACCTAAAAATGAATCAGGTGTAGCTAGAATTCAGTTTATGGCTGATGAAGACTCAGGTAATGAAGTACTACGTGTTAATGATGTGAAGTTAGGGTATGACATGACGCATGTACTAGCAGAAAACGTTAATGTAGCAGTTGATAAACAGCATGCTGTGGCTTTAGTAGGACCGAATGGAATTGGTAAATCAACATTTATTAAAACCGTCTTGGGCAAATTACCCTTATTAGCTGGCCAAATAAAATTAGGCGCCAATGTAACAGTTGGTTATTATGATCAAGAACAGCAGACATTGGATAACAAACGTTCTGTGATTGATACGATTTGGGATGAACACCCCACGATGCCAGAAAAGGATGTGCGATCAATTTTGGGTTCATTTATGTTTTCAGGTGAGGCGGTTGAAAAGTTAGTAGCTGCTCTATCTGGTGGTGAACGTGCGCGTCTTTTGTTAACCAAATTAGCGTTGGAGCATGCTAATTTTTTAATCTTAGATGAGCCAACAAATCACTTAGACATTGATTCGCGGGAAGTATTGGAAACGGCTTTAAACGAGTATAATGGGACTATTTTCTTTGTGTCACATGATCGTTATTTCATTAATGAGGTGGCAACGGAAGTAGTTGAATTATCACCAAATGGTACGCGCTTTTTTGATGGTGATTATGATTATTATCTTGAAAAGACAGCTGGAGAATCTACTGAACAAAGTACAACAACTAGTCAAGCGGTACAAAAAGAAGATCATCTTAAAACATTATCACGAGCTGAACAAAAAGAAAAACAACGAGAACAACGCCGTTTGGAACGCGCAGTGACTGCGCTTGAAAACCAAATGACCGATCTTTCTGATGAACATGATGTTGTAAATGAAGCATTAAATGACCCTCAAAATGGTGCTGATTTACAAAAACTAAATGAATTATCAGAAAAAATTGCGGCATTAGATAGTCAATTAGAAGATATTGAAGATCAGTGGACGGAAGCTAGTGTAGCTTTAGAACAATTTTTGACTGAAAATTAAATACGTGATTAAAAAGCTTGATTTAAGGGCATTGCATAGTTGCTAAATTTAAAATGAGACGTTAATCCAACCGTTTTATAATGGTTGGATTAACGTTTTTTTGTATTAAAATATCTGGTAGGAAAGGTTTGCAAAAAAAGAAGAGTGTGGTATTATTGATAGTGTTGATTAGCACTTAAACATAAAGAGTGCTAAAATAAGAAAAAATATAACCTGTGGAGGTCAGATAACATGTTGAAACCATTAGGAGATCGTGTTGTATTGCAAGTATCAGAAGCACCTGAGCAATCAGTTGGGGGAATTTTATTAGCTTCTAATGCACAAGAAAAGTCAGTTACAGGAAAAGTCGTTGCTGTTTCAACGCAAACAGTTGGCGATTTAACAGCACCTGTTGCAGTTAAAGAGGGCGATCAAGTCATCTTTGATAAATATGCAGGCGCAGAAATTAGTATTGATGGGGTTGACTATTTAGTTGTTCACGAAAAAGACATCGTGGCAGTTTTGTAATTTAAATACTTAATACTTAATAAAACGATAGAGGGTAATAAATTATGGCAAAAGATATTGAATTTTCAGAAGATGCACGTGCAAAAATGCAAGCGGGTGTTGATAAGCTTGCCGATACAGTTAAAACAACAATTGGTCCTAAGGGACGTAATGTTGTGATCGAACAAAGTTTTGGTGCACCAACAATTACAAATGATGGTGTGACAATCGCAAAGGCTGTTGAATTAGAAGACCATTTTGAAGATATGGGTGCTAAATTAGTTGCCGAAGTTGCTTCAAAGACTAACGATATTGCTGGAGATGGTACGACCACAGCAACGGTATTGGCACAATCTATTATTAATGAAGGTATGAAGAACGTGACTGCTGGTGCTAACCCAGTTGGTGTTCGTCGTGGAATTGAATTAGCAACAGAGGCTGCTGTAAAAGCTTTGCATGATATGTCAAAGACAGTTTCTACTAAAGAGGAGATTACACAAATTGCTTCAATTTCAGCAGCTAACCCAGAAGTTGGCCAATTAATTGCTGAAGCAATGGAAAAAGTGGGTAATGATGGGGTCATTACTATTGAAGAATCAAAGGGTATTGAAACAACCTTAGACGTTGTTGAAGGAATGCAATTTGATCGTGGTTACATGTCACAATACATGGTAACGGATAATGACAAGATGGAAGCATCATTGGATAATCCTTATATCTTAATTACTGATAAGAAGATTGGTAACATTCAAGATATTCTACCCGTTTTGCAAAGCGTTGTTGAACAAGGACGTGCTTTGCTAATCATCGCTGATGATATTACTGGTGAAGCATTACCAACGCTTGTTTTAAATAAGATGCGTGGTACATTTAATGTAGTTGCTGTTAAGGCACCTGGATTTGGTGATCGTCGCAAGGCACAACTAGAAGATATCGCAATCTTAACTGGCGGCACTGTCATTACTGATGAATTAGGCTTGAATTTGAAGGATATGACAATCGATCAACTTGGACAAGCTGCTAAAGTTACAGTTACCAAGGATAATACAACGATTGTTGAAGGTAATGGTAATTCAGCAACTATCAAGGAACGTGTTGAATTAATTAAGGGTCAAATTGCAGAAACAACTTCTGATTTTGATCGTGAAAAACTACAAGAACGTCTAGCTAAGTTGGCTGGTGGTGTCGCTGTTGTTAACGTTGGTGCAGCAACCGAAACGGAACTAAAAGAACGTAAGTACCGTATTGAAGATGCTTTGAACGCTACTCGTGCTGCCGTGGAAGAAGGATTCGTTTCAGGTGGTGGAACTGCCTTGGTTAATGTTATCCCAGCTGTTGCGGAGTTGTCTGAAGAAGGCGACGTTCAAACTGGTATTAACATTGTTAAGCGTGCATTGGAAGAACCTGTTCGTCAAATTGCAGAAAATGCCGGTGTTGAAGGTTCTGTTATTGTTAACCAATTGAAGCATGAAGAAGTTGGTGTTGGGTACAATGCAGCAACTGGTGAGTGGACTGATATGATTCAAGCTGGTATTGTGGACCCAACGAAGGTAACCCGTTCAGCTTTGCAAAATGCAGCTTCTGTTTCAGCTTTGTTATTGACGACTGAGGCAGTGATTGCTAATAAGACTGATGATTCAGCTGCACAAATGCCTGCTCAGGGTGGCATGCCAGGTATGATGTAAAATAGTAATTAAAAATGGTGGTGACTGTACAAAAGTCGTCACCATTTTTTGTGTGCACAAGTCTGTCATAATGTCATGAAAAAGAAAAATAAAAAATGAGATAAAAAGATAGACAATTAATAATTTGAGAACTACAATGAGTCCTTGTATAAACTGTTGGTAAGATATGCATGTTGTATACAATTAACTTTATTTATTGAGGAGCAAGAAGATGTGGCCTTTATTGAAGCGGTTTTTAATTGGCAAACCATTAAAAACTTTAGATGAAGATGCAAGACACCTTAGTCGAACAAAGGCGTTGGCTTTGTTATCGTCAGATGCTTTGTCATCTGTTGCCTATGGAACAGAGCAAATTATCACAGTGTTAATGGTTGTAGGTGGTGCTGCAACATTATGGTTACAGTTACCAATTGTTGGATTGGTTTTAATTTTGTTGGCAGCAATTACGCTATCATACCGACAAATTATTCATGAGTATCCTGCAGGTGGTGGTGCTTATCTTGTTACTTCCACCAATTGGGGTCGTAATGCCGGCTTAATTGCGGGTGGTTCATTATTGGTCGACTACATGTTAACAGTTGCAGTATCAGTAGCTTCCGGAACAGAAGCGATTGTTTCAGCCATTCCAGCATTACATCCGTATAATGTTGCGATTGGTATCATTATCATTTTAGCGCTAACGGGTCTTAACTTACGTGGCATGCGTGAATCAGCAGGTGTTTTGATGGTGCCAGTTTATTTATTTATTTTGATAATGGTTATCATGATTATTTGGGGATTCGTGAATATTTTTACAGGTAACGTGCAGTATCAACCGACAACTACCGGACATATTGCAACCGGTAGTGTGTCACTATTGCTGTTTTTAAAAGCCTTTTCTAGTGGTTCATCTTCGTTAACAGGGGTGGAAGCAATTTCCAATGCGGTACCTAATTTCAAGAAGCCTAAGGCAAAAAATGCAGCAGCAACATTATTGGTAATGGCACTCATTTTAACGTTTTTACTTGTGGGTGTGACAGGGTTATCATTTGCTTATGGTATTAAGCCAGCCGAAAATCTCACTGTTTTGGCACAAATTGGTGAACAAGTATTTGGCCATGGTGTTTTATTTTATGTCTTACAGATTGCAACAGCAGCCATTTTAGCGGTTGCGGCAAATACGGGCTTTTCAGCTTTTCCACAATTAGCTTTTAATTTGGCTAAAGATAAGTTTATGCCGCATAGTTACATGGATAGAGGAGATCGTTTAGGATATTCAAAGGGAATTATTTCACTCGCTTTTGGTGCAATTGTGCTACTAGCTATCTTCCAAGGATCGACAGCTGCTTTAATTCCGTTGTACGCAGTCTGTGTGTTTGTGCCATTTACTTTATCGCAGTCGGGGATGATTATTCACTGGTGGCGTGAACGTAGTGGATTTTGGTTAGGTAAATCAATTATTAACCTAGTTGGTGCTTTATTGTCAGCACTCTTAGTTATTATATTGTTTACGTTACATTTTGCTTCAGTATGGCCATATTTGCTAATCATGCCAATTGTCCTCCGTATTTTCCTAGTGATTAATCGACACTATCGGTTAGTGGCTAAACAATTAAAAATTTTGTCACAAGAACCTATTCGCCGGAGTCGGTATGATGGTGCAACGGTGATTGTCCTTGTATCTAATTTAACACGGGCTACGGCTGATGCTGTTGATTATGCAAAGTCGGTTGGTGATAAAGTATTGGCGATGCATGTGTCGTTTGATTCAAATCCCCAAAAAGAACATCGTTTGGGTGTTGAATTTAAGCGCGAATTTCCAGATGTACGCTATGTTGATATTCATTCTTCATATCGTTCTATTACAAAACCAGCAATGCGATTTGTTGATGAAATTGCTAAAGCAACAACAGCTCGCAATCATTCTTTGACGATTTTAATACCACAATTTGTGCCACGTCACGGTTGGCAGAATGCCTTGCATAATCAAAATAGTAATAAACTAAGAGCAGCATTGGCATCCCGTGATGTGACAGTGTCTACCTATTATTTCCATTTGAAAGAGTAATTTTTAAAACTTATCAGTTTATTTATCAATATCATCATAAAAACGTCTACTATAATGAGACATACGATAAAATGTTAGAGAATTAGTTTAACTTATTGTGTATGGACCCAATAACCTAGTAGGCGTTTTTTCTGTTCAACAGGGCATAGTTATAAGGGACTTTAAAAAAATCGGATATAAGTTTATATTTGTCGTCATTCGTGTGTTTTTTATTTTAAATGGTTGTGGTACTCTAAATGAGACAAATAATAACAAGGAAAGGCGTCAAAGAATGGAATATACGATTGACGACGTTCGTGATGAATTAAAGACGCTTCACGAACAAGTCTATGCAGGTAAATTATTAAATTCACTAGGTAGTCAAATTGGTCATTTACTTGATCAGATTGATTATGATGAACCTAGCCAAGTTGTGCAATTATCAGATGAACAAGCACAAGATATTAAACAGCGTATTTTAGAATGGCAACAAATGATGTATGCTGGTCAATCTGTTAAAGTTAGCAATCAAGACGTTTTGGATTTGTTAAGTAGCCTACGGCAAACTGATCCAGCATTGCGTGATAAGGGTGCTTTCTTTTTTATCAGTGATGGACTACAAAATGGTGTGTTTGAAACGAATCAATTATTTTTAATAATCCGTTGTCTTATTCAAGATAATGTATTATTTAGTCATATTGATGAACTAGACAATGATGGCGTATTTTATCGTTCGTTTGCAATATTTGTTTTGTCAATGTTACGCCATGCTAATCGTAAAGGTGCTAATAAATTTATTAGTGATGAAGTAGATCAAACGTTATTTATCAACTTTGCTACGTATATTGCTTTAGAACGTGATACTCGTGGTTTTGTTGGTGATAAAGGTTGGGCACATGCTTTTATGCATATTGGTAATTTAATGTCAGAATTTATACATGATGATAATGTGCAACGGGCGGATAAAATATTTTTGTTGACCATTTTAATTGAAAAATTAAAACGGTTGGATACACCACTTATTATGGGTGAAAATCGGCGTTTGATTGGCCTTATTACAGAGTTAGTTAATAAAAATGAATTATATGCAAAGTACTTTTTACAACAATTAAAACAATGGCGTCAAGAGATGACGCGGCAAATGCAACCAGAATCAGAGGGTGCATGGCACTGTTTGTATAATCAACAAAGATTTTTACAGGGTCTCATGATGCGAGACAATCTGCCTAAAGAAATTTTGGATTATTTGAATGAGTCCCGGAATTTTTTAATGTAAGAATCCCATAAATCGGATTTGTGTGTTATACTTAGGTTTCTATATTAAATCAGTTTGACAGTCAAGGGGAGAACCAATATGTCAGAAAAATTAAATATTGCAATGTTGTTTGGTGGAAATTCATCTGAACACGATGTTTCAAAGCGGTCAGCACATAACATTTATGATGCTATGGATAAAGAGAAGTATGATGTAACTGTCTTTTTGATTTCAAAAGACGGTATTATGATCAACTCAAAAGATTCATGGCGCGTGTTTGAAGGGGAAGATGAAGATACCATTGTTGCTGCAGCTAAGGAAAAGATGGACATGTCTAATCCATTAACGCCAATCGCTGCATTGAGTGAGATGGCGAACATTGATTTCTTCTACCCAGTAGTTCATGGAAACTTGGGCGAAGATGGTACGTTGCAAGCATTGTTCCGTTTGCTAAAGAAGCCATATTTGGGACCAGGAATTGCTGCATCAGCAATGTCATTTGATAAAGATTTGACAAAGCGTATTCTAAATCAAGCAGGTGTACGTAACACTGATTATGTTTTGGTAACTGACCAAAATTATAAGGATTACACTTTTGATGAATTGACGGCTAAGCTAAACTCAGATGTTTTGTTTGTTAAGGCTGCTAGTCAAGGATCATCAGTGGGTGTCTCACGTGTAACAAATGCTGAAGAGTATGCAGTTGCATTGAAAGATTCATTCCAATATGATTATAAAGTTTTGGTTGAGGGTGGCTTGGATAAGCCACGTGAAGTCTTTATCTCAATTTTGGGGAATGAAAACCCACGTGCTTCACGTTTAGGTGGTATTGTCTTGCCAGAAGACGATGTTTGGTATGATTACAATAACAAGTTCGTGGATGCATCTGGAATGGTCTTTGAATTACCTGCCAAGATGGATGATGCATTAGCTGAAGAAATTACTGACATGGCTTTGCGTGCGTACAAGGCACTAGGACTTGTTGGCTTAACACGTATGGATTTCATGATTGATAACAATGGTGTCCCTTACTTAGGTGAGCCTAACACATTACCTGGATTTACTAATATTTCATTGTATCCACAAATGTGGGAAGTTTCAGGAATTAGTTATACAAAATTGATTGATGAATTGATTCAATATGGTATGGCTGAATTTGAACGTCAAAATAAATTATCATACGATTTCGTTTCACTTGGTGAAGAACGTATGGGTGAAAAGCAATACAATGCTGAAGTAGCAAAATAATAATAAAGTGTAATAAACCACGTCTCTACTAGAGATGTGGTTTATTTGTTGTCTTAATTTTAAATTTTAAAACGTGTAATCCCGTGGCAGAGTTCTTTATAAAATAACAAATTTAGCGTATACTTTAGAATAAGATTAACAGTGGAAAAGGATAAAAAATGACGAACTCATTTACCCCAACTTGGATGATTGACGCAATTTATTGCGTTACCCCAAAACAATTACAACAGCACAACATTAAAGCTGTTTTGACAGATTTAGATAATACATTAGTAGCCTGGAATAATCCTGATGGTACGCGTGAACTACATGATTGGTTACTGCAAATGAAACAAGCACAAATCCCCGTTTTAATTGTTTCTAACAATTCAGCTGATCGGATTGCACGAGTCGCTGACCCATTGCAATTAGACTTTGTTGCACGAGCTTTAAAACCGATGACTCGTGGATTAAAGGAAGCTGCTAAAACATTACAACTTGATCCAAGTCAAATTGTAATGGTGGGTGATCAATTATTAACCGATGTTTGGGCTGCAAATAATGCTGGTATGCGTAGTATTTTAGTTAAGCCCTTAATTGAAACTGATCAATGGAATACAAAGATTAATCGTTTCTTTGAAAAAGGTGTCAAAAAGGATATGTTAAAGAACAATCCACAATTACAATGGAGGAAGCAACTTGATTAGTGAAGAGACAATACGTCAATATATAGATGAAGGATTACGTTGTATTGGCTGTGGTGCGTTAATTCAAACCGAAAATAAAAATGAGATTGGCTACACACCAATGTCAGCGCTTAAAAAGAGCTTTGAGAATGATGAAGTCTTTTGTCAACGGTGCTTCCGTTTGCGTCACTATAATGAAATTCAACCAGTTAATCTAACTGATGATGATTTTCGTCATTTGTTAGAGCAAATTGCAGATACAAATTCATTGGTCGTTTATGTTATGGATGTCTTTGATTTTTCAGGCTCGTTAATTCCTGGTTTGCATCGCTTTGTTGGAAACAATGACGTTTTGTTAGTTGGTAATAAGGTAGATGTGTTACCACGGTCATTGAAGCGCAGTAAGATTAAAGATTGGATGCGTCAGCAAGCTAATATTGCTGGCCTTCGTCCAGTTGATGTTGCTTTGACATCAGGAAAAAATGGTGAAGATATTGAAAAAATGCTTGATTTAATTGCAAAATATCGTAAAAACCGTTCTGTTTACGTTGTGGGGGTTACTAACGTTGGTAAGTCAACCTTAATTAACCAAGTTATTAAGTCCGTAACGGGTGATCGTCATGATGTTATTACAACATCACGCTTCCCAGGGACAACATTGGATCGTATTGAAATTCCGCTGGATGATGACAGTAATATTATTGATACCCCTGGTATTATTCATCAAGATCAAATGGCACATTATTTAAGTGCAAAGGATTTGAAATACGTCTCACCACAAAAAGAAATTAAGCCTAAGACATTCCAATTAAATGAAGGACAGACTTTATTTATGGGGGCTTTGGCACGTTTTGATTATATTCAAGGCCAGCGCACTGGTATCACAGCATATTTTGAAAATAATTTGTTGATTCACCGAACGAAGTTAGCTAATGCAGATGCATTTTATGAAAAACATGCTGGTGACTTATTAGCACCGCCAACAGCCGAAAACTTAGCTATGTTGCCACCGTTGCAACGCTATGAATTTAAAACAACAGAAAAGACAGATATTGTGATTGACGGATTAGGTTGGCTAACCGTACCAGCAAATACTGTTGTCGCAGGCTGGGCACCA
Source organism: Weissella sagaensis (assembly GCF_010306265.1). NCBI lineage: Bacteria > Bacillati > Bacillota > Bacilli > Lactobacillales > Lactobacillaceae > Weissella > Weissella sagaensis. Next base: position 24,169 of record NZ_BLKA01000001.1, on the reverse strand, counting down.
AAGGGTGTTTCAGTATTAACAAGAAGGGCAATGATTTAAAACATGATATCACTACGCGGAAAACAAAAACGTTACTTACGAGCATCAGCACACGACATGCGACCACTATTTAGTGTTGGTAAGCAAGGTTTAACAAAAAATTGGTTAGATCAATTAGAGGATGCAATCAATAAACGTGAGTTGTTTAAAGTAAATATTTTAGCTAATTCTGAGGTTGACACAACTGAATTAAAAACTTTTATTGAAGAAAATTCAGATATTCAAGTTGTACAAACAATCGGACATACTTTAGTATTGTTTGGCGAGTCTGATGAAAAAGAGAATCGTCATTATTCAGTAATGGTGCAAAAGATTTAATAAATAATAGGCAATGGGAGATGGCTTATGGTAGCGACATTTCAACAATTTGTGACGCAACTTCAACTTGAACCAGAGGTTGCAAAAAATAAGCAAAAAATAGGAATTCTTGGCGGCACATTTAATCCGCCACATATTGGTCATCTCATCATCGCTGAACAAGTTGCCGATAAATTAGGCTTGGATAAGGTATATTTTATGCCTAATGCAAAGCCACCACATGTCGACTTTAAAGCAGCAATTAATCCAATTGATCGTGCGCGGATGGTCCAAGCAGCGATTGTAGGTAATAGTCGTTTTGATATTGAACCGTTAGAAGTTCAACGTGGTGGTAAAAGCTATACTTATAATACGATGTTGCAGTTGAAGCTTGAACATCCTAATTATGAATATTATTTTATAATTGGTGGGGATGAGGTTGCCTATCTTAAGACATGGTATCGGATTGATGATTTACTGAAGCTAGTTAAATTTGTTGGGGTTAACCGCCCTGGCCAAGTAAAAGAATCGGCATACCCGGTAATATGGGTTGATGTCCCTGATTTGATGATTAGCTCGACTGATATTCGACAACGAATTAGTCGTCATCAAAGTGTCCGTTACTTAGTTCCTGATTTGGTAGCGGCTTATATTGTAGAAAACGGGTTATATTTAAATGACAGATAAACTAATTTATACACAAAAAATTTTTACTGGTTCACGTGAACTATTAATTGATAAAGTTTCGCAAGCCCTATCAGCAAAGCGTTTTGAACACGTTTTACGTGTGGAAGAGATGGCTTTACAATTAGCTGAAAAATGGCATGTTGATGCAGAATTAGCATCAATTGCAGCTTTAACACATGACTATGCGAAAGAACGTTCTGATGAAGACTTTTTGCGTGAAATTGAAAAAAAACAATTAGATCGTGATTTGATTAATTGGGGTAATAATATTTGGCATGGTGTTGTTGGTGCTGAAATGGTAAAAGATGAATTAGGCATTGCGCATGAAGATATCTTAAATGCTATTCGGCAACATACCACTGGTGCTACGGTGATGACTAAACTCAGCCAAATCTTATATATGGCTGATTATATCGAAGCAGGGCGTGATTTCCCTGGGGTAGAAGAAGTTCGTACGTTGGCGTTTGATGATTTGGCAGCTAGTGTTGGTTGGCAAACGGCGCATACATTAACCTTTTTACTAACGCAAAAGGTTACCATCTATCCGGGAACGCTATTAACTTATAATACATGGAGTGTTGATAAATAATGACTAATGTTAATGATATGTTGGAAGTAGCAGTAAAGGCTGCTGATGGTAAGCGAGCTGAAGATTTAGTAGCTTTGGATATTCATGAAATGAGTATTATTACTGATAATTATTTAATTTTGAGTGCACCAACTGAACGACAAGTGATTGCAATTGCTGATGAAATTATTGATCAGATGGCAGAAGCTGACTTCCAATTAGTTCGTCAAGAAGGACGTAGTGAGGGACAATGGGTATTATTGGACTTTGGTGATTTGATTGTACACGTATTTAAAACAGCAACACGTGACTTTTATCGACTTGAAAAAAACTGGCAGGCTGCTCCAGAAGTAGCAATTGATCAATGGATCATTAAGGAAGATTTCTAATGAATTACCAAACATTTGCGAAGTTATATGATGATTTATTTGACGAGGATGCCTACCAAGATTGGTTATCTTATGCACAAAAGAATATAACCTCTAAAGATGGTAAATTATTGGAGCTAGCGGGTGGCGCAGGTCGATTAGCCATTTTACTCAAACAAAATGGCTTTAAAGATGTGACAGTCTTTGATTTATCACCAGAAATGCTAACTTTAGCTGCACAACATGCGCAAGAAGCAGAACTTGAATTACCACTAATTGAAGGTGATATGCGTGAGTGGTCTGATTTGAAGCAAAAATATGCGACAATTACATCATTTGCAGATTCTTTTAATTACCTGGCAAATACGAAAGAAATGTTAGAAGCTTTTAAACAAGTTGCAAAGCACTTGGAAAATAATGGTCAATTTTTATTTGATGTGATTTCACCATGGCAAACTGATGTTTATTATCCAGGCTATATGTTTAATTGGCATGACGATGAAACTGCCTTTATGTGGTCATCATATGGTGTTGAAGGTATGACACACACTGTTGAGCATGAATTAACATTTTTTGTGTATAACGAAGAAATTGATGGCTACCAGCAGCTACAAGAAATACACACTGAACGAACTTATGATTTAGAGACCTTTATGCGTTTGTTAAAAAAGGCTGGCTTTAAAGATATTAAGGTGACTGCTGATTATGGTCGTCATGATGTTACGGCAGAAACGGATCGTTGGTTCTTTAGTGCTACTAAAGCTTAAAAGGAAAGATAGTTATGAAAGCAGTTGGCATCGTTGCCGAATATAATCCATTTCATAATGGACATGCATATCAATTAGCAAAAGCTAAACAAATAACCAATGCAGATACAACAGTTGTTGTGATGTCGGGTAATTTTGTGCAACGAGGGTTACCAGCTGTTTTTGATAAATGGCAGCGCGCAGAATTAGCATTGATAGGTGGTGCTGATGTCGTATATGAATTACCATTTGCATTTGCTGTCCAGCCAGCCCATTTATTCGCTCGTGGGGCGGTTAATGTGCTGGTAGCAGCAGGGGTGACAAGTATTGCTTTTGGGGCAGAACATGCCCAACTTGATTTTTTGGCTTTGGCAAAAATTGCTCGCCAAAAATTAAGTGAGAATGCTGCATTTAAAAATGATTATACACAAACCTATGCAACTGTTTTTAATGATGTCTTAGCGGATGTTACGGGGCAGCGTTTATCACAACCTAATGATTTATTAGGTTTTGCGTATGCAATGGCACTATTGGATTTAGGGTATGCGGATAAAGTGGACTTAGTGCCTATTCAGCGTAAGGGCGCTGATTATCATCAAACGGGTATTACTGATACTCGGATTGCCAGTGCAACAGCGTTACGTGAGTTAATGTCGCAAGAAAAGCCAGCGAGTGACTTTACAGATTATGTATCAAAACCAGCAGCAGAGTTATTAGCGGGTGGTGAGCAATCTAAAAGTTGGTCGGAAGCTTGGTATCCATTTTTACAATATCAAGTGTTAACAACACCAATTTATCAATTAGAACAGATTTATCAATTAACTAATGGGCTTGCGTATCGCTTAAAAGAACAAATGACACGGTATACACAGGCTGACTATCAAACATTTATGACAATGTTTAAAAGCAAGCGGTATACATGGGCACGTCTACAACGCACCCTTTTATATACACTATTAAATATAAGTCATGATGAAATGATGCAAGCGATGCAACGTCCCTATTTACGGGTACTTGGTGCAACAAAACAAGGGCGTTTTTTTATTAAAAAGAATCGTGATCAGGTACAATTACCTGTTATCAATCACGTGACGCATGAGATGGTAACTGATATTTTACAGTTAGATTATCGCGCCGGAAAATTATATGAATTGATGGCAAAGCAACCGCTACAACAGGCAATGGATACAGGCCGTATACCAGTATTTTATGAGTAAGGAAGGATTAAATATGAAGTGGCAATTTTCACAATTACAAACGTATAAAGATGAACCATTACAATTTAGCGAAACACTAACACTTGATAGTAAGCTAGTGAGCCAGTTTAGTGATGTTATTCAAGAAATTAAGCCTGTCAATGTGGTTGGATTTGCACAAACAGAAGATGACGATGTATTGGTTCATGCGCATGTGACTGGTGAATTAATAACGCCCTCAACGAGATCATTACAACCAGTTACATTACCAATTGATTTGGATATTGATGAAATCTATATTAAAGATAAGCAACATGAAGAACGGTATAGTGACGATCAATCAGTTATTTTGATTGAAGATGGTGTCATTAATTTTGATGAAGCTTTATTAGAATACATCGTTTTGTCAATTCCATTGCAAGTATTAACTGATGAAGAGGCAACAAATGATACAATGCCTACAGGTAAGGATTGGTCTGTTATTTCTGAGAAAACTTACGAAAATCTAAAACAAGAGACAGAGAAGCAAAATACCCCATTAGCTAGTCTAGCCGATTTATTAAAGGATTCAGACAATTAGGTTAACCAAGATTTGTTGGTAAGTATATTGATAGAAACGAGACCAGAGCAAATCACGTTCTGGTCTTGTTTATTAAAGAAAGGAATAACGATGGCTAAACCCAAAATAACGCCTATGATGGCGCAATATAACGAGATTAAAGCGCAGTATCCTGATGCATTTTTATTTTATCGTCTGGGTGATTTTTATGAATTGTTTAATGATGATGCTGTGGTGGGATCACAACTACTGGAGTTAACGTTAACACAACGCAATAAAAATTCAGCTGATCCAATTCCAATGGCGGGTGTTCCGCATCATGCTGCGCAAAACTATATCGATATCTTAGTCGATAAGGGTTATAAAGTTGCCGTAGTTGAGCAGGTAGAAAATCCGGCAGAAGCTGATGGCATGGTGAAAAGAGAGGTTGTACAACTAGTAACCCCCGGAACCCGTATGAAAACGTCGGCTGATGCAGCTAAAGAAAATAATTATCTGGTTGGATTATCAGTTGCACCACTTGATTGTTATGGTTTAGCTTACACAGACTTATCTACTGGCGAAATAAAAGTAACCAGTTTGCAAGGCTTAAATAGTGTTTTGAATGAGATTAGCCGTTTGGAAACAAAAGAAGTTGTGACAAGTGATGAGTTACCTAATGACTTACAAGCCAATTTGACAACATTGGGCATTTTAGTTTCAAAAACCAAAGCCCAAGATGAAACGCATGCAGAAATTGCCTATTTAACGCAACAATTACAGCAAACAACACCTAAAACTGCTGCTAATACTTTATTGCAATATCTGTTTGATACGCAAAAGCGTTCGTTAGATCATCTTCAACAGGCAACAGCCTATGAAGTGGCACAATATTTGAAAATGGATCGACATTCACGCGCTAACTTAGAGTTAACAATTAATTTGCGGACACAACAACGATCAGGAACCTTGCTCTGGTTGTTAGATGAAACTAAAACGGCCATGGGTGGACGCACGCTAAAACAATGGCTAGAACAACCACTATTAGATGCTAATATTTTAAATCAGCGCTATGATAAAATCGGTGAGTTAGTAAAAGAATTTTTTGGGCGTTCAGCGTTACAAGAAGCCTTGCAATCAGTCTATGATTTGGAAAGGCTTGCTGGTCGTATTGCATATGGTACAGCTAATGGACGTGATCTTTTACAACTGCGCCGGTCACTACAACAAGTCCCTGAAATTTTAAGCATTTTAGATGACCTTGATCCATCAATTTTTGGTGAGTTAAGAACCAGTCTAGATCCTGTTTCAGATATTGAAAGTTTAATCGGTGAGGCCATTACAGATGAACCGCCGATTTCAGTGACTGATGGTGGTGTTATTCGAACTGGTTATCATGAACAGTTAGACAAATATCGTGATGTGATGACAAATGGTAAAACTTGGTTAGCAGAGTTAGAAGCACATGAACGGCAAGCAACAGGAATTAATTCTTTAAAGATTGGGTTTAATAAAGTATTTGGCTACTATATTGAGGTTACAAAAGCCAATATTGCTAAGCTAGATGCCAATCGTTATACTCGCAAACAGACCTTGGTAAATGCTGAACGATTTATTACACCTGAATTAAAAGAGCGTGAACAAATGATTCTAGAGGCAGAAAGTAAGTCAAGCGAGTTAGAATATCAGTTGTTTACGACAGTTCGGCAAACTATCAAAGAAAATATTCAACGTATTCAAACTTTAGCTGCTCATTTAGCGCAGTTAGATGTTTTACAAGCGTTGGCAACAGTGGCTGAGCGGTACCATTTTGTACGGCCAACACTAACAAATGAAGATGTGATTGATATTCAAGCGGGACGCCATCCAGTTGTTGAAAAAGTATTAGGTCATCAAGAATATGTCGCAAATAATGTGGAGATGCAAGCTAAGGACACGATTTTGTTAATTACTGGACCAAATATGTCTGGTAAGTCAACGTACATGCGACAATTAGCATTAATTGTGGTCATGGCACAAATAGGTTCATTTGTACCAGCAACAGCGGCAACACTACCTATTTTTGATCAAATTTTTACACGTATTGGAGCAGCTGATGATTTGATTTCTGGTAATTCAACATTTATGGTTGAAATGGCAGAAGCCAATACAGCTTTGCAGAATGCAACCAAACATTCACTCATTTTATTTGATGAATTAGGACGTGGTACTGCGACTTATGATGGGATGGCATTAGCACAAGCAATTATTGAGTATGTGCATGAACATACACATGCTAAGACACTATTTTCAACGCATTATCATGAGTTAACGGCTTTGGCCGATAAATTACCTGAATTACAAAATGTTCACGTTGGCGCTAATGAACAAAATGGTGAACTTATTTTTTCACATAAGGTATTACCAGGACCGGCCGACCAAAGTTATGGTATTAATGTTGCGAAGTTAGCAGGATTACCAACCTCCTTAATTACGCGTGCAGCTGATATTTTAAGTCATTTGGAAGAACAAGATGTTTCATTAAAGACGGCACCAATGACTGAAACGACTTTAGCCGATAAATCAGCTGAGTTATCAGTTGACGAGCCAACTAAACCAGCTACAGCTGATGACGGGCAATTGGATTTGTTTTCACTGCCGGATGCAATTGATTCACATATGCAACAAATTCTTGAAGAAATGAAACAACTTAACGTGGCAACTATGACGCCATTAGAAGCATTAATGAAATTAAATGAGTGGCAACAAAACATGCAGTAAGAGAGGTACGTAAATGACTGAAATCCATGAATTATCTGATATTTTAGCGAACCAGATTGCTGCTGGTGAAGTGATTGAACGACCAGGTTCAGTTGTTAAGGAACTAGTTGAAAATGCCCTGGATGCACAAGCAACGCAAATTGATATTTTAGTAGAAGATGCTGGTATTAAATCAATTCGGGTTATTGATGATGGTGCGGGCATTACCAATGATCAAGTACAACGAGCTTTTTTACGTCACGCAACGTCAAAAATTAGTTCTCGACAAGATTTATTTCGCGTGCATTCACTTGGGTTTCGTGGCGAAGCATTGCCTTCAATTGCATCAGTAGCGGATGTTGTCTTAAAAACTGCCGTAATGGATGCTAAAGAAGGAACAAAGATACATTATCGTGGTGGTGAGCTAGTATCACAAACGGGGACAAATGCACGGCAAGGAACCGATATTTTAGTAAAGGATTTATTCTTTAATACACCCGCACGTTTAAAATATTTAAAATCACAGGCAACGGAATTAGCACAAATCGTTGATGTGATTAATCGCTTAGCCATGAGTTATACGAAAGTCGCTTTTCATCTTGTCCATAATGGTAAAGAGTTGTTACAAACAGCCGGTAATGGAAATTTACAACAAGTCATAGCTAGTGTTTATGGTTTGTCACAAGCCAAGAAAATGGTCGCAGTCAATATAAGTGATAATGATTTTGCGATTTCAGGTTATGTGTCATTACCAGAACTAACACGTTCAAATCGATCATATATTTCCATTTTAATTAATGGACGATTTGTGAAAAACTATAATTTAAGTAAAGCCATTGTCAAAGGTTATGGTTCAAAGCTGATGGTTGGTCGTTTTCCAATTGCTGTATTACAAATTAGCATGGATCCACTATTAGTTGATGTTAATGTCCATCCTCAAAAACATGAAGTGCGCCTGTCTAAGGAAGTACAATTAATGGCTTTGATTGAAGAAATGATTGTTAAATGTTTTACAAACCAAAATCTAATTCCGGACGCTTATGATAATTATATGCATGGTAAAATTAATGATCAGATAGTGCCTGAAACTGACGATGCACAATTTATGGCGCAATTACAAAAAATTTCAGGGACAAGTACTAATCATGTTAATCCAAATCAGGGCATAAATGATGATAACTTGGCATCAGCTATTGATGGAACATCACGCCATTTACAGTTCCAAAATGAAGCAACGCATGCAAGCCAGGAACAAACAAGCGTTCATCCCATTATGATTACTGATGCGACTGATTTGAAGACGAAACCTGTCCAAGAGTTTGCAGCAAAATATCGGCTTGAAGATAATATACAACCTTTTACGGAAGTTTCGACGCCAGTAGCGGCCGATGAAATGCAATTAGATTGGAATGATGAAGCAACAACAATAGATGCGCCTGTTAAAACTGGGTTTCCAACGCTAGAGTACATTGGTCAAATGCATGGCACATTTTTATTTGCGCAAGCTGAAGATGGCTTTTACATTATTGATCAGCATGCAGCACAAGAACGAATTAAATATGAATATTTTCGAGAAGAAATTGGTAAAATTGGCTTAGATAGTCAACGATTATTAGTGCCAATCGTCTTGACATATCCTAAAGTTGATATTTTAAAAATTCAAGCACATGAAGATGAGTTGCAAGCTGTTGGCTTACATTTAGAAACTTTTGGTGATGATGCTTTAATTGTACGGGAGCATCCAGCTTGGTTTGAAAAAGGGCAAGAAGAGTCAACTATTCGTGAAATGATTGACTGGCTATTACGTGATGGCAACATTACAACGAAAGCGTTCCGTGAAAAAACGGCCATCATGATGTCATGTAAACGATCGATTAAAGCAAATTGGTCATTAAATGATTATGAAGCACGGGGCTTATTGACACAGTTATCGCAGGCAACGAATCCATATAATTGTCCGCATGGTCGACCAGTATTAGTTTCGTTTACTAATATTGATATGGAAAAAATGTTTAAACGAATTCAGGATTCACATGAATCATGGATTGAGTATGATAATCATCCATTTTAATCAACAAGGGGAATAAAGTATGCAAGCCAGAGTTTTTTTTGCGACAATTACTGGTAATAATGAAGATGTAGCAGATGTGATTGTTGCTGCATTTAAGGCGGCTAATGTTGCAGTCAGTAAAGAGGATATTCAATTAATTGATCCACAAGATATTGATAAAGCGACAACCGATATTGTGGTGGTTGTCCCTTATACGTTTGATAATGGGTCATTACCAGATGAAGCGCTAGACTTTTATGAGGATCTTGCTGACACAGATTTGAGCGGTATCGTCTATGGTGTTTCAGGTTCTGGTGATGATTTTTATGGCGATGACTTTGCAGTAGCCATTGATAAATTTGAACAACAATTTGAAAAAACTGGTGCGCTTCAAGGTGCGGTTGGCGTAAAAGTTAATCTGAGCCCTGATCAAGCAGCTACAAAAGCATTACAAGAATTTACGCAATCTTTAATTACCACTGCGCAACACTTAAGTTAATAAAAAAGTTTTTAATTTTAAAAATTTCAGGTATAATAGTAGACGAATATTAAAACGTTGAAGAAAACACGTCGTTTAACAAATAATGCTTATAGAGAGCCAATGGTGGTGGGAGTTGGTAGCATGAAATGAACGGTACTATTTCTGAGTGTGTTACGATTTAAGTAACAACGTTTCCCGCGTTAAGGGATTTGAGAGTAACAGGTAACTGTTATAAATTCGGGTGGTACCGCGTTTAAGCGCCCCGTTATCGGATAAAAATCGATAACGGGACGCTTTTTGTTTTAAGATATGTTCACGAACAACGAATTAAAAAGGAGTAATAATTATGGCAGATGTACAAATGACATTTCCTGATGGTGCCCAAAAGACATTTCCAATGGGTACGACACCAATGGAAATTGCTAAGAGCATTTCAACATCATTAGCAAAAAAGGCTGTTTCAGGAAAATTGAATGGTCAATATGTTGGTATGAAGGATGCAATTAGTCAAAGTGGTCAATTTGAATTGATTACGAAAGATGATGAAGAAGGACTACGCTTACTACGTCATTCCGCATCACATTTATTGGCACAAGCGTTAAACCGTTTGTATCCTGATCAAATTCATTATGGGGTTGGACCAGCAATTGACAACGGTTTTTATTACGATACAGATAAAGTTGAAGGCAATCAAATTTCAGTTGATCAATTCCCAGAAATTGAAAAAATGATGAAGCGTATTGCTAAAGAAAACTTACCAATTGTCTCACGTGAAATTACGCGTGATGAAGCTTTGGAAATGTTTAAAAATGATCCTTATAAAATTGAGTTGATCAATGATTTGCCTGCAGATGAGCATATTTCAATTGCTGTTCAAGGGGAACATATTGAATTAGATCGTGGTGGTTTGGTACCAGCAACAGGATGGATTAAGCACTTTAAGTTGACTTCAGTGGCTGGTGCATACTGGCGTGGCAAGTCATCTAACCCGATGTTGCAACGTATTTATGGAACAGCTTTTTGGAATGCGGAAGATTTAGATGCTGAGATGAAGCGTCGTGCTGAAGCTAAGGAACGCGATCACCGTAAAATCGGGGCTGATCAAGACCTATTCTTTACATCACAAGAAGTTGGTGCTGGTTTAGCTGTTTGGATGCCAAATGGTGCCGCAATTCGTCGTACACTAGAACGTTATATTGTTGACCGTGAAGTGCAAGACGGATACCAACATGTTTATACACCAGTTTTGTCAAACTTAAACTTATATAAGCAATCTGGTCACTGGGATCATTATCGTGATGATATGTTTCCACCAATGGACATGGGAGATGGCGAATTCTTGGAGTTACGTCCAATGAACTGTCCTTCACACATCATGGTCTTTAAGCACCACCAACGTTCATACCGTGATCTACCATTCCGTATCGCTGAGCTAGGAATGATGCACCGATATGAAAAATCAGGTGCCTTAACTGGATTATCACGTGTGCGTGAAATGACATTAAATGACGGCCACACATTCGTTATGCTTGATCAAATTGAAGATGAGTTCAAGAAGATTTTACAATTGATGGTTGACGTTTATAAGGACTTTGACATTACTGATTATCGCTTCCGTTTGTCATATCGTGATCCACAAAATACGGAAAAGTATTTTGATGATGATGAAATGTGGGAAAAGGCCCAAAGCATGTTAAAGACAGCCATGGATGATATGAAACTAGACTACTTTGAGGCCGAGGGTGAAGCTGCTTTTTATGGTCCAAAGCTTGATGTACAAATTAAGACTGCTTTGGGTGGTGAAGAAACATTGTCAACTATCCAACTAGACTTCCTATTACCAGAACGCTTTGATGTTAACTACGTTGGTTCAGATGGCGAATTACACCGCCCTGTTATGATTCATCGTGGTATTATTTCTACTATGGAACGCTTTACAGCATATCTAACTGAAATGTATAAGGGTGCTTTCCCAACATGGTTAGCACCACATCAAGTTCGTATTATTCCAGTTAATCGTGAAGCACATGGTGAGTATGCACAAGCTTTGGCTGATCGATTGGTTAAGCAAGGTGTGCGTGCCGAATATGATGGACGTAATGAAAAGTTAGGTTACTTAATTCGCAATGCACAATCTTTGAAAATCCCATATACGTTAGTAATTGGGGATGAAGAAGTATCAAATAATACGGTTACGATTCGTCGTTTCGGTTCACGTGATACAGCGGCTAAGTCGGTTGATCAATTTGAAAAGGATTTATTAGCTGATATTGCCAGTCATTCACGTGCATTAGATACGTTAGAAAAAGCTGTTAAAGGTGAATAATTAAAGGTGATGCCAAAATAAGAAGGATCACCTAAAAAAGCAGATTACCTACTTGGGGTAATTTGCTTTTTTTATGATGTCTGTTGATTGTTGAAATACTTAATGATTGCAAAAGGAAATTTGTAGGTATATAATTGGTCTATACCAAAAACAAAGGAGTTAAAATCATGCAGATTATTGAAGTGAAAGATGAACAAGCGGGTGGAAAAGTAGGTTTTGAGATTTTTAAAGAGGCTTTGGCAGATAATGCGCAAGTCTTTGGTCTGGCAACGGGCTCAACACCAATCACAATTTATAAGGAATTAACTGCTAGTGACCTGGATTTTTCAGACAAAATTTCAATTAATCTTGATGAATACCAAGGCTTAGCTGGTACGCATGAGCAAAGTTATCGTCATTTCATGGAAGAGCATCTATTTAATCAAAAGCTATTTAAAGAATCATACGTTCCGGATGGTTTAGCTGAAGATAGCAAGGCTCAAACAGCACATTACGATGCGTTGATTGCTGAGCATCCCCTTGATTTACAATTACTTGGATTAGGTCAAAATGGCCATATCGGGTTTAATGAACCAGGTACACCATTTGATGCCCAAACACGTTTAGTTGATTTAACACCATCAACTATTGCAGCAAACGCTCGTTTCTTTGCTAGTGAAGATGAAGTGCCACGTAAAGCATTTTCAATGGGAATTGGTAGTATAATGAAGTCAAAGAAGATTTTATTGGTAGCCTATGGTGAAAATAAAGCACAAGCAGTTGCCGATATGATTGAAGGACCAGTCACAACTGATGTACCTGCCAGTGTTTTACAAAATCACGACGATGTTATTGTGATTATTGATGAAAAAGCGGCCTCAAAAATTAAAAACCGTAATCTTATCACAACGATTGCTTAAAGATAAAGTCAGTAAATAACGAAAAAGCAAATGACCTATTTTAGGTCGTTTGCTTTTTTATTGTTGTCTATATGCTTTTGATATCATACAATAGCTTATGCTTATTGACGATGTTACCTAGTGTAAAATATGGTTGGTGTGCTAAACTTATATATAAAGTTAAAGAAGAGGGGATAACCCATGGACATGACAGGAAATGATTTCATTAAGATTCTAACCAATGAAACCTATACAACAAAGACGTTTGAAGCAGCTGATCAAGCAACAATTAACTTAGATGAGTTGTTTGCAGACGTCACAAAAGCAACGGCAGCTAACCAAATTTTTAGTGATGCCCTAATCATCAATGAAGAAGAGCCAATTATTTTACGAATTGAAACGAATTTAATTAATTTACCTATTCGTTATACGAATGCTATTCGTAAAATTGTCGTAAATGATGGAGCAAAAGAAATATCATTATATATGATTGTCGAGCATCCATTGGTGACTAAATCACATTTGTTTATTAAAAAGGCAGCCTCAGTGCAATCGTTTTTAGATGATCCAACGTCAGTTGCAGAAAAGATAACTGCATTTTTCAATGAACAAATTGCACAGATTAATGCTAATAAAGAGTCTGCTAAGCAAGCAGAACAAGTTGAAAATGAGCCTGCGGCGGAGACAAGAAATCAATAATTGTTGTTATAAAGGGGTGAGATAATGAAACATAATATTATCGCAGCGCATAAAGTGATTGGGACGATTGTTGGCATTATTATTTTTATTGTGTTGTTTAAATATTTAGCAGTCCAAATTGGTGATACGTCAGACAATGTGACATTAGCACATGCTTGGTTATCACTAGTGACAGCAATCTTTGGACCAGTTGTCGGTGCTGTAACGGCATTTATTGGTCATGCGACAAGTGATGCGTTGACTAATAATGGAACGGCTTGGTGGACTTGGGTCATTGCGGATGGTTTATTCGGTTTATTTATTGGGCTAATAACGAAACGTTTGGATATTTTAATTGGTAAGTTGACAACAAGGAAATTAGTCTTATTCAATATTTGGCAACTCGTTGCTAATATTGTCGTTTGGTTAGTAGTAGCCCCTTTGGGTGATTATTGGGTGTACAACTTATCATTGGGGGTTGCGTTTAAAGAAGGATTAATTTTAGTAGTTGTTAATTTCTTGACAATTGCAATCGTTGGTACAGGACTATTAAAGATTTATCAACATTTCTTTGTTGAATAGTTATGATGTTTATGCAATGATTTAAAAAGATAAAATGTTAGTTATTTAAAACGGGCGAATCGTTATATTAAAGCGATTTGTTCGCTTTTTTTATAGGTTAATGGCTTGGTTAAAAACGTTGTTTTGTGATAAAATTTATGCAACAACAATGAATAAAAGTGAGGATGAGATGGCTAAAATTATTGATGGTAAGGCGATTGCTAAAAAGTTACGAGCAGTTGTTGCAACGCAAACGGTAGCGCTAAAAGAGCAAGCAGTTACACCAGGACTAGCAGTTATTTTGGTAGGTGACGATCCAGCTAGTGAAATTTATGTACGAAATAAAGAACGTGCTGCAGCTAAAGTAGGTGTTAATGCCAAAACATTTAAATATCCTAATGATGCAACTGAGGAAGAAATATTAGCGCAAATTGTTGCATTGAATCAAGATGAAACAATTGATGCGATTCTTGTCCAAAGTCCAGTGCCATCCCAAATTAATGAACAAACAATTCAAGAAGCTATTTTACCGGCAAAAGATGTTGACGGTTTCCATCCCGAAAATAGTGGACGCTTGTTTGCCGGTCAAACTGGTAATTATCCAATTGCAAATACGCCACGTGGGATTATGACAATGCTTCATCATGAAGAAATTGATTTAGCTGGTAAACATGCGGTTGTGCTTGGACGATCAATCTTAGTTGGTCGCCCAATGTTTGCTTTATTGCAGATGGCTAATGCTAGTGTGACGCTGTTGCACCGCTATACACCAGCTGATTTACGACGACAACTTTTAGCAACGGCTGATGTTGTTGTCGTTGCCACTGGTGTGCCTGATTTGATTATGGGCGCTGATTTGAAGCCTGGTGCTACAGTAATCGATGTGGGGATGAATCGCTTACCAAATAATACATTAGTCGGTGATGTTAATTTTGATACCGCTAAAAAAGTTGCTGGTGCGATTACGCCGGTTCCAGGTGGTGTCGGTCCAATGACAATTGCCACATTGTTAGAAACAACAGTAGAACTAGCAGCTCAGCATCATCATATAGAATTGGAGCACGGATGGCAGAATATTTAACAGTTTCAGCACTAACCGCTTATTTAAAACGCAAATTTGTCGCTGACCCATATTTAAAAAAAGTCTACGTGACGGGGGAAATTTCTAACTTTCGACAACGATCAGGGCATCAATATTTTAAAATAAAGGATGATCAAGCAGTTCTTTCCGTAACGATGTTTAAAACATCGTTTAGTCGGTTAAAATTCCAGTTAGAACCTGGTATGAAAGTCAATATTGTTGGCCATCTTGATCTGTATGCACCAAACGGGTCATATAGTTTGATTATTGATTCATTGGAACCAGATGGTGTTGGGGCATTGTACCAAGCTTATGAACAATTAAAAAATAAATTAGAGCAAGAAGGTTTATTTAATGTGCGACAAGCCCCCATTCCACGGTTTCCTAAAAAAATTGCGGTCATTACATCGCCAAGTGGTGCTGTTATTAGAGACATTATGACGACGGTTAGCCGGCGTTATCCGATTGCCCAACTTGTTTTATATCCAGCAGTTGTGCAGGGGAGCGGCGCAGTCCCCTCTTTGAGTAAGCAAATTGATGCAGTTAATCAAGCTGATGATTATGATGTGTTGATTATTGGCCGTGGTGGTGGGTCAATTGAAGATTTATGGGCTTTTAATGATGAGTCATTGGTGCGTCAAATGTTGACTGTTGACATACCAATCATTAGTTCAGTAGGTCATGAAACGGATACCACGATTGCTGATTTTATTGCTGACAAGCGTGCTGCAACACCGACTGCAGCTGCAGAACTAGCAACGCCAGTTCCTTTAGCAGACCTTTGGTTATCGATACAACAAGCACAACAACAATTAGTAACGATTTTACAACGAGAAATCGCGCAACGGAAAAATTATTTAGATCGGTTACAAAAAAGCTACGTGTTAACGAATCCAGAACGTTTATACGAAGGTTACTTACAACGTTTAGATCTGGCGCAGGACAAATTAGTACGGGCAATGACATTACAAATTGAACGACCAAATCAGCAACTGCAAAATTTGGTGCCGCGTTTAAATCAAAGTATGAATTATGAAATGACGCAAGCTAAGCAACATTTTAAGCATGTTATCGCTAGTTTACAGCTAGTGAGCCCATTAGCAATTTTAAGCCGTGGGTATAGTGTGACCAGAAAAGATGGTGTGGTTATTCATCAGTTACAAGAAGTATCTACTCAAGATGAAATTACAGTACAATTATCTGATGGCGAGATTGTGGCTTCGGTGATAGAAAAGAAAGAGAAATAATATGGCAGATAAAACATTTGAAGAAAATTTGGCAACATTAGAAACCATTGTGAGCCAGCTAGAAAAAGGGGATGTGCCACTAGAAGAAGCGCTAAAACAATTTGAAACGGGAATTAAAATTAGTCAGGACTTACAAAAAACATTACAAAATGCAGAAACGAGCCTAGCTAAGATTGTTAATGCTGACGGTAGTATGAGTGATTTTAATAAAGGGGAATAAAGCAGATGCATTGGCAAGAATTTTCAAAAGTAATGGTGCCAAAAATTGAACAGACCCTGGCCGATGAACTAGCAAATAGTTCATTTGTACCACAATTACGTGATGCGATGACCTATGCCGTTATGGCAGGCGGTAAGCGATTGCGACCAATGTTGACGTTGGCTGTTTTAACAACATATCAATTACCAACTAATCATTTTCTTAAAGCAGCTAGTGCCTTGGAATTAATTCACACATACAGTCTAATTCATGATGATTTACCTGCAATGGATGATGATGATTTGCGTCGAGGTAAGCCGACAACGCACCGTGCATTTGGTGAAGATACGGCCATTTTAGCTGGAGATGCCTTGCAACCATTAGCTTTTGAATGGTTAACAGACGGTAACCATGCAATTTCATCTGAGCAAAAAGTTCAACTAGTAACGGCATTAGCGAAAGCTGCTGGTGCATCAGGTATGGTAGCAGGTCAAGTACTTGATATCGCAGGAATGCAGCGTGATGTTGTCACACTAAATGAGACGCAAACAATCCATTACCATAAAACAGGTGCGTTGATTGCATATGCCTTACAAGCAGGTGCAATTATGGCTAATGCTACTCAAGCAGTACAAAATAGTTTATATGATTTTGGCATGGCATATGGTCTAGCATTTCAAATTAAAGATGATTTAGATGATTATAATGCAAGTAAAGTTGAAGCACAGGCATATCCAACGATTCTTGGTGTAGCATCTACTAAAGAAATGTTGCAAAAGCAAATCGATACTGCAAAAAAATCATTGAATACATTTCATAAATTAACACAATTAGATATACAATTGTTAGCCTCATTTTTAGACTATTTTAAAGATATAACGGAGTAAATATGGCAGTAGAAAAAGAACGTGTTGATGTTTTAGCTGTTCAACAAGGGTTATTTACATCACGAGAACAAGCAAAACGGGCAATTATGGCTGGTGAAATTTTAGGCGCAAATGAACAGCGGATGGATAAGGCTGGTGAAAAAATACCTGTTACAACTGAATTGCATTTAAAAGGCGCACCAATGCCATATGTGTCCCGAGGCGGTTTTAAACTAGAAAAAGCCTTACAAGTGTTTAACATTGATGTACAAGATAAAACAGTTTTGGATATTGGTTCATCAACAGGTGGCTTTACTGATGTTTCTTTGCAAAATGGTGCTAAACGAGTCTACGCACTTGATGTGGGGACTAATCAACTGGTATGGTCATTACGTTCAGATGAACGAGTAATCGTGATGGAAAATACGAATTTTCGTTATGCAGAGCCAGAAGATTTTAAAGAGGGGCAACCGCAAGTTGCAACAATCGATGTTTCTTTTATTTCATTGAATTTGATTTTACCCCCTCTATCAAAAATACTAACCTCAGGTGGTTCAGTTGCAACACTGATTAAACCGCAATTTGAGGCGGGACGTGAAGCGGTTGGTAAGCATGGCATTGTCAAGGACGCAACAACACACAGTCAGGTGATTAATAAAGTAGCTGACTATGCACATGAAGCTGGGTTTAGTATTGTTGGTTTAGACTATTCACCAATTAAGGGTGGGTCAGGAAATATTGAATTCTTAGCGCACTTAGTGTTAGATGGTGGTGATAGTACAATGACGTTGGATGAGCGTGAAGCGGTGGTGACAATGGCTCATGAACAGTTAAATGCTCATCGTGAAGGTAAGCTAGATGAGAAAAACTAAAAAAGAACGTCAATTGGCGATTCGCAATCTCATTACAAAACAGACCATGCAGCGACAAGAAGATGTTGTCAATGCGCTTAATAAAATGGGATGGAATGTTACACAGGCAACAATTTCTCGCGATATTGCTGAAATGCAGTTGGTTAAAGTACCGTTAGAAATAGGCGGCTTTGCTTACGCGGTTGTGGCACAAGCTGATGCATTGGCGCATATTAAACGAATTATGCAAGAGCCGACAACAACAATTCGTACACAAGATAATTTTGTGATGATCTCAGTAGCGCCTGGAACAGGTCCGGCTTTGAAGTTAGCTTTACAAGAAGCGGATTTTGACGAGCTATTTGGGATCCTCGGAGATGATGCTGATGTTTTAATGATTTTAAAAAAAGAATTACAAGCTCAAAAATTTGTGACGCAAAAATTCCAATAAGTTGTTTATATTTTAGGAGGCGGCATGTTACAAGAACTATCCATTCAAAATTTTGCAATTATTCCCAAATTAAATATTAGCTTTGAACCTGGCATGACCGTATTAACTGGAGAAACTGGAGCAGGTAAATCAATTATCATTGATGCTGTGGGATTGTTAACAGGTGGTCGTGGCTCGCAAGACTACATTCGTCAAGGGGCTGATAAATCAGTTTTACAAGGATTAATTGATGTTGAACCAAATGAGGCTTTACAAAGTGTACTTGAATCATTAGGTATTCCACTTGAAGATAATCAATTATTAATTCATCGTGAGTTACATCGAAACGGTCGGAATGTGATTCGTGTTAATAATGTATTGGTTAACGCAACGGCTTTAAAATCATTAGGCCGACATCTAGTAGACATACATGGTCAAAATGAGCACCAGGCATTAATGCAACCAGAGCAACATTTAGGGTTGTTAGATGAATTTGCACAGAAAAAATTGCAACCAGTACAGGCAGCCTATCAAAATGCTTTTAAAAAATATCAACAACTAAATGATGCATATCATAAGCGGCAGGCAGATGAGCAAGCCTGGGCACAACGATTAGATATGTTGAGTTTTCAAAGTAATGAGTTAAATGAGGCCAATTTAGTTGTTGGTGAAGAAGAAGAGTTGGAGACTGAATATCAAGAATTGTCGAATTTTCAAGATGTTTTAACAGCTTTATCAAAAGCATATGAAGCACTTGAAGGTGAATGGGAAAATAATGGCTTAGAAACAGTTGGGACAGCTGTTAGTGAGTTAGAAGACATTGAAGAGTTAGCCCCACGTTATACTAAATTAACCGAAGCTGTGCGGGGAGCTTATTATGAACTACAAGAAGCAGCCTCGGAAATTTTAAATGTGCGTGATAATTTAGCTTTTGATGAAGAACGCTTACGCTATGTGGATGACCGGTTAAATTTAATTCGTTCACTAGAAAAAAAGTATGGGGCAACGATTACGGATGTGTTAAAGCACCAACAACAAGTAGATGAAGAGCTAATGCAAATGGGGGGGAATGAAGAAAATGCGGCTGCCTTGGCGGATCAACTAGATGCTGCTAAGCAAACTGCACAACAATTAGCCCAACAAATGCATGACATTCGATCTGATGCTGCAGTAGTATTAACTGACCAAATTCATGAACAACTAAAAGATTTGTACATGGATAAAGCCATTTTTTCGGTGAAATTTATGAAACAAAAGTTAAGCCTGACTGGTCAGGATGGCGTCGAATTTTATATTCAAACTAATTTAGGTGAAAGCGCCAAGCCATTAGCAAAGATTGCATCAGGTGGTGAACTGTCACGAATGATGTTAGCAATGAAAACAATTTTTTCTCGTGAACAAGGGATTACGTCAATTATTTTCGATGAGGTTGATACCGGTGTTTCTGGTCGAGTGGCACAAGCGATTGCTGAAAAAATTGCAGTAATTGGTCGGTATTCCCAAGTTTTGACCATTACGCACTTGCCACAAGTTGCAGCGATTGCAGACCATCATTTCTTTATTGAAAAACAAGTGATCGATAAACGAACTGAGACATCTGTTCGTCAGTTGGCAAAAGACCAGCGAATTGACGAATTAGCACGAATGTTATCGGGGAATGAATTAACCACGGCAGCTAAAGAAAATGCCCGAGATTTGTTAAAAAGAGCGCATACACATAAAAATTCAGTCGAATAAAGTTGTTTACATGACAAAAAGCGAGTAAAATAATTATTTAAACAACTAGATAAAAAGTTAGGAGTATGTGTACCATGAAGCGTGGCGTATTAATCGTACTATCTGGACCGTCTGGAGTAGGTAAAGGAACTGTACGAAAAGCCTTATTTAAGGAGCCAGATATTGATTTTCAATATTCTATTTCAATGACAACTAGACAGCCTAGAAGTGGTGAAGTAAACGGTGAAGATTACTTTTTTGTTACTCGTGATGAATTTGAAACAGAGATTGCAAATGGTGATATGTTGGAATATGCTGAGTATGTCGGTAATTACTATGGTACTCCTAAAAAGTTTATCGACCAGACTTTGGCTGCCGGACGTGATGTTTTACTAGAAATTGATGTTCAAGGTGCGTTGCAAGTAAAAGAAAAAATGCCTGAAGGGGCGTATATCTTTTTGACACCACCAGATTTAGCAGCATTGAAAGAACGGTTGATTGGTCGTGGTACTGAGGCAATGGAAGTTATTGATCGGCGTGTTTCAGCAGCAACTGCTGAAATTCGTATGATGGCTAACTATGATTATGCAGTGGTTAATGATGAAGTATCATTGGCAGTTAATCGAATAAAAGATATTATTAAAGTTGAGCGTTTACGTGTTAATCGCGTATTGCCTGAGTATATTAAGATGATTGAGGAGTTAGAAGCATGATTTTATACCCATCTGTTGACAAGTTA
Source organism: Weissella sagaensis (assembly GCF_010306265.1). Taxonomy (NCBI): domain Bacteria; kingdom Bacillati; phylum Bacillota; class Bacilli; order Lactobacillales; family Lactobacillaceae; genus Weissella; species Weissella sagaensis. Next base: position 2,888 of record NZ_BLKA01000001.1, on the reverse strand, counting down.
TTAGAAAAAGTTGATTCACGTTATAAGTTAATTGCACTAGGTGCAAAGCGTGCGCATGAATTAGAACAAGGTGAATTACCTACTTTAGCAAAGTTTGATTCAGTAAAGCCTATTGGCCAAGCTTTTGAAGAAATTGAAGCAGGCAACGTTGTTATTGATCATAACAAATAAAACAAAAAGAGGATGGTTAAAACCATCCTCTTTTTGTTTGTTATTTATTCATTTGTTGTTGTTTTTTATTAAGCAATATTTGTCGAATAGCACTAATGATAGCTGGTAGGGCAGATACTAATAGTATGCCAATTAGTACCAATGAAAAATGTTCGCTAACAAATGCATTACCACCAAAGTAGAAACCAGCTTCTACGGCAATAATGACCCATACTGTAACGGCAATTGTTTCCAAAATAATAAAATTACGGTAACGGAAACCAGAAACGGCTGCAGTAAACGGTACTAAGGTACGAATAATTGGTAGAAAACGACCTAAAATAATTGCCATCTTACCATGCTTAACAAAAAAATCATTAGCTTCTTGAAGATGCTTTTCCTTAATGAAGCGCCCTAGGATGGGATGACGAACTAATTTAAGGCCAACAGTACGACCTAAAAAGAAATTAAGTGAATCACCAGATAAAGCAGCAATCCAAAATAATAGCATTAATAACCAATGGTTTAGTGAATTGCCCGATAGTGCAGCAATGGATCCAGCGGCGAATAGTAATGAATCACCCGGTAGAAATGGTAAGACAACAGCCCCGGTTTCAATAAAAATAACTGCAAATAAAGCGGCGTATGACCAACCACCCCAGGTGTTAACTAAATTATTTAAATGAACATCTAAGTGGAGAAATATGTCGATGATTTGAATCATTGTATGTTTAAGCTCCTATAATTACTTGATTAACTAAAATGACTTAGCTACTAGTTTATCACTTTTTTAAGGCACTGTAAGTTATATGTTATAATAAACACAGTGTATTTAATAGAACTTAAGAGGTAGAAAATGATGACATATCCACAATTAAATATTAATGAAGTAACAGGTCCAATTGCAGTTTTATCAACAACTATGGGCGATGTTAAGGTGCAATTATTTTCAGAACAAGCACCTAAGACAGTTGAAAACTTTGTTGGCTTGATTAAGCAAGGTTATTATGATGGTATTATCTTCCACCGTGTTATTAATGAATTTATGATTCAAGGCGGTGATCCTACTGGGACTGGTATGGGTGGTGAATCAATTTGGGGTAAGCCATTTGCTGATGAGTTTTCTGATGAAGTATTTAATTTACGAGGAGCGTTATCAATGGCAAATGCTGGGCCTAATACAAACGGCTCACAATTTTTTATTGTACAAGCTAATAAAGTACCTGCTCGTATGTTGCGTTCATTAACTGGTGTTGTACCGGATGAAATTGTAACAGCTTATGGTCAGAATGGTGGGACACCTTGGTTAGATAAGCATCATACTGTCTTTGGTCAAGTTATTAAAGGTATGGATGTTATTGACAAGATGGCAATTCAAAAGGTTGATTACGCAGATAAGCCAGAGACAGAAATTAAAATTTTAAAAGCAACTGTTAGCGAGTAATTAACAAGCTTATTTTAAACCGAGTTTAGTTCTCGGATACATATTAATTACTATATAGGAGATGAAGTAATGGTGTTTCACATTGGAGATGTTGTTGAGGGGGTTGTAACGGGTGTTCAGCCGTATGGTGCTTTTATTCAATTAGATGATCATCATCAAGGTTTAATTCATATATCTGAATGTCGTTCTGCTTTTATACGTGAAATTGGGGATGAGCTAGTTGTTGGTCAAACGGTGACGGTAATGATTTTAGATATTGATATTTATAGTGAAAAAATTTCTTTATCAAGAAGGACCGTACTAGATGGTTATAATAGGACAGCGATAGATAAAGAGAAAATAAATCAAGACTATAAATTTACACAACATCATTATTGGACTAATCAACATTTAGCAATCGGATTTGAAACGATTGCTAAATCAGGGCCAACAATGGTTAATGAAGCACTACAAAGATTACATCAATAAAGAAATGGAGCCACAATAATGTCGTTAATTGCGGGAACAATTATATTTACACGAGATGATCAGTCGTATTTTTTAGTAACTGATGAGTTACCTAAGCCTAAGTTTTATACGGTTAAAATGCATAAGCATGATGGGGATACTGCGCTTGGCTCAATTGTTAATGGTATGAGGGATGAATTAGGAATTGACTTTGATAATTTACGTTTTGGTGAATTAGCGGCATGGCATTTACAAGAATCTGAATCAAGTGAAGATCTTGTTTCTTTGTATACATTTGAAGCAATTGATTCAAAATTGTTGAATTTAGAGCGGCTGAATTTACTAGGTTTGCAATTTATTAATGCGCGTGACATTGGGAGATTGTTGAAAAATGTTGATATGGCAGGCGTTATTCAATTAGATTAATGTTTTTTCAAAAAAAGCTTGCATTTATTTTATAAATTCGGTATTATTAAAAAGTTGAGTTTTCAGGAAAGATTACATTCTTCATTTAAATTCAATAATAATTAATTCAAATTAAATGTTGACAATCATCATTTAGTGAGATATGATTATTAAGTTGCGTTAAGGAATAACAAGTTTGTTTAATTCATCAAGTAAATACTTCTTGACAAGGAATAAATAAAATGTTATGATTTAAAGGTAACTGTTAGTCAAAAGGCTTAACGAGATAGTTCTTTGAAAACTGAATATCGTTTCGATAGAACAAATGTGTAGGGTCTTCAAGCATTAAGCTTGAAACAAAAACATTTGCGAAGTCAATTCGCTAATAAATTCGTTTAACTTCTGTTAAACAATTAAAACAACAAAATTGAGTTATACTCAA